>JBKPCH010000199.1:0-27672 GCA_046727275.1 Candidatus Dormiibacterota bacterium
TCAGACCGGGGCGGGCGCTCTCCACGAGCGCGCCGCCCCGGCCTCGCACATCTGCGCGTTCGCCCACATCACCACCGAGCGTTGCCGAATCGTCACCACGTAGCCCTGCCGTTCTGTGTTCAAACAGCGCTGCCGGCAACACTCAGCTCAGCCACCCGGACTTTGACGCGACCCTGTGAGCGCTCGGCCAGGCCAGCGTAGTGTCAATGGACGACTGAAGGTTCACTGTGCGCTCCAGAACGCGGCCAGGGCGACGGCCTCCTCCACGCCCAGGCTGCGACCCTCCTGCCAGGTGCGTTCAGCCTCCGCTTCCGGCAGCTGTCTCCGTGCTTCAGCCGCCGGGTCGCCCTCCAGCATGCCGCCGAAGCCCTGGGGCGGGCCGCCCCCGATCTTCTCTCGCAAAGATTCCGCCGCACCGGCGAGCCGGAGCGCGTCCTGGGGCCGGCCTTCCCAGCCGGCCAGGAATGCGAGATCGCGAAAGGCAAGGGCGACTCCGGTCGCGTTGTCCGCCTCGCGAAAGATCGAAAGCGCTTCGACCGCAGCCAGGTGCGCGTCCCGCCAGCGAGCTGCGCGGCCGTAGGCGAAGGCAAGCCAGATCAGATCGAAGGCAAGCTGCAGACGGTCACCCAATCGGCGCCAGATGGCCACCGCTTCCTCGATGCGGGCGATGACTCGGTCCCAGTTGCCGGCCCGGGCGTCGGGGAGGATCAGCATGACCAGCACGCGCGCCACGCCGTGTTCGTTTTTCGTCTGGCGGAAGAGGTCGAGGCTCTCTTCGAGCAGGCCGTTGGCGGTCTGGAAGTCACCAGCGGCGCCCTGCGCGAAGGCATCGTCATAAAGCGCTTCTGCGATCCTTGCCGGGGCGCCCACCTGCCGCTCGACGGCGAGGGCTTCGTCGTAGAAAGATCTGGCGGCCGGGTGGTCTACCTGCCACCAGGCTATGCCGCCCGCCCCCGAGAGCGCTTTGGCGCGAGCCGCGGTGGGCCGCTGCCCGGAGGGCATAGCCAGGATCTCACCGAGCCATCGCCGGCCTTCGGCCAGATGGCCGCGCTGGTGCCAGAACCTCCACAACGCGCCGGCGGCCTCCTGCGCAACCTGTGCCTGGTCGGAGTCGATGGCCCAGCGCAGGGCAACCCGCAGGTTGCCGCGCTCCCGGTCCAGCGCGTCGAGCCACTTGGCCTGGTCGACACCGGTCAGGTGAGCCTCGGCCTCCAGGGCAAGATGGAGGAAGTACTCGCCGTGGCGCCGGCGCACGTGCTCCAGTTCGCCGGCAGCCGAGAGCTGCTCTTGCCCGAACTCCCTGATCGTCTCCAACATCGAGAACCGTGGCTGACCGTTGGGTTCGTCAGCCCGAACCAGGGACTTGTCCAGCAGGGAGGAGAGTCCTTCGAGGGCATCCAGGGCGAGCTCATCGGGTTCGGCTACCGATTCTGCGGCTGCCAGCGTCCAGCCTCCGCTGAAGACAGAGAGGCGCGCGAAGAGGCCTCGCTCGGCCTCGGGCAGGAGGTCGTAGCTCCAGGCGATCGCGCCTCGCAACGTGCGCTGGCGCTCGGGAAGCGTTCTCGCACCGGACGTCAGGAGAGTAAGGCTCTGCTGGAGCCGCGGCAGCATCTGCTCGGGAGTCAGGACCTTGGTTCGGGTGGCGGCCAGCTCAATTGCGAGTGGAAGACCATCCAGCCGGACGGTGATCTCGGCCACCGCCTCCGCGTTCTCAGCGGTCAGCCGGAACCCCGGCTGAACCGCGAGCGCGCGCTCTGTGAACAACCTCACCGCCTCGGACCGATCGAGGTCGGCGGGACCTGCCTGTTGGCCCAGGTCAGGTGGTCTCAGAGGTGGCACCGCGTACTCCTGCTCGCCTCGCAGCGACAGCACGACGCGGGAGGTGACCAGCGCCTTCACCCGGGGGGCGGCGGTCAAGAGGCCCTCCAGCACGGGCCCGGCAGCGGCGACCTGCTCGAAGCTGTCGACCACGAGGAGGAGGTCCCTGTGACGCAGGTGAGTCCGAAGGCCTTCGATGATCGGCACTCCGGGGGTCTCCGCCACGCCCAGGGCCCTGGCCATGACGGCCGGCACCAGGGCCGGATCCATGATTGGGGAAAGGTCGACGAAGAAAGAACCGTCCCGATAGTCGCCCAACGTCTCCGCGGCAACCTGCAGGGCCAGTCGGGATTTCCCGGTTCCGCCTGGCCCCGTGAGTGTCAGCAACCGTGTGCGCCCGAGCAGCTGCGTGATCTCCGCGATCTGCTCCTCACGGCCCACGAACGAGGTCAGCTGTGCCGGGAGGTTGTTGGGGCGGGCGTCGAGTGTCCGCGGCGGAGGGAACTCCGCTCGCAGCCCGACTATGACCAGATCGAAAAGGTGCTCGAGATTCAGGATGTCCTTCAGCCGGTGCTCACCCAGGTCCCGCAGCGAGGTTCCCACCGGCAGGGAGTGCTGTACGAGGCCGCGCGTCGCATCGGATAGGATGACCTGCCCTCCGTGGGCTGCGTCGGCGATACGAGCCGCCCGGTGCACGTCCATGCCTACATAGCCGGACCCGCTGAGAACACCGTCGCCGGTATGGAGCCCCATGCGCACGCGCACGGGGGAGCCGGCCGGCCAGTCGTGAGCCTCGAGCTCGCGCTGGGCGATCACGGCAGCCTGCACCGCACCCCGTGGGCTCGGGAAGACGGCGAAGAAGGAGTCGCCTGCCGTGTCCACCTCCGTGCCACCACCTGCGGCGATGGCGTCGCGGATGGTCGTGTCGTGCTCACCGCGGACTTTCGCGTAGGCGTCGCCGAGCGCGTGCAGCAACCGCGTCGAGCCCTCGATGTCGGTGAAGAGGAAGGTGACGGTACCGGTCGGCTTGTCTGCCATCTTCGAGCAGCAATGTAGCGCCCTCCCCTGCTTGCTGGTACGGACAGGCCGGACGAAGGAGAGGGCTCCGGCGCTAGCGAGTCGGGACGGAGCCGCAGCTCAGGTTTACGCCGGCTGCCGTCATCGCGCCGGCGCGATCCGACGCTAGGAAAGCGGCCACGTGGCCTACGTCCGCAAGCGTGGTGAGCCGGTCGAGAATCGTCTTGCTCTTGAGCCATCCGACGAACTCCTCACCGGACATCGGCCGGCCGGTGCCATAGGCAGGCGCCGGACCGCCTTGGTCGTGATAGGCCTCCGGGATGCCGGTCGTCTGCAGCCACACCACCCGGATGCCAAGCGGACCGATTTCTGCAGCCCACTGCCGGCACAGGCTCTCGATTGCATCGAAGGCAACGCCCGTGCCGCCCACCTCAGGGATGACATACCGAGCTGTCGTGGCTGTGATCGCCATGATCACGCCAGTGCGCCTCTTCGTCATCTGCCGGGCGGCTGCGCGCGTGGTCAGGAACTGTGCCCGGATCGCGTTGCTGACGGGGCGCGCAAACTCCTCGTATGGCATCTCCATCAGTGGCGTGCCGTGCACATCGCCATGGCTGATCGCGGTGAAGGAGATGTCAATGCCGCCTGCTTTCGCGGCCACGGTGGCGGCGTGTGCTTCGACTGCCCGCTCGTCCAACGCGTTGACCTGGGCAGTCTCGGCCGCGCCCCCTGCTCTTGCGATCTCAGCCGCTACCCGGTCCACAGACGCCTGGCCGCGACCACATAGGAAGACGCGTGCTCCCTCGCTGGCGAAGGCACGCGCCACGGCGCCGCCGATCGCGCCCCCGGCGCCGTAGACGACCGCATTCTTGTTTTCGAGCAGCATCTCTGTCCCTCAGCTGAATTCGCTTGCGCGTCCGCGCGGATGCCAGCACCCACGTCCCATGTTGACGGCAACTCGGTGTGGGCACCACCCCACCGGCACCGGCCTCGTCACGGAGTTGGGAAGCAGCCGAGGACGGCCGGGGAGATGGCGGACCATGCTGATGGTCTGCATCCAGGTCATCTCGTCCGAAGCGGCGATGAGCATCGGAGGCGCCGAGCTCAAGAACGCCAGGCTGAAGGAGAACATCCGGCGGTCGGGTGATGATGGTGACCGCGCGCTTGCCGATCATCGGCTGCGACAAGGTGCCGCGGCCTCGCCGCGGTATCGGCGGCCATCGACCCCGCGCCCTTCCGCGGCGTGCTCCCGCTGCCGCTCTCGGCGCTGAAGTCCGCGTCGCCGGTCCTCGGCAACCCGGCCAACCGCAACCGCGCCATCCCGCTCACCTACGACCAGTTCCGCTACGCCTTTGCCAATGCCGTCAGCGAGGACGAGGCCAGGGCGCTGCAAGCGCGGACCGCTGCTCGTCATCTCCGGCGAGAAGGACCATACCGTCCCCCGCGCCATCGCCGAGGCCTTGTTCCACCAGCAGCAGCACAACGAAGGCACCACCGAGTTCATCGAGATCCCCAACCGCGGTCACGCGCTGGTCATCGACAGCGGCTGGCGCGAGGTCGCGGACACCGCCCTCGGTTTCGTGCAGCGCTTCGCCCCGGCCAACGCGCCGAGAGATGCGGTCGCCGGCTGAGGCTCAGCGACCGCACGCACGCGTTCGAGCGTCCGAGGCCGCCCGGGTGGCAACGTTGAACGATGCCCAGCCCGCCGTGCCGGGCGGCTCCGCCGCGGACGGCGCGACGCGAAGGAGTTCTCGGTCCCTGGCCCTCAGGCCGGGTCCGGGAGACAGCGCCCGCGGGTGGTGTTGGACGGCAGCGCGGCCGCCTCCGTCGCCTGGTGGGTCACGACCCCGCGAAGCCGCCGGCGCGCCCAGGGTCCCGAGCCGGGCCCGGTGCTGCCTGTGCGGGTCCAGCTCGACGCGCTGGCGCGGGGAGGGCCGCTGCCCCGGCGCGTCATCTGCCCGGCCCAGCGCCAGGCGCGGGGACAGCATCGCCGCCCCGACCCGCTCAGGGTAGCCAGCGGCGCAACGGGGCCGGCCCGGTCGATCACGATGGTGACCATGCCGGCCCGGTTCCCTGCAATCGAGCCGTAGGAGACCGGAATGCTGGACGTTGCGTCGATGACCCCTGAAGCTGGGCACCTCCCGGGGCGCCACCGCGTCCGCGCCGGCGTCATCACCGGCGCAACCGTGGTCCTCGCCCGACACGCGATCGTCGATGTCCCGACGCTGACGATCGCGCTCCTCAGCGTGGTCTATTTGCTGCGACTTCGGTTCAGGCTCAAGGAGCCGCTGCTCGTCGCCCCCGCCGGTATCGTGGGCCTGACCCTGCCGGGCCTGTAGCGGTCGTCAGGTCTCGATGGCGTCCCGGGCCGCCCGGCAGTAGGCGTACAGCGCGTCGCAGACGACGAAGCCCAGCTCCAATCGCTCGTCGTCGCCGCCGCTGCCCTCGCGGATGCCGTCGAAGATGGCCAGGACTCCCGGCGCCACCACGGGCGTGAGGTCGTCCTGGGGCAGGTCAGCGGCGCGGACGATCCGGGCCATGCGACGCAGCGCCGCGGGTTCGTCACCAGCGCTCACACCGCGGCAGCGCTGGAGCGGACGCTGCGCGGCATGCGGGCGCAGGGCCCCGTCTAGCGGACGCCGTGCGGGTCATCGTGCTCGGCGGCTGCGGCGCCTGGCCCGCCGCCGGCCAGGCGTGCGCCGGACACGTGGTCGAGCACGACGGCTTTCAGCTCGTCGTCGACCTCGGCTACGCCACGCTGCCGCGGCCGCTGGAGTGGACGGCGGCGGACGGGTCGACGCCGCGCTGTTCAGCCACGGGCATCCGGACCACTGTGCCGATCTGCACCCGCTGCTGCGGGCGCGGGCGCTTCGGGAGGAGCCGCCGGCCGCGCTGCCGGTATTCGCGCCGCCCGACGCGCTCGACCGGGTCCGCGCTCTCGACCGGCCGGGAATGCTGGACGACGCCTATCGGCTGCACGACTTCGTTCCGGGGACAGGCTTCGGCATCGGCCGCTTCCGGGTGGAGACCTGGGCGCTGCCGCACTCCGTACCCGCCGGGCTCCGGGACGGCCGGCGCCAGGGTGGTCGCGTACACGGGAGACACTGGGCCGAGTGTCCACATCCTCGACCTGGCGCGCGACGCCGACCTCTTCATCGGGGAGGCGATGTACCCGGAGCAGGTGCCCGCCGACGCCGCCCGGTTCCTGTCGAGCGGGCGCCGACGCGGGCGCGGGCGGGCGTGCGGCGCCTCCTGCTCACCCATCTCTGGCCCGGGTCGGACCCCGATGCCGCCGTGCGCGCGGCCCGCGAGGCCTACCGAGGGCCGATCGACGTCGCCAGGCCCGGCCAGGTGGTCGATCTCGCCTGACCAGCCGCGGCGGTGGAGCGGAACCGCCGGCGTCTCCGGTGCTGTCGGGCCTTCTCCATCAGGCAGGCTCGGACGGGGGCTGCGAGGGTGCGATGATCGCCCGGTGCGTGGTATCGGGCAGCTCTCGCACGGTTGCCACGCGGACGTCTCCGGTCTCCGGGGCGACCGTGGTGATCTCGAAGGCCTGCTGCACGTGGACACGGTCGCCGCGCGGGGCTCGCGCCAGACCTCAGTCTCCCCAATTCGGCGCCGTTCTCTGCGCGGAGCAGGATCCGGAGCGCTGGATCGGCCAGACGGGATGCCGTCCTCTGCAGCGTCGCCGCGCTGATTCGGATCGGCGCGCCGAGGCGCAGAGCCAGGTTGATCGCATCGGAATGGCGGGCGTCCAGAACCGTCCTGGATGGCCCGTCCACGCAGGTCCAGCTTGCCGACATATCTCGGCTGGGGGTCCGAACCATCAGAGACCTCGAGCGCGGTCGCAGCCTCCGGCCCCACACACAATCGATACAGTTGCTGGCCAATGCTCTTCGACTGGACGAAGAGAGTAAGGTCGAGTTCGAGCGACAGGCGGCAGGCCGATCGCTGCTACCGGAGCCAGGCTACGTTCCTGAGCTGCCACGCGCGCTGCCACCGGACACCGCGGACTTCGTTGGGAGATCGACGGAGATTGCGAGCGCGCTGGACAGCCTGAGCTCCAACCCATCCGCGGCGGCCGTCGTGATCGTTCTGGGGCCACCGGGTGTCGGCAAGACAGCGCTCACCGTCCATGTGGCGCACGGGGTGACGTCGTCATTTCCGGACGGGCAGCTCTTCACTGACCTGCAGGGAGCCGGGCCCGCCCCGCTGGAGCCGTCCGACGTCCTGGCCTCGTTCCTCCGCGCGCTGGGGGTGAGCGGATGGGCAGTGCCGGCTGAGCTGCAGGAGCGCATCGCGTTGTACCGGACGCGCCTGGCCGATCGAAGAGTGCTGATCGTGCTCGACAACGCTGCTAGCGAGTCGCAGGTGCGTCCGCTGCTGCCTGGCTGCGGCCAGTCCGGCGTGCTCGTCACCAGTCGCGGGCCTCTGGCCGGCCTGGTGGGCGCGAGCTCGTTGTCGCTTGGGGTGCTCGAGATCACGGATGCGGTGAGCCTTCTGGAGAAGGTCGCCGGCCCGCGGCGTGTAACGGCCGAACTCGAGATGGCGACCACCATCGCCGAGCTGTGCGGCTGCCTTCCGCTGGCGGTGCGAATCGCCGCTGGCCGCTTGGCGAACCGGCCACGTTGGCGGCTGTCGGACCTGGCCACTCGCCTGGCTGACGAACGGAGGCGGCTCGACGAGCTGGGCGTGGGCGACCTCGAGGTGCGGGCGAGCTTCCGATTGAGCTACGATCGCCTGGATCCGGAAGAACAAACCGCCTTCCGATTCATGGCAATGATAGATGCGCCGAACTTGGCCGCCTGGGCGATAGCCGCGCTTACAGGCACGACAGTTGACGAAGCCGAGCGGACAGCCGAGCGTTTGGTCGATGTACACCTCCTCGGGGTCACAGCGGACCTCCGCTACCATATGCACGACCTGCTGCGTGTGTTCGGGAGGGAGTGCCTGCTGCAGGACGAGTCCGACAGCCGCAGGGCGAGGGCTGTGGATCGCCTGCTCGACGTGTCCCTCACGCTGGTCATGCGAGCGGACGCTCTCCTTGGTCCCACGCGCCCGTTGTGCCTGCCCGAGGGCGAAGATGAACCGGGCCCTGGCGCGCCGCTGTTCGCGAGCAGAGCGGAGTCGATCGCATGGCTGGAGGCTGAGCGTCCAACGCTGGTCCCAGCAGCGCTCTTGGCCGCCACTCAGGAGCAACCCACCCGGTCGTGGCAACTTGCTGCCGCTCTGTCCCGCTTTCTCCTAATCCGCACATACTGGACGGACTGGCGACTGGTCAACCAGGCGGCTTTGGCCGCCGCACGCCGAGTGTGCGACCGTCGGGCCGAGATTCAATGCCTCAGCGACCTGGCGGCAATCGCCTACCAGCAGCGGCGCTTCGGGGACGCACTCGCGTTGCTCGAGCCTGCTCTGGAAATGAGCCGAACCATAAACGACCGGCTGATCGAGTGCCGCTGCCAGACAATTCTGGGACTGGTCCATGGTGACCAGCACCGCATGTCTGAAGCAATCGTATGCCACGAGCGTGCGCTTCTCCTAAGCCGACAGATTGACAGCCGTTATTGGGAGACCAGGGTCTTGGCCAGTCTCGCCTATGGGTACCGCTCGGAGAAGCGCTACGAGCAGGCGATTGATTGCCTGCGGCAGAGTCTCGCCTTGGCACGCGAGGACGGTGATCTCCACGCCCAGGGTCTGGTTCTGCACTGCCTCGCCCAGGTCCACTGGAGGCAGGGGCGCCTTGACGATGCGATCCACTGGTGCCGCCGCAGCTTGTTGGTCCTTGAGGAGATTGGCGATCGGTATGGCCAGGGAGAGCGCTCACCTCGCTCGGTCACGTCTATCGGGACCTGAGCCGCGTCGATCAGGCCGGTGCCAGCTACTTGCAAGCGCTTGCCATCTACCGCCAGTTGAATGACGAGTCACGACAGACGGAACTGGTGTGCTTCCTTGACCAGCTGTCAGCCGATTGACCTAACTGGCGAAGGGCGCAGGGTCCGGCTCTTCTCATCCTCGTCACGCTCGGCCTGCTGGACCAGTGCCGGACCGACTCGCGAGACACGCCATACGACCCGGGCCATATCTGGCGGCTGCTCAAGCGCCGGGGCTGGGGCCGGCAGACGTACCCTGCGGTTCGCAGTATGATCTGCGGGGTCACGCGAACGCGCCCACATAGAAGCGCAGCGCCTCCTCCTGCTCGGCGACGATGACCGTGGTCGAGTGAACGTGCGAGATCGGGCTCCTGCGGCTGTTTGCAGTCGTGACGTTCGGTCCCTCGGTCATCGCGTCCTCCTCTCGATTGGGGCTGTGCCGCCCCCGAAGTCGAGTCGAGCCAGAATCTTCCGGCCGGTTCCCGTTCCGAGCCACGCGCCTCCGGTGTCCGCTCGTACCGGGCTCGGCCCAAGGCCGTCACCTCCTCCTCGACCCCGCCCGCTGCAGTACCAGCCGGTCAGTGGGTGTCGCCTTCTCGGCGTGATCGGGCCTCCGATCGGCCCAGTCCCCCAGGCTTCACTGCACGCTGATGCCCAGTCAGGTGCGCAGGTAGCTGAGAACGGCCATCACCCGACGATGGTCCGAGTCGGACGAGGCCAGGTTCAACTTGCCGAAGATGTTGTTGATGTGTTTCTCCACCGCGCCCTCGGTGACTAGCAATTGGCGGGCGATCGCGCTGTTCGTACGCCCCTCGGCCATGAGCTTGAGCACGTCCCGTTCGCGCGGGGTGAGGGTATGCATAGGGTCCCGGCGGGAGACCAACACCTGCGATACCACCTCCGGGTCGAGCACGATGGCGCCACCGGCCACCCGGTGCAGGGCGTCCAAGAACTCCTCCACGTCGGTGACCCGGTCCTTGAGCAGGTAGCCCACCGCGCCGATCCGATCCGCCAGCAGGTCGTCGGCGTACGAGAGCTCCACGTACTGGGAGAGCACCAGGATCGGGGTGCCTGGCACCCGGGCACGGGCCTCAATCGCGGCCCGCAGCCCTTCGTCGGTGTGGCTGGGCGGCATACGGACGTCCACGATGGACACATCGGGTCGGTGTTGGGCGATCGCCTCGACAAGGGCGGGCCCGTCGCCGACCGCGGCGACGACCTCGTGCTCGGCCTCGCCGAGCAGCCGAATCAGCCCCTCGCGGAGCAGGATGGAGTCATCCGCGACCACTACCCGCATGGCAGCTCGGCGGTGAGCACAGTCGGGCCGCCTGGTGGGCTCAGCAGCTGGACCCGGCCGTCGGCGGCCTGGACCCGGCCGGCCAGGCCGGCCAGGCCATGGCCCTTCGCGGCGTGCGCGCCGCCGCTGCCGTCGTCCGAGATGCTCACCCGCAGGACGAGGCCATCTCGTTTGACCCTTACCTGACACCGGCTCGCCCCGCTGTGCTTGGCCACGTTGGTGAGCGATTCGGCGACTACGAAATACGCCGTGTTCTCCACTAACTCGGGCAGCCGAGCGCCGCCCGGCAGCGAGATGTCCAGCTCGACGGGTACGGTGTTGCGGCCGGCCAATGCCTTGAGTGCGGCGGAGAGCCCGCGGTCCGCCAGGATCGGCGGGGCGATGCCGCGGGACAGCGCACGCAGCTCATCCAGGGTCTCGCGCGCCTGGCTGATCGCCTCCGCCAGCAGCGGCTGGGCCGCCTCTGGGTGAGTGCGCAGCCGACGCTGCGCGAGTCCCAGGTCCATACCCAAGCGGACCAGCCGCTGCTGCGGGCCGTCGTGGATATCGCGTTCCAGCTTGCGCAGCGCCGACACCTCGGCCGACACCGCGGCGTCCCGGCTGCCCGTCAGCTCCTCGATCCGCTGCTGCAACGCGGTGATGCGTTCGGAGGTGAGCATCACCCGGGCGACGGCAACATTCACCGCGGTCAGGCCCCACGTCACAAACGGTGCGCTGACCAGGAGCAGTGGCCCGACGACGGTGGTCACGATGGCGACGAAGAGGAACGTGTGCGGCACCGAGCCCACTGCCCACACGATCTCGCCCGGGATGAATAGGTTTGGGGAAAACCTCCATCCCCACAGGAAAAAGAGGCTGTAGCCCACCCCCGCCAACCACCAGAAGGCCACCATCGAGGCCGCGACGCTGGCCGGGATGAGCCCAAAGATGCCGTGCCAGAGATCCAGCCAGCTCTGTGGGTCGGCCATCGGCGTGAGCAGCCACCGCAGCCCTCGCCGCCCCTCTCCGCTCCTGTACCGAGGCCGTTGGATGGGGCGGTGCAGCACCCAGCGCAGCAGGAGCCGTTCGATGTCGGCGAAGCCGCGGGCCACGTACAGCATGAGGACCAGGATCGGCAGCCCTACGAACGTGACGGCCAGGCCGACGCCGAGGGCGAAAAGGGTGACGAGCACCACGAAGGCGGCCAGCGCGAGCGGGAACACGACCAGGCAGTAAGCGGTGTCGCGTGCGACCTGCCGGAGGAACCGCGGCCGCGGTGTGGCCAGTGCTGCGGGGGGGATCGCGGTAGTCATGCCGTTAACCGTACGGGCCAGAGTACCGCACTCCTATCCGGCGGCCAGGCGGAATCCAGATGAGGATAACCCCACCGTGAATTCTGCAGCCAGCCGTATTGAGCCGCTGCAAGCGGTGGCGCAGAGTCGTGGGTGTCATGCGATCACATCTTGAGATGGCGACGATCGCGATCATCGGCCCCCCTTCGGGCGCGGGCGGGAACGAGTTGGTCGACTCTCGAACATATCGTTCCAGGCTCCTTGCTCAGGTTGTTCGGTTCCGAGCCCTTACCCACAGAAAGGAATCATCTCATGCTATCCAGAATCAAGTTCGTCTTCGGGCCCCTGCTGGCTGCCTGCCTCGCGATCACTGTATCGATGACGCTGTCGGCCGGAGTGGTGGCCGGGCTGGCGAGCGCCGGCCCCCCCGGTCTGACCTACAGCCAGGTCACGTTCACCGGCGGCGGCGTGGTCCTGCACGGGACCGTGGTGGCCCCGACCCCGGCCGGAGTCAACCGACCCGGCGTCGTGCTGGTCGGGGGGGCTGGGCCGGGGAAGAGGTTCGAACGGCTGCCGGAGGCAGAGGCGTTCGCGCGAGGTGGCATCGTGTCTCTCATCTACGACAAGCGGACCGTCGGATACTCCCAGTTCGCGCTGTCGTACTCACTGCTGGCCGACGACGCGCTGGCGGCGGTTCGGGTGCTGGGGGCGCGGCCAGGTGTCGACTCCAGACGCCTCGGCTTCTGGGGTGAGAGCGAGGGTGCCTGGGTCATCTCGCTGGCGGCGTCGCGCTCGACGGACGTGGCCTTTCTGGTCACGGTGGGGGCCGTCGGTGTGTCGCCGGTCCGGCAGACGGCCTGGAACTGGGGCAACTACTTGCGCCACGCCGGCGTGTCCGGGTCGCTGCTGCGGACGGTCCAGGACCCCGCCACCCGGCTGGTCGTCGGCATCGGCCTCTTCCCCGAGGCCAACTACGATCCGGTCCCGCCATGGGAGCACGTCCGCCAGCCAGTGCTGGCGCTGTGGGGGGCCTACGACCAGGAGGTTCCCTCGGAGGAGAGCTCCCGGATCATCCAGGATGCGCTGGCGCGCGGCGGCAACACCCACTACACGATCCGCTTCATTCCGAACGCGGCGCATGACCTGCATATCGCCCGCGACCGCGGCTTCGGTGGCGCCGCCTCCCTGATCACAGCGCCCACCACGTCCACCGGATTTGCTCCAGGCTACACGGATCTGGTGACCTCGTGGATCAACGGCCTCCCCGACGGGCTGCCAGCGGCAACCATGGAGCCGGCGCCACGCCAGGCGCTGCAGAGCGCCCCGCTGGCCCCGCTGGGCTGGTACGAGTCGCCGTTGATCCAGCTTGGCGCCATGGTGCTGTTCCTGGTCGCGTTTGCTGGCTACCCACTGGCACGCGTGTTTCGCGTTCGCCGGAGCCGTCCGCCGGTGAGGCTGCCAGCCCGGGTGCTCGCCGCCACCGGGCTGGCCACCGCCCTCGGCCTTCTTGCGTACCTCTATTTCCTGCTGGAGACAGCAGCGACGATCGTCGGACCGGTCGTCGCCGGAAGGCCGCTGCCGTGGCTCGTCCTCGAACTGCTCGCCGTCACGGCACTGGCGGCCACCATCGTCACCGCCGCGGCGTCGCGGCGCGGCAGGCACGACATGTCCGGCGGAACCCGGGCCCGGCTCGGACTGCTGCTCGCCGGCGGCGTGGTGCTGGTTCCGTGGGCGGTCTACTGGGGCCTGCTCCGGCCGTAGTGCGTTCGGCTGACGCCTGACCAGAGTCGAGCGGCCCCACCCCTCCGGGCCGGCAGGCGGCCCGGCCCTCCTCGTTCCCGGGCTCGTCGACCGCGATGGTCGTCAGCGATGGCCTGGGCAGGCACCGGCGGCCGGCCGAGCTCCAAGCCGGAGCTCCACTTCTCGACCTCGGTCCGCCTGCAGAAGAGCCACCACGAGCTCATCGCCGGCATCCCCGAGGAAGACCGAAAGCCGGGCCGTGATACTGGTGAAGTCGGGTAATGTGGAGCTTTGCACTTTTGCCGGAGGCGGGCTGAGCTCGCGGAGGACCGAGTTCGAATTACCGTACCCCCCACGTGTGCCTCGGGTCACGTCAGCTTGCCCTGATCAGCTCTTTGCCTTCCGAGACGATCAGACAGCGCCGAGCCTCGTGCGACCCGTCCGTCACCTTGTCGTGATAGCAGAGGTAGTCACCTGGCGAAAGAGCTACGACGATACCGGCGTGCCCAACCGACAGATCAATGGAGCGGCCATCGGCGGGCTCGACCTCTCGGATCCTCACCACTGTCGGCGGCCCACATGATCACAGCCCAGCCACTGTTCAGTTTGAAGCCGCCGAGCAGGACCGGGTTCTCCGGTGGCAGGCTGGCCAGGAACTCCGCTCGCCTGTCGCTGTCATCCAGCCATGACCGAGCGACCACCAGGAAGTCCGGTTCCCGTCGCCACACGTCCGCAGTTCCAGTCGGCATATCCCAGATCACGGCCGTGGCGCCAAGGACACTTGCCACCTCCACCTGGCCACCAGGAGCGGCCGGGTTTGCCTCGAACAGCTCGCAGGCACGTTCGTACTCCGCGTCATCACCCAAAGCTCCGGCCCACTCCTTTGCCACCTCGAGATCGGTAACCAGGAGTGGCCCTCCTTTCGTGGAAACATGTCCCAGTCGCTCGTGAAAAGTACCGTTCATCGGCACCGCTGCTTCTTCATCCTCTCGGAGAAGGCGGCCGCCTGGCGCCCTGAGCGCGCCGCGTCTGGGGGTATGGCAGCACCACCCGAATCGGTTTGGAGCATATGTCTTGGCAGTGGGGGTCGGAGTCGAGTCTGTAGCGTGAGGGGCGAACATGTGCTTCATGAAGGCTCTCCTCAGGCGGCCGTGGGTAGCCGGTGAATTGGCGGCGAGTTGCAGATACGCGTCCCGTTGGTGAAGCGCGGCGGCCTGGGAGTGTCGACCGATAAAAGGATGGTTGGGCTGGCTCGTGGCGGGGGTGACGGCCTGCTGAGTCGCGAGGCGAATAGTACTACAGCGCGGGTTGCAGAACCCGAGTCCGAACGGGTAGGGTTCTCCGTCCGAAGCCGCCTTCCAACTTGATGATCCACCTGGCGGCGGAGGGGAGACCTTGCTGACTCGCGACGATCTGGAGACGTTGCTGCCCAGGCTGGAGGAGTACGGCCGCTTCTTCCCACGCTCGGAGTCTCGGGCTTGGAGCCGCAGGTACCTGGTCGGGCTGTCCCTGCCGATCGAGCGGAAGAACGTGGAGAACATCGCCGAGCAGGTGGGCGGGTCGCCGCGACGGCTGCAGGAGTTCCTGAGCGACTCGCCCTGGGACGATGAGGGCTGCATCGAGGAGCTGCAGCGCCTGGTCGGAGAGGAGTTGGGCGCCGAGGACGGGGTGCTGATCCTGGACGAGACGGGGTTCCCCAAGAAGGGGATCTGGTCGGCGGGAATGGGGCGCCAGTACTCGGGGACTGGGTCGGGTGGACAACTGCCAGGTGGGTGTCTTCCTGAGCTACGCCAGCAGCCGGGGCCACACGATGGTCGACCGCCGGCTGTACATGCTGGAGGGGTGGTTCGCCTCGACCGAGGCGGCCAGGGCACGGTGCGAGCACGCGATGGTGCCGGAGGAAGTCCGGTTCAAGACCAAGATCGAACTCGGCCAGGAGATGCTGGAGGCGGCGCTGGGCAACCGCCACCTGCCGTTCCAGTGGGTAGGCGGTGATGCGCTCTACGGCGACAACCACCACCTGCGCCAGGCGGTGGCCGCTCAGGGCAAGTGGTACTGCTTCGAGGTCAGCTCCACGGCCGACGTCTGGACCAGCGATCCCGGCTGGGAGGTGCCTGTCCGCCAGGGCAGTCTGGGCCGACCGCGGAGCCGGCCGTTGCCGACGGAGTCCTCGCCGGTCGCCAGGACGGTGGCGGAGGTGGCGCGCGAGCTGCGTCCCAGGGCCTGGGTCCGACATCGAGTCACCGAGGGTGCCAAGGGCCCGCGCGAATTCGAGTTCGCGCGCCTGCGGGTGATCGAGAAGCGGCACCGGCGGCCGGGGCCGGCCGGCTGGCTGATGGTGCGTCGGCCGGTCGCCTGCCGGGACCCCAAGGAGTTCAAGTACTTCCTGTCCAACGCACCCAAGACGGTCTCGCTGGCCGCGCTGGCCCGCGTCGGCTGCCTGCGCTGGACGATCGAGGAGAACTTCGAGCTGGCCAAGGGCGAGCTGGGGCTCGATCACTACGAGGTCACCCGCTACCGGGGCTGGTACCACCACATCACGCTGGTGCTGCTGACGCTGGCGTTCCTGAAGTCAGTCCAGTGTGGCTGGGGGAATAAGGGCATCCGAGCCACGGTGCCGGAGATTCGCCAGCTCCTGGAGGTCGTGCTGCCGCGCGTGGAGTGGACGCCCGAGTTCGCGATCGCCTGGTACGAGAACCAGCAACGGCGGAAGCGGGCGGCTCGGCGCTCTCACTGGCGGCGCTGGTTGCGTGAGCATCCATATCCGGCCCCAGACTAAGAACTGCGTCACCTGGGGCCATCCCCGCAAACGCAGCCAGCAGGAACTCGGCCACAACCAGCACCACGATCGCGTGGGGCAGCCAGCGCGGCGCTACAGACCATCACTCGAACTCCAGGAGGAACACCATGATCGTTGAAGCACAGGTAACCATCAACGGATCCAAGGCGGCGATCTGGGCCGCAATCACCAATATCGAGAACGCCTCGGAAACCATCAGCGGAATCGAAAATATTGAGGTTCTCGAAAACCCGGCAAGCGGGCTCGTAGGACTAAGGTGGCGAGAGACCCGAATGTATTTCGGGAAACCCGCTATCGTGGAAAAGTGGATCACTGATGGTGCTGAGAACGAGTTCTACAAGACCAGGGCAGAAAGTGATGGATTTGTATTCTTAACCACCAATCGTATTTCAGATAGCGGTCGCGGCATTACATTGACTAGTGCTCATGAAACCAAGCCTCAAGGTATCGTTGCAAGACTAAAGTCGACCCCAATGTTTCTGTTCAAGGGCGTGATCAAAAAGGCCCTCCTACAAGACCTGAACGATATCAAGTCCGCAGTTGAACAGGAATGAGCGATTGCGGTCTAACAACGGCATGCAGCGAACGGCGTGCCCCACCGTCGTCGACTACATGGTCACCAGCGACCCCGCTTCACGTCACGATGGCGCCGTGCCGCGCGAGCTCGACCTGGTCACCCTCGCTGACTTCGGCCAGATGGCCGGCGTCTCGCGTCAGCGTGCGTGGCAGCTCGCGAGTCGGGAGGACTTCCCGAAGCCGGCCGCGACGCTCGCGACCGGCCGAATCTGGAGGCGTCGCGATCTGGAGCGATGGATCGAGGGATGGGACCGTTCGCCTGGGCGGCCGCCGAAGCGGAGGCGGCGTCGACCGTCAGGCAGCGAGGAGCCGGCTGGTTGATGCCCTACAAGAAGCGCGGCGACAAGCGCACCCAGGTCGACCTCGCCGACCTGCCCGAGGCCATGCGGGGAATCCGCACCCCCACGTGGTCCTCGCGCCGCAGCGACCGCCCGATCCAGGGCTGCACGGCTCTCCATGATGCCAGCGGGCGACCCGCAGGTCAGGGCAGCTTGGCGACGACGGCCCGCACGAGCTCGACCCCGACGTGCTGGTCGAAGAACTGTTTGAAGGTGGCGTCGCCCTGCCCCTGGAAGCGGTCCATGGCCTGGGAGTGCAGCGTCCATCCGATGCTGAACGCCACCTGCTGCCGGCGGCACTGGTAGCTCTCGCTGAACTGCTCGACGCACTCGTCCGCTCCCAGATCCTGCTGGACGACGTGGAAGTTGGCGGTCTGGGCGTCCCAGTAGTTCGTCCTGACCAGCGCCGGCGCGCCGACCGCGACCAGCGACACGGAGAGCTCAACCGTCGGGCTGTCGAACTTCGGGTCGGACGACCCGCCGGGGAGCCACCAGCTGATCGAGCAGGACGCCCCGGCCACCGCCTGCTGGCGGCCGGGCGCCAGCGCGCCATGCCGCAGGTCGAACGTGACGTCCTCGGAGCGGTGCTGGATCCGGAAGGCCTGGGGCAGAAGCGCGCGGACGTCGGCGTCGGTGAGCAGGTCGCACGCCTTCGGCCAGGAGGCGAACGGGGCCAGCCCGTTCGCGTCGGGCGACGGGACGGCGATCCTCGCAGCCGGCGGAGGCACCGACCCGACCCGGATCACCGGCGCCGGCCTCGCGGCGCTCCCGCCGCAGGCGCCGGCCAGTGGGAGCGCCGCCAGCAGCGCAGTGAGGGCCGCGAACAGGGCGCCAGGGCGCGTCCGGTCTCCCATCAGGGGCGACAGTATAGAGGCGCTCAGGCCGGTGACCCCGCTCCGTCCGCCAGCGCCGTCGCGGCCACGGTGCCTGCGCGCACACCGGTCCCAGCCCCCTGATCGCCGCCTCCTGGACGGCGTCCTCGGCCTCGACCGGGCCGCGCAGCATCATCAGTGCCAGTCGGTAGGCCGGCTCGGCAACAGGGCGGCCGGGGCCGAATCCGCACGTTCATTGAGGCATTTGCGGAGGAAATCGATCAGGCATGACGTCGGGCTCGGGGCGGTGATCCAAACGCTGACGGGCCCGGCCGCGTAGATGACGTCTACCAGCCAGGCCACATCGCAGCCCGGCCGCGAGAAACTTCCCGAAGCCGGCCGCGGTGCTCGGGACCGGGCGCGGGTGGCGCCGGCGCGACCTCGAGCGCTGGGTCGAGGATTGGGACCGGACGCCTGGCAAGCGGCCGAAGCGGCGACGACGGTCGAACGGCTGAGGTTCGACGGCCGGGCCTACCCGTGCCGGTCCGTCACGTCATCTCCCCCCGGCCGGCACGTCCAAGTCGACCTGGCCGAGCTGCCCGAGGCTATGCGGCAGGCCCGCCGCCCGAAGCAACGAGGGTCGATGGTCCCGGCGGACGTCGGGCTTCAGGCCCTGTCGGTGAGCTGCCCGGTTACGAAGACTTCCTGGATAGGCACGCCGGGCTCGCGGAGGACGACGGCGCTGTGTCTGGAGGCGGATGGAATGGAAGAGACCCCGACATCCCTGGAGACGATGGCGGAAGAGGAGTGCATCGACCTGCTCCTCCGGCACAACTTGGGCCGGATCGCGGTCCTGGCTGGCGAGCAGCCCCTGATCTTCCCGGTCAACTATGCGTATGGCGATCGGGTGATCGCCGTTCGAACCGGGCCGGGCACCAAGCTGGCAACGGCGCCCAACGCCCGCGTCGCGTTCGAGATCGACAACTACGACCCCTCCACGGGGGTCGGCTGGAGCGTGCTCGTGCAGGGCGTCGCCTATGAGATCACCGGCGCGGTGGACCGGCAGTCACGGCTCGCCCGCGACCTGCAAGTGCACCCCCTGGCGCCCGGTCAGCACGACCACTGGATCGGCATCCACCCCACCGACATGAGCGGCCGCCGCTTCCGCGGGGCACATGTGCCACCCCAGGTCCGCCAGGACCAGTGAGGTGACGAGAATCGGGGGCACGCCAGTTGCCGAGCGGCAGTGAACGATCGAAGCCCGCGGTCGTCCTCGGGACCGGTCGAGTCTGGAGGCGTCGCGACCTGGAGCAGTGGATCGAGGGGTCGGACCGGTCGCCCGGGCGGCCGCCGAAGCGGCGTCGACGAACCAGCGGATGACTGACGCCGGCAAGAGACCAGCCGCGGCGGGCGACTGCCGTCCGGCATCTGGGCCACGATGGCGCGCGTCGCCTCCGCTGCGAAGCCGGGCGGCCGCCGCCCATCCAGGCCCACGCGCCCGCCGCGCCGACGGCTGCGAGCGGCGGCGCGGCGAGGGCAGCACGCCAGCCGAGGTGCTGGGAGCGCCTGGTAACCGAGCGCGATCGTGGGCCCCGCCACCAATCGCCCACACCCGCCAGTCCTGGAACTCGCGCGCCGTGGCCGATGACCGTCTGGTCGTCGCGCTCATGCGTCGAACTCCTCGCCGCCCGCCCAGGGGTTGAAGTGGGCGCGGGCGCGCTCGCGACTGTTGCCGCTGGGCGCCTTGTTGGTGATCTGAAGGAAGCTCCAGACCGCCCCGTCGACCTGGTCGTCGTGCTGCCCAAGCGGGAACTGCTCGTGCTCCTCCAGGAACTGCGCGTTCCAGGGTGCGCGCACCAGCCGGATGACGCCGCCCTCCGCGTACGAGGCGTAGGGGCCCGCGCGAGCCGGCGGATCGGGTCCAGGTTGGCCAACGAGCGCCGGTACTCCTCGACGTCGAGGTGCGGGTTGTCGGCCATGCTCGCGCTGATAACGAGCCGGCCGAGCGGCAGCGCGGCGGCCGGGTTGTCGATCGAGAAGCGCTCGCGCACCCAGTCATGGCCGGGGCCGCCGGGCGAGGTCGCCACGCGGACGCGCATCGGCGTCCTCGAGCCCTGGCGCCGCCGCCAGACCTGGAACAGCCGGCGGTACTCGGCCTGGCTGAACAGCGTCAGGTCGTCGCAGCCGACGAACTGGTACTCGCCGGCCGGATAGAGGAAGCGTTCGTGCCCGAAGTCGAGGCTGGCGCCGGACGGGAAACGCCAGACCCGGGCGTTGCTGTCCCAGGCCGCGTCCGTGCCCTCCAGCCACTCGCGCGCCCGCTCGGCGAGCGTGACCGGCCCAGCCAGCGTGCGCTGCACCAGCAGCGCGCGGTAGCCCGGCCGGTCGACGTCGGCGAGGGCGGCCATCAGCAGCCCGACCGTCTTCCCACAGCCGCCCGAGCCCGTCAGCAGCACCTCAGCCTCCGTCGCCACCAGCAGCGCCGCCTGCCTTGCCGTTGGGCGAGCCGGGATGTACGGGTTCCGCGCCACCCGCCTCAGCACCGCCATCACTCTCGTCACCTCCGCCTCCCAGCCAGCCACCAGTCCGACCTTGCCCGAATACGACATGGGGGCCAACCTCATCCGGCTGGCCCGTCGTCACCTATGTCGAGACGAAACTCCCGCTAGGACGGGGTACGGCGGGGCCACCGTCAGCCCAGGACGTGGGCATCCAGCCAGGGGTTACGGAAGGCGCCGCGGGGGTCGAGCCGCTGCGCCAGCATCCGGAAGTCGGGGAGCCTGTCATAGAGGCGGGCCAGCTCCGGGGCGCCGGCCACGAAGAGCTTGCCCCAGTGCGGCCGAGCTTGGAACGGCACCAGCGCCGCCTCCAGGCCCACTAGCGCGCGCTCGACGGCGGCTTGGTCCAACGTCCAACTGAAGTGCAGGGCGACCGTGTCCTCGTCGTACTGCGGGCTCAGCCACATGCGGTCGGCGGCGACGGTCCGGACCTCGGCCACCTGCAGCACCGGCCGGATCGTGCCGGCCACTCGGCGCACGGCCGCGAGCGCCGCCCGGCCGTGACGGCGCGGCACGAGGTACTCGGACTGGAGCTGGTCGCCGCCCGGAGGCTGGAAGGCGGCCCGGAAGTGGGGCAGGCGATCGAACCAGGGCCCCGGCTGGCCCAGTTGCGGGGAGCAGTCAACGGGGTCCACGCCCAGCACCGGGTGCCGCTGGACCGTCGCCGCCACGGCGCCGAACAGGTCTCCGCGCACCTCCTCGGGCTCGTCGGTGACGCGGCTCTTGACCCACACCTGCTCGATCGGGTCGCCCCAGCTGGTGAAGACGCTGACGCTGGTGCCGGCGCCCATGACCTGGTCGAAGTGCTCCAGAAAGGCGTCCCATGCCAGCCCCTCAAACACCCGCTGACGCACCTCGTAGGCGGGCTCGACGTCCAGGGTGACGCGGGTCACGGCACCCAGCGCGCCCAGCCCGACGACGAGGCCCTCGAAGTCGGGGTCGCCTCTCGACGCCCTGACCACCTCGCCGTCCGAGGTCACCAGTTCCAGGCCCGCCACGGCAGTGGCCAGGTTGCCGCTGCCGTCCCCGGAGCCGTGGGTGGCGGTGGCCACCGCGCCGGCGATGGTGAAGTGCGTGTGGGAGGCCAGGTTGGGCAGGGCCAGGCCCCGAGCGGCCAGGGCCGTGGCGAGCGCCGCGTACGTCAGACCGGCACTGCAAGAGACGCTGCGTGAGGAGGGGTCCACGACCACGTCCGCGGGCAGCGCGTCCAGGGCGATCAGGTCGGGGGCGTCGGCCAGCCCGTGGAACGAGTGCCGGGAGCCGAGGACATGGACCTCGCGGGCGGCGGCCACGATCTCCCGCACTTCCTCGACTGTCGACGGCCGGCGCACAGCGGCGGCCGCAAACGCGTAGTTGCCGGCCCAGTTGGTCTCCGCTCTCGGCACGGATTCAGTGTGCCAGCCTGCCCGGCTCAACGGCCGCCCCGCGGCACCCCGAGCTTCCAGCAGCGAAGCGGGACAGTTCACATGGCTGGCCGCAGTTGCATCTGCATCACGCCGAGGCGTGCAAGCGTCCGCTCTCGCCAAGCCGCCGCGTACCGAAGGCAGTTCGCGCAGTTGCGTGCCGGCAGCCGAGCAGCGGCGCCGCTCGCCGCGCCTCGAAGCTCCAGGCCAGCGAGTCGGCGGACGTGAGGCGGTCCGCGTAGCGGATCATCCGGCGCGGCTTGGACACCACAGCCGCGGCGTGAGTCGCCGAGATCAGGCTCGCCGACAAGGTGACCGCCCGCCTTGGAGCGGCAGCTGTTCAGGTGCCGCGTAGAGCTCGGCGCCCGGCCTGAGCTGAGGCCCGGCGCGCCTACGTCCGGAGCGGGCCGAGCATGTACCCCAGCATCAGCGCCAAGCGGTCCGCGATGTACTCGTCGCGCTCTGGCTCGCCGACATCGAGCCACGCAAGGATCGCCTCGTGCGTGACCGCGGTTACCAGCCGCGCCGCCCAGCGACGGACGTCGGGATCCTCGATCAGCGGTTCCAGCAGACGCTCCGCCTTGATCGTGCTGCGCGTTCGGATGTCGCCGGCGATGTCCGCGAACTCCGGCTCGCGGGCCGCGTGCTCGTGCAGGAGCCGGTACGCGTCCGGAAGCTCCCGCGCCACCCGGATGGTGGCAAACAGCGTGGACCTCGCCTCCGGGATGGCCTGCTCGGCACCGATCCCCTCCAGCGTCGCCGGCGCGTGCTCGAGGGCAGTCAGCCGCGATCGTACTTCGTTTAGTACGGCCTCGTAGAGCTCGTGCTTCGAGTTGAAGTGACGGTAGAGCATCAACTTGCTGACGGCGGCCTCGGCGGCGATGTCGTCCATCGACGTGTCTGCATAGCCGCCGCGCGCAAACGTTCGCGACGCCGCGCGCAGGATGCTGGCCGCCCGCTCGGCGCGTGGCAGCAGCTTCCGCTTGCCGGGCGTCGGTGTCGCCATCGAGCTAAACGTACCCGCCGCCCACGCTGGTCAGGGGCTCGCCGGCCGTCTGCTCGCCAGTGCGGGCAGGGCCAGGAGCGCGGCCACGAAGATGCCTCGCACCAGAGCGTCGCTGGTGAGGTCCAGCCCCTCTCCCAGCCTGAACCCGAGGGGGAACGTGCTCCCGAGCATCGGCAGCCACGCTTCGAGGGCGGCGTCCAGCAGGGCGACGTAGGCGGCCACGCCGAGGATCGCCGGCCAGCCGCGGCCGCGCACCACCGCGAGCACCGGCAGCAGGGCGAGGGCGAACACGATGCCCCGCGCGTACTCCTCGGCCCAGGTCACCGACGCCGGGGCCGGAGGGTTGGCGATGTGCGCCTGGGCGATGTACGCCGGGTCGTGGTAGTACCTGGAGATCAGCGGGCCCCATGCCAGGCCGAAGAGCTCGACGAATACCGCGAAGAGGAGGCCCGCGAGCAGCGCCCGCCACACCCACGAGAGGAGCGGCCGCCGGCCCAGCAGCTCCCAGATTCCCGGCGCGTGCCGGAGCTGCTCATGGGCGGGGAACAGCCAGGCGACCAGCCAGCTCACGATCAGAGCCGGGACGATGAGGAAGACCGCGAAGATGATCAACAGGGCGTGCGAGTACGACGTGATGAAGTACGCCTCCACGAGGTTGCTGAGGCTGTAGATCCAGTAGAGCGGCACCAGCAGGGCGATGACGCGCGTCCGCATCCGGTAGGGCAGCCGGCGAGCCAGCGGCAGCAGCACGAGCGCGAATCCGGCGCCGGTGACCAGGCCGATCCCGACCGTCTGCACGGACGGCCGGCCCCCTGACACGAGCCCCGATGCCAGGAACAGGAGGGAGTAGACGACGGCGACCACCAGGACGCGCCATGCGACGTCGAAGACCCGTGAACCTCCAGTCGTCCCTTCCCTCATCATGTTCACACTCCTGAGTTGATACCAGCCAGTTATAACCGGAGGATAGCACGCGTGCCACCGGATCGCTCAATTCGGCGAGGCGGGCGCAGGATTTCGGGTTGGCGGCTCAGGGCCTTGCTGTCGAAGACACCGGGCACCTCAGGCTGAACGGCACACCCAATGCTCGAGGCGCGGGTCTTCCAGCAACGCTCGAAGCCCTCGCGATCTCCCGCCGTGCAGCAGCGAGCGGACGCCGGCCGCCGGTAGCGCATCGCGGAGCCAGTCCGCGCCTGGTACCTGGGACGGACGGCGCCGCGCCGCGTGCTCCTGCTGCCGGACGGCCGAAATCCCCATAGCCCCAAACCCATCGGGATGCCTGCTCGCAGGAGGAGCTTGGCGAGCGGGTTGAAACGAACCCCCCGCTAGAGGGCCGCGGGGCCGATGGGAGCTGTCACCTGAGTCTCCTTCCTCCTGCATCGGCCTCGTCTATCGGTCGGAGCTCGAAGAGTGGGTGGCGTCGAGCCTCGGCGGTGTAGTCCTCGAGCGTGTCATCGACGCGGATCCGCAAACGCCACAGGACGCTAATGGGTGGCCTAAAGTGTCGGCCGAGCAGCGCACGGAAGACGCGCGACCGCCGGAAACCTTGAAGTGCGCGCCGCAGTACAGGTCCCGCTTCCTCGGGCGAGAGCTCGATGGCCTGGACCGGTACGCGACGGCCGCCCGGATGGGTGACCGTCGCCTCGCCGTCCGCGCGAAGGTTGGCGACCCAGCCGGTCTCGCCGTAGGACGTCTGCACGAACCAGCGACCGTCGAGGTCGAGCATGCCGAGCGGTACCGTTCTAAGTTTGCCGGACCTCCGACCGCGCATCGTGAGGAGCACGTTCGGGGCTCCGGTCGGTAGCCCGGCCGAGATCAGCCAGTGGGTGAGCGGGTTGAATAGGCGGAGAAGCCGCCCGGCCACCCGATTCCGGAGATCCAGCCGGGGGGACGCGAGACGATCATTCATGAACAGAGCACGAACCGATCCCCCCGGATGTGACGGCGAGGATCGGTCGGCGACCATGTCACACCCGACGGATCCGATCCGTGTTCCTGTCATGACGACCCGGAACGGGACGACGACGTGACCCGACGCGACTGGCTCGCCGAGGAGTTCGAGCGACACCGCGGGCACCTGCGCGCGGTCGCCTACCGCATGCTCGGATCGGTATCCGAGGCCGAGGACGCCGTGCAGGAGGCCTGGCTGCGGCTCGATCGAAGCGACCCGGGCGGGACCGATGACCTTCGGGGCTGGCTGACGGTGGTGGTAGGCCGGATCTGCCTGGATGCCCTGCGCAGGCGGAAGGCGCGCAGGGAGCAGCTCGCTGGTTCGTGGCTTCCGGAGCCGATCATTTGCTCCGCGGCCGACCAGGACCCGGAGCGCGACATGGTTATGGCCGACTCGGTGGGGCTGGCCTTGCTGGTGGTCCTCGAGTCGCTGACCCCGCCGGAGCGGCTCGCGTTCGTGCTTCACGACGTATTCGGCATGCCGTTCGATGAGATCGCTCCGCTGGTGGAGCGCTCGCCAGCGGCGACCCGGCAACTCGCGAGCCGGGCCCGGCGACGGGTCAGAGCGGAGGCGCCGGAGCCGGATGCCGACGTCGCGGTCCAGCGAGGGGTGGTCGACGCCTTCCTCGCCGCCGCACGCGAGGGCGACTTCGAGGCGCTCCTTCAGGTGCTGGATCCGAACGTCGTCCTCCGGATCGACGGCGGCCCGAACGCACCGCGACCGTTCGCGCGACCACCGATCGTCGGTGCCGAGGCTGTGGCGAATGGGGCAAGGAACTTCCGGGATGTCGGAGCCAAGGTCGAGCCGGTGATTGTCAACGGCGCTCCGGGGCTGGTCGTCCGGTACCCGGCGCGATCATTCCTCGCGGCCTTCACGGTGGCCAACGGGCGGATCGTCGAAATCGACCTTATCGCCGACCCGGACAAGCTGCGCGGGCTGTCGCTGGACTGATTACGCCGTCGGCGCCTTGTGGGCCAGGTAGTCGGCAGCCTGCTGGGCGGCTCGACCGCCCGCTGGCGCTCCTGTTCGGCTTGCGCCCGCTCGTCGCTGATCGCCCGCTGCGCCTCCGGCTCGGCGGCCCTGCGCCGGTCGCGGGGCCGGGATGGCCCATGGATCCGGGCAGGGCCTACCAGGCCGTCCATGACGAACTGCTGCTGGACGGCAACCCGCGGCTCAACCTGGCAGCCGGTGGCGAGGCACAGCCATGACCTCGCCGGGCCGGGCGAAGAGCGGGTTCACGGACAGCGTCGGGCTGGCCGCGGGCGAGTCGCGAGGGCCGCAGATCAAACCTCGTACTCCCTGATGCGCGGGCGCAGCCCGGCGTACGCGAGGGCCGCGGCGCCCACGCTCAGCAGCTGCAGCCCGAGCATTCCGCCGACGATCGCCTGGACGCGAGCGATCGTCGCGTCGAACTGGTCCTGCAGCATCTGCGTCAGCTGCTCGAGGTTCCAGTCGAACTCCGTGAAGACGAATCCCAGCTGGCCGTACGACCAGTACCGCTGCGCCCCCAGGCTGGTGCCCCAGTCGAGAGACGTCAAGGCGGACCCGAGCCGGACGCTGTTGTCCCCCAGCGTCAGCGTGACGGCCGCTGTGTGTCGGCCCGCCAGCTGCGCGCTCCGCACCGAGGCGTCGACGCCGAGGAACTGCCGGTAGGCCCGGAGCGCCTTGAGGGCCACGGCCCGCTCGGGCCCGCCGCCGGCCCGCAGCTCGTCCGCCAGCAGGCCGCCGAACCGGACGTCGCCCTCTGCCGCGGCGGCGACCAGGTCGTCCGTCAGCGGCCGGTCCACCAGCTGCCGGGTCTCGTCCTCGAACGCGCTGTCGAACCCGGAGCCGGCCGCCCCTCCCAGGATCAGGAACAGGCTGTGGTTCCCGTTGGCGTCGTAGACCAGCGAGCGGGCGTGCCACAGCTTCAGGAGTCGCCCGTACTGCTCCTGGGAGGCGGCGATCGACTGCCCGGCAGCCACGGCGCCCGCCCCCGTCCCGGCGGCGAGGACCACGGCCAGCAGAGTTGAGCTCAGCAGCCGCCGGTTCCACCGTCGGCGGAACCGGAAGCGCACGAAGCGCTGGGTGTAGAGGAGCAGCGTCAACTGGACTCCGATTGCGGCGGCGAAGACCGCGAGCGTGTCCTTCGAGACCTTCAGGGTCAGGTCGACGCGCGCCAGCTCTGCGTCGTACCGGTCGCTGATCGCCTCGAGCCGGGCCAGGATGCCGTCGCGTGGCCGGTGCATCAGGTCGGATGCGCTGCGCAGGGCGACAACACCGTCGGAAGACCTCCCCAGCCGGCCCTCGACGCTCGCCGTGTCCACCCGCCGCGTGT
Source organism: Candidatus Dormiibacterota bacterium (assembly GCA_046727275.1). Lineage (GTDB taxonomy): Bacteria > Chloroflexota > Dormibacteria > Dormibacterales > Dormibacteraceae > CF-161. The sequence goes on from JBKPCH010000199.1 coordinate 26,775, forward strand.
ACTCGGTGAGGGACTGGCTCACCGACTGCAGCAGCTGGCTCGCCTGGGGGCCAGCCACGTTGCGCTCGGCCGCCTGCTCCAGCTCGCGGCTGGCGGCCTCGATGTCGGCCTGGTACTGCAGCTGCGGGAGGGTGAGATCGCCGCTGCCGCTGAGATAGGCGTTGGCCGCGCTGCGGTCGGCGGCCGCCAGCCAGGCGTGCGCCCGCTGGACTCCCACGATCGCGGTGACCGTTCGCTGCTGGACGCCGGCGACGGTCACCTGGACCGCGATCAGGACGCCGCAGCCGATGACCAGAACGCTGGCCGCCGCGACGGCGATCGCGGTGAACTGCAGGCGCAGGCGGCCGGGCGTGGAGTTCGCCCAGCGGGGGAGCTCAACGGCCACCCTGCGCCGGGCACGGCGGCGCGGGATCGCCTCGACGGCCTCCCGGTCGTGCGGTCGCCGCCTGCCGGTGTGTCTCACGGCTGGCTGTCGCGGCCGGCCCCGGTGGTCGCGAGGAACGGCGGGGCGGCCACAGCCGCCACCGCCGCCCACGCACCCGCCCCCCCAACGGCGGTCGTCGCGTTTGGGATCTGTCTCAACGCGCCCCCGGCCTACTTCCGGTAGTTCTTGCCGACGGCGTCCGCTAGGGGCTGCGACTGCTGGAGCGCCTGGTCGACGGTGGCCGTGCCGGCCAGCGCCGCGGCGATCTGCTGGGACACCTGCGTCCCCAACTCCTGGAACTCGGAGATGTCCACGTACTGGATGCCCGTGTAGGGCACCGGGTCCACGGTCGGGTGGTTCACGTCGGCGTTCGCGATCGAGTCCAGCGTGATCTGGGCGTACGGGCCGGCCACGTTCTGGTACTCGGACAGCTGGTACGTCGACGTCCGGGTGCCCGGCGGCACGTGGCTCCAG
>JBKPCH010000200.1:0-21401 GCA_046727275.1 Candidatus Dormiibacterota bacterium
GGCACGGACCGCGTCGTCCAGGTGGTCGGAGCCGGCGTCCAACTCGGCCCTCAACAGCTCGGCGCTCTCCGCCGGCTGGCCCACGTTCCGCAGCGAGCTGGCCAACTGGATCACCGCGCGGCGGCGGCGATCGCCGGTCAGGCCGCGGTCCAGCGCCTGCCGATACAGGGGCACGGCCAGGTCGGAATGGCCGGTGGAGTCAAGCGAGGCCGCCCGCTCGAAAATCCCAATCGGGCTGTCCGGGGGCAGTTCGGCGGCGAGTTGCTCGATCAGGGCCAGGAACGCCGCCTCGCTTCGCTGGTCAAGCGACGCCCAGATATCCGCCAGCCGCCGCTCCCAGTCCTCATCGCTCACCGCCTGACCCTAACAGAGGCCCAGACGCGGCCAGCCCCGGCGGGCGCCGGGGCGGCCGACCCGGTCGTCGAGAGCGACCTGAGTCATCAGCGGCTCTGCCTCCGCCGCTTCCCGGTCGGCGTCGGCCATATCTTGCCGGTTGATGGCGTCGCGCGCGGCCAGTGCGCTCGCCGGGACTCCCCCAGTTCCCCTCACGTTGCAACCGTGCCACCTCAGCGGCCGGAGTGTCACAGAGCTCGGGCCATACGCGTCACAGCCTCGGTCACCAGCGCCCTCGACGTGCCGAAGTTCAGCCGGACGAAGCCGGCCCCCTGGGGGCCGAAGGTGGGACCCGGGCTCAGGGCGACGCGTCCGCGCCGGAGAAACACCTCGCTGGGGTCGTCGCCCAGCCCAAGGTCGGTGCAGTCCAGCCAGGCAAGATAGCTGGCCTCGGCCGCGTGGTAGCCAACCCCCGGCAGGTGCGCCCGGACCAGGTCTCCAAGAAGGGCCCGGGTGCGGTCGAGATGGGCCAGCAGCGCGTCCAGCCAGGCGCCGCCCTCGCGAAACGCCGCCACTGTGGCGAGGACGCCGAGGTGGCCGGCCCGATCCTGGACGTCGCGAGGCAGGGCCGCGAAACGGTCCCTCAGGCTCGGCGAGCCGGCCACGACGAGGCCACACTTCAGGGCGGCGATGTTCCAGGCCTTCGAGGCCGAGATCACCGTCACCGCGTTCGAGCACAGGTCGTCCCCCAATGACACGTAGGGCGTGTGCGTCGCGCCAGGCAACGTGAGCGGCGCATGGATCTCGTCCGCCACCACCGCGACGTCGTACCGCGCGGCGAGATGGGCGATGGCCAGCAGCTCGGCCCGGTCGAACACTCTTCCGGTCGGATTGTGGGGGTTGCACAGGAGGTATGCCCGCGCCCCCGAGGCACATGCCGCCTCCAGGGCGGCGAGGTCCAGCTCCCATCCCGCTGCAGCGCGGCGCAGCGGCGCCTGGACGATACGCCGCCGGATCGCGCTCAGGATCGAGAAGTACGGCGAGTAGACCGGTGGGTTGATCACCACGCCGTCCCCTGGAGCCGTCACGAGCTCCAGCGCCTCCACGACACCGGCCATCACGTCACCCACGAGGAACACGCGGTCGGGCGCGACCGTCCAGCCGAGGCGGGAGGCTGCGAACTCGGCCAGGGCATCGCCCAGCCCTCCGGCGGTGGCGTACCCGCAGTCGTCCAGCTCGATTGCCCTGGTTAGCGCTTGCCTTACCGGCGCGGCCAGCGGGAAGTCCATCTCCGCGACGAAGGCGGGCAGGACGTCCGGCGGATAGGTGCTCCACTTCTCGCTCCGCCGAAGCCGGAGCCTCTCCGGGTCGAGGTCCTCGAACAGGTCGTCCATGTGGACATTGTCGTGGCGAATTGCGTCGTGCCGGATGATCCGTCGAGCGCGGTCACCCGGCGTGGCTCTCTCACAGTGCGCTGCCCGAAGAGCTCGGAATGGACGGCTGATCATTGTCGACGGTGCCAGGCACCATCCGCATGAGGACGCCCCCAGGATCGTCGCTGATCACATTCTGTCTTTCCTCCGAGCTGTCGATTCCGAGGAGCCAGTTCGGCGTCGGGGTCAGCAGGCCCAGGCGCCGGTGAGCCGGCCTGCGCCGCCCGGGCCGCTGAGGCTCACATCGAGCGAGCCGGAGCGGCCCGTCGAGTCGACGTCGATCGTCCCGGAGACCGCCGGGTACAGGGGCGGCACGTCTCCGTCCGGGCCGCGGAGCGAGATCCGCTCGGGCGGCACCGAGTAGCGGCCGGCTCCGCGGTAGTCGAAGATCTCGATCGTCAGGCCGTAGGACTGGCCCGACATCACGACCGCGAGCCGGGCGCTGTAGCCTCCCCCGGTCGCTCCGCAGGCGCCGGTCGACTGCATTGCGCTCGATCGCCCGCTCAGCGCACCGCTGAGAACGAGGCCGCTGCTCGGCGGAGTGGCAGTCGCAGCCGGCCGGACAGATGGGGCCGGCCGCGCGGCCGGAGCCGAGGTGGCAGATGCGCTCCCCCGGGTGCCGGAGGCCGAGCCCGCCTGTCCGTTCGAGCACGCGGTCAGGCCCAGCATCAGCGCGCAGACGAGCAGGCCCGACCTCATGCCACGACCACCGCCATCGAGTTGAAGGTGGAGTAGGCCGCCTCGAAGGTCGCCTTGTCCACCCACTGCGGACCGAACCAGGGGTTGAACACGTCCACCTGGGTTGGCGTCACGCCGACGATGGTGACCGCGTGCTCGATCGGCCCATGCCACTGCAGCGACCGTCCGTCGAACGCCACCCAGGGTGCGCCCCCATGGTACTGCCAGTCGAAGCTGACCCAGGTCACCACTGGATGGTCGTGCAGCACGGCGTCGTACACGTCCTGCGGCGCGATCCCCTCCCCGGCGCGCAGCACCTGACCGCCGTACCTGCCCGCGATACTGGCGATGGTCGTGTAGTAGGTCCCATAGCCGGTGAGCGCGACCTCGCTTCCGCTGGGGTCACCGACGAAGACCGCGTAGGGGTCGCCCCAGCGCAGGACGCCGCCGGAGTAGTAGCCGGCGCGGTAGTCGATCCCGATGTCGTTGAGCTCCTGCGCCTGCGAGGGATAGATGCTCTCGTGGGACAGCGCCATCTGGAGTGCGGCCTCCTCGCACGAGAGCTCGTAGACCTGGCGATAGTAGGTCACGTTGCCGATGATGTGGCTGCAGCTGGTGGCCACGCTCGTGGGAGCGGACGGAGGGCCCGTGCCTGCGCCGTTGCTGGCGGTGATCCAGAAGGTGTAGGAGACGCCGCACTGCAGTCCCCCGAACTCGATCCTGGTGGCAGAGGGGTCGACCGCCCAGAGCCCCGCGTCCGGCGATGACGAGATGGTGTAGTTGACCACCTGGCTGCCTCCGCTGGAACCCGGTGGCGTCCAGTTGAGCACCACGCTGAATGGGCCGCTGGCGGCGCCCTGCGTGAAGGCGGGGGCGGCCGGCGGTGGGCCCGGGACCGGCGCCGAGGAAAACCAGCCGGACACGTCGGCTACCACGTCGACCGTGCCGGAGGGGGTGTCCAGGAGCAGCCGTCCACTCGAGCCCAGCTTCACCAGCGTCGCGTTGGCATGCGTCTCACCGGGCACGAAGTTCAGGTCCGACGCCAGCGGTAGCCAGTTTCCGTCGGGAAACACGGCCAGCCAGCCGCCGTTGGTCGGGCCCGTCTCGGTCACGTTGAGCGCGACGCCCGACACACCGGACGCGGGCACGCCTCCGAGGCCCTCCATCTGGAAAGGCTCCATGACGTTGGGCGAGACGGTGCCGGGGACACCGGTCCGGGTGTCCAGGACCCGGAAGGGCGCCACCGGGGTGAAGCTGCCGCCCGACGCCGCTGAGTCCGAACCGTCCGTGAACCAGGCCGCGACGTCGGCGATCAGGTCCACCTGACCGCTGCTGTTGAAGAGCGAAACCTGACCACCGGTGCCCAGCTTGACGATGACGCGGTTCGGCGAGGTCTGGCGGGGCGCCAGGTTCACCGTCGAGGTGGGCGGCAGGGGCGCCCCCGTCGGGAAGGCCGAGACATAGGTCGCCGCCGTCGGGTTGGTGGCTGTCACATTGAGGATGACCGCGGAGACACCAGTTGCGGGGACGTTGCCCCGCCCGGCGACCTGGAAGCTGGCCGTCTGCTGCTGACCAAGCGTCCGCGGGCCGCCAAGGCCGGACCTGGTGTCGAGGAGGCGGGCGGGCGTCAGCGGCCGGTAGAGCCCGCTGGTATCAGCGGCCTGCGGCGTGGCGAAGTAGCCCTCCACGTCCAGCACCACGTCGGTCGAACCGGCCAGGTTCAGCATCCTCACGGCGCCACTGGAGCCCAGGGGGACGATGGTCAGGTTGGCGCGAGTCTCCCCCGCCACCCAGTTGATTGTCGACGTTCCGGGATAGGCCTGACCGTCCGGATACACGGCGAGCCAGCTGGCGGCGGTGGTGTCGACCACCGTCACGTTGACAGCCACCGCCGAGGCCCCCGCAGCCGGGACGCCGACGTGCCCGGCCACCTGGACGGCGACGCTGCCGCTGGGGCCGATCGGCCCCGAGATCCCGCCGGTCCCGTTCCGCGTGTCCAGGTGGCGATCGGGGACCAGCGGGTAGTACTGTGAGCCCGGCTGGGCGCTGTCGTTGACCGCATGACGAGTGGGAGCGACGGGGGGCGCGGAGGGCGCCACCGGTGGGACCGCGGCGGCATCGACCGGCAGCGAGGAGCAGCTCAGGACGGCGACCAGAGCCAGTGCCGGCCACAAGTGGCTGCGGATCACAGGTCGAGCCCGTCCACGGTGGCCCACAGTGTAGGGCTACAGGCCAGCCTCGCCAGCGGCGCCTTGTCGCCAGCCCCCACAGCCGGCGGCGGCACCCTGGGCCGCTCAGGCGCCCGGATAATCGAGCCGTGACCTGGGACCCGGAACTGGAGGAGATGCGCCGGCGTGAGGAGCTGGCGCGCGCGCTGGGTGGTCCGGAGCGAGTCGAGCGGCAGCACGCCGCCGGGCGCCTGACCGTCCGCGAGCGGCTGGGCCTGCTGCTCGACGCGGACAGCTTCGAGGAGTACGGCGGCCTCGCCGGCTTCGCCACTTACGTAGAGGGGGATCTGGAGGACTTCACGCCGGCCAACAGCGTCATTGGCACGGGTCGCATCAGGGGCCGGCGCGTGGTTGTGTGCGGTGACGACTTCACCGTGCGGGGTGGGGCCGCCGACGCGGCGATCCACCAGAAGCAGGTATATGCCGAACGCCTGGCCGGCGAGCTGCGCCTGCCCCTGGTTCGCCTCGTGGACGGAACGGGGGGCGGCGGCAGCGTGAAGTCCTACGAGATGTCCGGCCGGACGTACGTGCCAGCCAACCCCGGCTGGGACCTGGTCGTCGAGAACCTGGGCCGCGTGCCCGTCGCCGCGGCCTGCCTCGGACCGGTGGCCGGACTGGGGGCGGCGCGCGTCGTCTCGGCGCACTTCTCGGTCATGGTTCGCGACACCTCTCAGCTGTTCGTCGCCGGGCCGCCCGTGGTCCGCCACGGGATGCGTCAGGACGTGACCAAGGAAGAGCTCGGCGGCTGGGCGATCCACACGCGGGAGTCGGGCGCCGTGGACAACCTTGCCGAGACCGAGGACGACGCGCTGGCCCAGGTCGCGACCTTCCTGTCGTACCTGCCCCAGAGCGTGTGGGAGCAGGCCGGCCGACAGGAGTGCACCGACGATGAGGCCCGCTCCGAGCCGGCGCTGCGCTCTCTGATCCCGCGCAGCCGTCGCCAGGTCTACGACATGCGGCGGCTGCTCACTCTGGTCGTCGACACGAGCTCGCTGTTCGAGATGGGGCGTGGCTTCGGCGGCTCGGTGATCACCGCGCTGGCCCGGTTGGGCGGTCAGCCGGTGGCGGTCGTCGCCTCCGACCCGAAGCTGTACGGAGGCGGGCTGACCGCCGCCGCGTCCGACAAGCTGGCCCGGTTCGTGGACTTCGCCAACACTTTCCATCTGCCCGTCGTCAACTTCGTCGACCAGCCGGGCTTCGTGATCGGCGTCGAGGCAGAACGGGCCGGGACCATCCGGCGGGGCGCCCGCGCTCTCGCGGCCATCTACCAGGCGCGCGTGCCGTGGGTGTCGGTCCTCGTCCGCAAGGTGTTCGGCGTGGCCGGCGCCGCCCACGGCCCGGCGCAGTCGCTCAACCTGCGCTATGCCTGGCCGAGCGGCGACTGGGGCTCGTTGCCGCTGGAGGGCGGCGTCCAGGCCGCCTACCGTCGAGAGCTCGAGGCCGCGGACGATCCGGCCGCCCTCGAAGCGGAGATCACCGCGCGACTGGACGCCCTGCGCTCGCCGTTCCGGACCGCCGAGGCGTTCGGCGTCGAGAAGATCATCGACCCGGCTGACACGCGCCGGCTGCTGTGCGAGTGGGCCGTCAAGGCGCACAGGATGGCCGGTACGCTGCTCGGGCCGCCGCCCCGGGGCCCGCGCCCATGAATGCGCTCCGATCCAGACGGTCCACCCCTACGCGCGAGTAGGAGCCTGCATTCTCACCGCGCCGTGACCTGACCCCGGGCGTTGGAGGTCCCGGTCCTCGCGCGGCATAGACGGTCTCTGGGGTACGTACCAGTGGCTCGACCGCGCTCCCAGAGGACGCAACGAGACGAGCTACTGGCACACGCTTCACGACGAGTACGACGACCGCGGGGGCATCGCGTGACGCTGCGACGTCACAGCGCCTGCGTTCGCGGCTCGCACGGCCTCGAGCAGGCGCCTCACAGGGTCGAGATCAAATGGTGCCGGCACGCCCGCGATGAGGTGATCGAAGCCGGCTTCGACGTATTCAGGCCACCGGGCCAGCTGGTCCGGAAACAGGAGCACCGTCCGCTCGACCTGCCCCGGGTCCCGCCCGACCTTGCGGCACCATCCGTCGAGGACCTGGTTCTTGTGCGCGACTACCTCGGGCGGGCCGCCCACGTTCCACATGTCGGCGTGCTCGGCGACCAACCGCAGCATCACCTGCTCACCGGATCCGGCGATCAGGAGCGGCAGGCGACCGACGGGCGGCGGATTGAGCCGCTTCAGCCGCGACTCGACTCTGGGCAGCCAGCCGGCGAACTCGCGGACACGGTCTCGCGGGCCACCGAGCTGAAAGGCGTACTCCTCGTAGTCGTGCTCACCCATTCCTCCCGCGCCGACGCCGAGAACCATTCGGCCGTCGCTCAGGTGGTCGATCGTCCGTGCCATGTCGGCCACCAGGTCGGGGTTCCGGTAGCCATAGCAGGTGACCAGCGTGCCGATCTGGGCGCTGGCGGTGTCGCCCGCCATGGCGGCGAGCAGTGACCACCCCTCGAAGTGGGAGCCGTTGGGGTCGCCGTAGAGGGGAAAGAAGTGATCCCAGACCCACAGGCTGTCGAAGCCGGCCTGGTCCGCCTCGCGCCACGCGCGCCGGATCTGCTCGATGGTGCAGTGCTGCTGGGGCAAGCTGGCACCGACCCTGGTCATGGTCTCCCTCCGCACGTCCGCCTAGAATGCGAGCAAAAGCTCATGTGGCCCATAATACGAGCATTTGCTCGCGTCCGTCAACTCGCATGAGCCCGCCAGGCCAGGGCAGACGCCGGCAGGCGCGCGGAGAGCGCCGAATGGCCCAGCTGCTGGACGCAGCCGCCGAGGTGTTCGCCGAAGTCGGGTACGAGGCAGCCACCACGAATGCCATCGCCGCTCGGGCAGGCGTCTCACCGGGGTCGCTCTATCAGTTCTTCGCCAACAAGGAAGCGCTGGCCGAGGCCCTCGCCGAGCGCTTCGTCGAGCAGCTCCACAGCCTCCAGGAGGACACCCTGACGCCGGACCTGGTCCATCTCCCCCTCGACCGGCTGATCGACCACATCGTCGATCCGCTGATCGCGTTCAACCTGGCCAACCCGGCATGTCAGGTCCTGCTCAAGGGCCCCGACGGCCCCCATGCCGTGGCTCCGGCCACGAAGCGCCTGCACGAAGACGGGTTGATCCGCGTCGATGCCATGCTCGCGGCGCTGGCGCCGCAGCTCCCCACCGAGGACCGGCGGCGCCGTGCGCGGGTCGTCAAGCAGGTCACGGCGGCCCTGCTGCCGCTCAGCCTGGCCGCCGCGCCGGCGGAGCGCGCGCCTCTCGTGGCCGAGCTCAAGAGCGTGCTTCGCGGCTACCTGGAGCAGCTCGTGGGAGCAGAGTGGTGAGGTGAAACAGGTCGCGATCGGGCTCGCCATGGCGGCCGGCGGTCTCGGACTGTCGACATTCGGGATCGTGTCGCTGTCGAGAAGCGGGGAGTCCCTCGTCGCCGGCCTGGGGGTGACGGGTGGTGGCGTCCTGCTGCTGGCGATGGGAACGACGGTCCTGCTGGCACCCCTGGTCAGGATGTCGGCGCCGGCCCTGATCCTGGGCGCCCTGCTCGTCGCTCTCGGCTACGGAATCCTGTTCACCGGTCTGGGCCTGGGCTACCACGATCACGACCTGCTGTCCGTCCGAACCACGGTCTTCTGCGTCGTCGGAGTGCTGGTGGCGGTGCCGGGCATTCTCCTGCTCCGGGACGAGCTCGGCCTCGACTGAGCGAGGGCCGCGGCCGCCGCTGTGCCCGAGATGCCGATCGCTGGCGGTGACGCCAACGGTCGTGGCGGCCGACCCGGCCGCGTCGTGAGGCCGGGCCGCCCTCCGGCACCGGAGGGCGGCCCGATCGGATTCGGCGCTACCCGCGGAGGAGGCCGACCACGTGCCCCTCCGGGTCGGCGAACATCGCGAACGCGACGCCGCCCGGAATCTGGACCGGCGGCTGGACCGTCCTGCCGCCCAGCTCCCCGATCCGCCTGAGCGTCGCGTCGAGGTCGTCCACGCTGACGTAGAACGTCACGTGGCCCGGACCCTCGGGCGCCCTGCCGATGCCGCCGTCGATGCCGCCGTCGCCTTCCGGGTGGACCATGGCGTAGGCCATCGGGCCGTCGTCGGGCGCTGCCACCGGCCAGCCGAACGCTTCCGAGTAGAAGCGGCGAAGGGCGTCCGCGTCGCGCCCCAGGACCTCGAAGTGGACCACCGGATGCCTGGCTGTGTTCTCCATGCCGGCAGCATGCGCCCGGGTATGTGACAACCTCTGTCGCAATCCGCGCCCTATGCTCGGCATGTGCGCGCGGACCGGCTGCTCTCGATCCTCCTGCTGCTCCAGGCCCATGGCCGGATGAGCGCCGGCACCCTGGCCGACCGCCTGGAGGTCTCGCGCCGGACGATCTACCGCGACCTCGACTCGCTGAGTATGGCCGGCGTCCCCGTCGTCACCGACCGCGGTCCCAACGGCGGGGCCTCGCTGCTCGGGGGCTACCGGACGGACCTGACCGGCATGACCGAGGCGGAGCTGGAGGTCCTCCTGACGTTCGGCGGCCAGGACGGGCCGGCCGGCGAGCTGGGCCTGCGCCCCGAGCTCGACCAGGCGTCGCGCAAGCTGGAGGTCGCGGCCGGGCGCCGGCGCGCCGGCCGCCTCCAGGAGCGGGTGCTGATCGACGGCGAGCGCTGGGGGCGGCGCGCAGCGGTGCCGCCCCACCTGGGCCGGGTCCAGGACGCGCTGTGGTCGGACCGCCGCCTCCGCCTGGTCTACCGCCGGGCGGTGGACCGCCTCGTGGAGCGGATCGTGGAGCCGCACGGGCTGGTCTGCAAGGCGGGCACGTGGTACCTGCTGGCGGGCGTGGACGGCCAGCCGCGCGTGTACCGCGTGTCCCGCATCGAGGACGCGGAATTGCTGGAGGAGACTTTCGAGCGGCCGGCCGGCTTCGACCTGCGCGCGGCCTGGGAGGCCCGCGTCAGGAGCTTCCGGGGCGACCCCTCGGAGAGCTCCACGATCCGCGTGACGGTCCGCGTCGACCCCGAGGTCTCCGGGGTCTTCACCCGCACCGTCGGGGAGCACGCGGTCGACCGGGCGGAGCCGGGGGTCGCCGTGCTCCAGTTCCCGGCGTGCGACGTGGCCGTCGGCCTGCTGGCCGGGTTCGGCGGCGCGATCGAGGTGCTGGAGCCCGATGAGGTGCGGGAGCGCCTGGCCACGATCGGCCGGCAGCTGGCCGAGCTCTACCCCTCCGGCGGCCAGCGGTAGCTCGCCTCGGAACGCCCCCGGATCGCCCGCACGATCGACTCGTGGACGCCCGTCATCGGGCCGGTCCCGTCGACCTGGACCACCAGGCCGCGCCCGCGGTAGTGGTCGAGCACGGGCAGGGCGAGCTCCAGGTAGACCTCGATCCGGCGACTGGTCCGGGCCGGGCTGTCGTCGGCCCTCCGCTCCAGCGCCGCCCCGTCGAGATCGCACAGCCCCGGCCGGAGGGGCGGGTTGGTGGCCGCGTTGTAGGTCCGCCCGTCTACGGGACAGACCAGGCGTCCCCGGAGGCGCCTGAGCAGCTCGTCGACGGAGACCTCCAGGTAGACGACTTGGTCGAGCGACCTGCCCTCCCGGCCCAGGAACACGTCCAGCGCCGCGGCCTGGGGGAGGCTGCGCGGGAAGCCGTCGAGCAGGAACCCCCGGGCGCAGTCGGCTCGCCGCAGGCGCTGCCGGACCATCTCGGTCACCAGCTCGTCCGGCACCAGCTCGCCGCGGTCGAGGAACCCGGAGACCTGCCTGCCCTGCTCGCTCCCGGCCCGCTGGCGCTCGCGCAGCAGGTCCCCGCTGGAGATCGGGGCGATCCCGAGGCGCTCGGCGAGCAGCCGCGCCTGGGACCCCTTGCCGCTGCCGGGGGCGCCGAAGATGAGCAGGTTCATCGCCCACCGCGCACCGTACGGGCGAGCCGAGCAGGCCGGTACCCCCCTTTGGAGACACCTGCGGGGGCCGGCGCCCCGGAGCCGCGCCGGGACGGCATGATTCGCCCATGAGCACCCCGCAGACAGGGATCTTCGCCCTTGGGACGGCCTCGCACGCCTACCTCGAGTTCGAGCTGCGTCCACCGGCCGGCCAGCGCGAGCTCGTCGCCGCCGTCGCCGGCCTGCGCGAGCCGCGGACGACGATGGGAGGCGTCAACCTCGTCGCCGGGTTCCGTCCCGAGCTGTGGAGCCGGCTGGCGCCCGACGACGCGCCGGCCGGGGTCGCGGGCTTCAACAGCCCCGTCGTGGGGATCGACGGCTACGTCATGCCGGCCACGCAGCACGACGCGGTGCTGTGGCTGTCCGGCAGCGCGTACGACGTGGTGTTCGACGAGGAGCGGCACGCGATCGCGGCGCTCGAGTCGCTGGCGGTGGTCGCGGAGGAGACGTCGAGCTGGCCCTACCGCCACGACCTCGACCTGACCGGCTTCATCGACGGGACGAAGAACCCGACCCTGATCGACGCGCCCGACGTGGCCCTGGTGGCGGAGGGCGCTCCCGGCGCCGGCGGCACGGTCCTGCTGCTCCAGAAGTGGGCCCACGACGCCAGGGCCTGGGAGTCGCAGCCGGTCGCGCGGCAGGAGCAGGTGATCGGCCGCACCAAGCTCGACAGCGTCGAGCTGGAGGACCTGCCCCCCGACTCCCACGTCGCCCGCACCGACCAGGAGCGGTTCGGCGACGTGTTCCGGCGCAACATGCCGTACGGCACGGCGACCGATCACGGCACGATGTTCGTCGGCTTCAGCGCCGACCAGCGCCGGCTGGCGACGATGCTGGAGAGCATGGCCGGGACGACTGACGGCGTGCGGGACGCCCTGACGTACTACACGCGGCCGCTGACTGGCGCCTACTACTACATGCCCTCCGCCCAGGGCATCCGCCGCTTCATGGCCGGCTGAGGGGCCGCTCGCAGCCGGCGGCGACCGCCAGCAGCTCGCTGCCCAGCCGCCCGACGGCCTCGCGCAGCTGAGCCGGCCCGAGAACGCTGAACCGGCAGCCCAGGCCCGCCAGGTAGTGCGCCGCCCAGCCCAGGTCGTCCGCGCCGAACCGCAGGAGCACCCCCTCTGGCCGCTCCTCGACCGTGCCGAACGCCGGCGAGAAGCGGCGTCGGGCGTCCGCCGCGGCCAGCTCCAGCAGCACCTCCACGGAGTGCGCGAACGGCACGCCGGCGATCGACCGCTGGACCTCGGCGACCGCGTCGAAGCCGGCGGGGGGCGCGGCCGCCTGGCCCGCGACCTCGACGGCCAGCACGCGGTCCGCACGGAACGTCCGCACGGACCGCCGGAGCTGGTCCCAGCCGGCCACGTACCACCTGCCGCCCTGGAACACGATCCCGTACGGGTCGACCATGCGGGCCGTGGTCTCGCCGCTCCGCGCCCGGTGCGAGAGCCGCACTCGCTGCCGGTCGTGGGCGGCCACGGCCAGGGCGAGCAGGACGCCCGCGTCGACCTGCTCGGCAGCTCCGGCCGGCGAGCCCGGCACCATCCCCCATCCGACGCTCTCGCGGGTCGCGTCGAGCTGCCGGCGCAGGGCGTCGGGGAGCACGCGGTGGATCTTCGCCAGGGCGCCCTCGACCGCGGACGCGGCCGCCGGCAGGCCCGCGCGGCGGCCCGCCAGCAGCCCCAGCACGACGGCCAGCGCCTCGTCGTCCGTGAGCATCAGCGGCGGCAGCTTGTAACCGGGCCGGAGGTGGTAGCCGCCGTAGCGGCCGATCTCGGCGCCGACCGGGATGCCGGCGCCCTGAAGCGTCGCGACGTACCGCCGGACCGTCCGCGGCGCCACGCCCAGCCGGAGCGCCAGCTCGCGGCCGCCGAGCCGGCGGTGAGCCTGGAGCAGCTCCAGCAGCGTGAGGAGGCGGGTGACCGGGTGCTCCAAACCGCAGCGCATTCTAGCCCTAACGAGGACCGATACCGTCCGCCTTGACCGCTAGGCTCTGCCCGGAGTCGACCATCACCACCAGGGAGGCGAGGACGTGACGATCGAGCAGGACACGCGGCGCGCGACGCGCGACGGGCAGGCGGACTTCGACTTCCTCATCGGCAGCTGGCGCGTCCGCAACCGCCGCCGGACGCGACCCCGCGGCGACCTCGACGCGTGGGAGGAGTTCGACGCCAGCGCGGTCGTCCGTCCCCTCTGGGGAGGCCGGGCGAACGTCGACGAGTTCGAGGGGCAGAGCCTGTCCGGGCCGGTCCGGGGCCTGACCCTGCGCCTCTACGATCCCGCGGCCCGCCAGTGGAGCCTCTACTGGGCCAGCGGCCGCGCGGGCCGGCTGGACCGGCCGGTGGTCGGCGAGTTCAGGGACGGCCGCGGCGAGTTCTTCGACCAGGACCTCGTCGACGGCCGGACGGTCCTCGTCCGCTACGTCTGGAGCGACATCACGGAGACGTCCTGCCGCTGGGAGCAGGCGTTCTCGCCGGACGGGGGCCGGACGTGGGACGTCGACTGGGTGATGGACCTGACGCGCACCGGCTGAGCGCAGCCCGGCCCGATAATGCCGGCATGAGCGACTGCTGCTCCCCACGGGGCTACGAGCAGGTCTTCAGCGAGCGCACCGCCCGGGCGGAGGCGAAGCGCTACCGGCGCAGGGGCCTGGACGCCACGTCCCGGCGCATCTTCGAGCTGCTGGTGCGGCAGGGCGTGCGGGGGCGGACGCTGCTCGAGGTCGGCGGCGGGATCGGCGACCTGGGGATCGAGCTGCTGAAGGCCGGGCTGGCGGGCGCCGTGAGCGTGGAGCTGACGCCGACCTACGAGCGGACCGCGATGGAGCTGCTTCGCGAGTCCGGGCTCGAGGGCCGCGTCGAGCGCCGGGTGCTGGACTTCGCCCGGGCCGGCGGCGAGGTCGGCGCGGCCGACCTGGTGGTGATGAACCGCGTCGTCTGCTGCTACCCGGACATGCCCCTGCTGGCAGGCGCCGCGGCCGATCGCACGCAAGGCACGCTGGTCATGAGCTTCCCGAACGACCGCTGGTGGACACGACTCGGCTTCTCGGTGGAGAACGCCGGCCTCTGGGCGCTGCGGCGCCAGTTCCGCGTGTTCACGCACCGCCCGGCCGCGATCCGGGCCGCCGCCGAGGGGCACGGGCTCAGGACGACCGTGGACCAGCCCGGCACGGTCTGGCAGGTGACGGCACTCGACCGGGCCGCCTGAGGCGGTCGCTAACCGCGTTCGAGGCCCGGCGGCGGCGCCCGGCGCAGCCCCTCGTCCGGAAGCGCCAGCCGGCGGGCCGTGCCGGGCGGGCTGTCCGGCGTCTCGAACCGGACCGTCAGCGCGTCCTCCTCGACCCGCTCCACCCAGCCCCGGCCGAAGCGGTCGTGGACCACGTCCGCGCCCGCGTACCACCCCACCGGCGCCTCCTCCACCGGCCGGGCCGGCGGCGCCGAGGCCTCGAACAGGTCCTGCTGGGCGAAGTCCGTCAGGGCGGACACGCCGATCCCCAGCAGCCGGACCCCTCCGCCGACCTCCACGGAGGCGAGCAGGCGGCGGGCCACGTCGCGGATCACGGCCTCGCTGTCGGTCGGCCCCGGGAGGGTCTCCGAGCGGGCGAGCGTCGTGAAGTCGTGGCGGCGCACCTTCAGGGTGATGGTCCGCCCGGAGCGCTCCTTCGCCTGCAGCCGGCCCGCCACGCGCTGGGCCAGCACGTCCAGCTCCGCCACCAGCCGGGCCCGGTCGACCAGGTCGGTCGGGAACGTGTCCTCGACACTGATCGACTTGAGCTCCCGGTCCGCCACCACGGGCCGCTGGTCCTGGCCTCGGGCCAGCTCGTGGAGGGCGCCGCCCCGGGACACGCCGAACAGCGCGACCAGGCGCTCCAGGGGCAGCCGGGCCAGCTCGCCGACCGTCGCGATCCCGGCCCGGCGCAGCCGCTCCGCGCTGGCCGGCCCCACCCCCCAGAGCGCCCGCACCGGCAGCGGGTCGAGCAGCGCCCGCTCGCCGCCGGCCGGCACGACGAGCAGGCCGTCCGGCTTGCGCGAGTCGGAGGCGATCTTGGCGACCAGCTTGGAGGTGCCGGCCCCGATGGAGGCGGTCAGCCCGGTGCGGACGCGGATGCCGGCCTTGAGGCGCGCGCCGAGCGCCTCGACGGAGGCGGCGTCCAGGCCTCCCGAGAAGCCGGCCGCCAGGTCGACGAACGCCTCGTCCAGGCTGATCGGCTCCACCGCCGGCGACAGCTCCCGCAGCATGCCCATGACGACGGCGCTCACGGCCGAGTACGCCTCGAAGCGGGGCGACAGGTACACGGCCTGGGGGCAGAGCCGTCTCGCCTCCGACATCGCCATCGCCGAGTGGACGCCGTGGCGCCGGGCCTCGTAGCTGGCGGTCGCCACGACGCCCCGCGGGCCGAGCCAGCCGACCACTACCGGGCGCCCGCGCAGGCTCGGCTTGTGCAGCTGCTCCACGGACGCGTAGAAGGCGTCCATGTCGAGGTGCAGGACGCTCGGCTCCCGGCGCACCCGTCCATCATCGACCGCGGCCGGGCCGCGGGGTCGCGCAGGGGTACGCTGGGGAGGTGACGCTGAGCTTCGGACGCGTGGTCCTGGTCCCGGCCGGCGAGCAGGCGCCCGCTGGCCAGCGGGTGGCGGCGGAGGGCGACCGCCTGGTCCTGGCCGCCGGCGACGGCGCCGGGGACCGCTGGTCGGTCGCGGCGGCCGACGCCGAGCTGATCGAGACGCCGGCCTGCGGGACCTACCTGCGGGTCGGGCGGGCCACGGAGGCCCGGGCCGGCGAGCAGCCGCCGGTCGCGCTGGAGCCGGGCCTGTACCAGGTCATCCGGGCATAGATGGTTGATTCCGACTTGTCGACATCAACCATCTGGCCCTGACGACGCGCCTGGTCGTCGACACCGATCCGGGCACCGATGACGCGCTCGCCCTGCTCCTGGCGTTCGGCACGCCCGGCGTCGACGTCGCGGCCGTCACGACCGTCGCCGGCAACTGCCCGGTCGAGCTGTGCACCAGGAACGCAGCAGTCGTCCGCGAGCTGGCCGGCGCCCCGGCGCCGATCTGGGCGGGCGCCCAGCGGCCCCTCCTGAACCGGCTGGTCACCGCGCTCGACTACCACGGGCCGGAGGGCCTGGGCGACGCGCGGCCAGGGCTCCCGGCCTCCGGCCCGGAGCCGGGCCACGCGGTCGAGGCGCTCATCCGGCACGTCCTGGCGGCGCCGGGAGCGGTCACGGTGGTGGCCCTCGGGCCGCTGACCAACCTGGCGCTGGCCCTGCGGCTGGAGCCGCGGCTGGCGGGGGCCATCGGCCGGCTGGTGGTCATGGGCGGCGCGCTCCGGGAGCCCGGCAACACCACCGCGCACGCCGAGTTCAACGTCTTCGTGGACCCGCACGCCGCCGCGATCGTCTTCGACGCCGGCCTCCCGCTGACGCTGGTGCCGCTCGACGCCACGAGGCAGGCGCGCCTCACGCCCTCGGGGCTGGCCGAGCTGGTCGGCCCGGCGCCGGGCTCGGCCGTGATGCGCTTCGCCAGCGACCTGGTCGCCCCCCACATGCGACAGCGGCCGGGCCGCGAGCCCGGCTTCTTCCTCCACGACCCGCTCGCGCTCGCCATCGCCATCGACCCCGGCGTGGCGGCGACCGAGCCCCTCGACCTCTCCGTGGTCCTGGACGGCGAGGAGGCCGGGCGGACGGTCCCGCGCTTCGGCGCCGGCGGCAGAGCGCGCGCCGCGACGAAGGTGGACGCGGGGCGCCTGCAGGCGCTGCTCGGGAGCGCGCTGGCCCGGCTCGCGAGCCGGTAGCGCCGGGGAGGCGGCCCGGCGGGACGAAGGCGCCAGACGCTACGGTTTCGCGGCGTGGAGACGCTGTCTCGCCACGCTGGAGGTGGACTGATCGGCCAGCCTGTGCGACTATCGCGATTGGATGGGTCGATGGCCCGATCGCGATCCTGCCGGGGGCCGGGCGCAGGTCGCACCACGGGCTCGGAGCGATTCCGGGCTCTCTCCTCTCGCTCGGCGCCCAGCCATAGAGGCGTGAGGGGAGTACCCGGAGGCGTGGTGGGCGCCTCCGGTCACAAGGAGGTCACATGAACCTCGGACGGCGAGGTCCAGGAATCGACGGCTGTCCCCTGCCCGGCCGGGCGGGCCTGCCCGTACGGCGCGAGTGGATCATCCAGGTGCCGGCGCCCACGGAGGAGCCGCCGCTGCAGGCGCCCGAGCCGGCGTGGCCGGAGCCCGAGCCGGTCCCGGTGCCGGAAGAGGCCCCGACGTGATGGCGCCGCCGGCCAGGGGCCCGATCGTCGGCTACCGCTGCTGGGTGGTCGAGCGAGGCCGGCTCCGCTGCGCAACGTCGAAGCAGTACTGGCCGGGCGGCATCCTGGAGGCGCGCTGCGACGAGAACGAGCCGCACGCGGCGCCGGAGATCACGTGTCGCTGCGGCATCCACGGCTGCGACTCGCAGCAGACGGCGCTGCGGTACCGGGACCACTGGCGCCGCTGGCGGCCGTGGCTGTGGACCGAGGAGGTCGTCGTCGGCGCCGTCCAGATGTGGGGCGGCCCGGGGCGGCCCGTGATCGTCGGCGAGCTGTACCCGGACCGCCACGGCCGGACGGGCCTGCAGTACCGGGCCCCGTACGCCCGGATCGTGGCCCTCGCCAGGACGCCCCGGTCGGAGCGCATCGGCCAGGCGCTGGCCGTGCCCGTCGTCGAGGCGGAGTACCTGGAGGCGTTCGCTCGAGAGGTGGGCGGCGTCCAGCTCCGGCCGCCTGAGGGCGGCGGGGCGGGCGCGACGGCGAGCCGGGTACGGGACGCCGCGGCCGGCGTCGTCCAGGAGCTCTGGCCGCTGTCCTGGCACACGCTGCTGGTCCTGGCCCGGGCGATGTGGTGGCTCCTCTGGCGGGTCGCCAGGGTCGCCTGGTGGATCTCGTGGAAGATCGTCTGGCTGACGGTCCTCGCGGTGGTTGCGGTAGTGGGGCACCTGCTGGAGCAGACGACCCCGAGGAGGAATCGCTGACATGGCGTTCATTCAGAGACTGGTCATCATCGTGGTGCTGGTCATCATCGGCCTCGGCGTGCTCAACTCGGGTGCGCTCGACACCGCGTCTGGCACGCTGACGACGGCCGCGACCCACCTGACGACGGGACTGCGCTCGCTGCTGCTCGCGCTGTCGGTGCCCGCCCTCCTGCTGGGCGGCGTCATCGCGCTCTCGCCGAGGCACCGCCAGCTCGGCACGGAGATGGCGGTGGGCGGCATCATCGCGCTCGTCATCGCAACCGCCGGGCCGGTGATCATGAGCTGGCTGGGCGGCGCGATGGCCGCCTACAGCTCGAGCGTCCTGGGCACGCGGTGACGCAGCCGGCGCCGTCGCGCACCGGCTGACGCGGGGCGGTCCTGGCCGGGCCTCCAGGGCCGCCCCGCGAAACACGCGCCGGGAGGCCGGTTCGCATACAGTGTTGCGCGATGACGCCCCTCGGCCTGCCCGAAGCGATCCGGGCCTGCCTCTTCGATCTCGACGGCGTGCTCACCCCCACCGCCGCGGTCCACGCCGCCGCCTGGAAGCAGACGTCCGACGCGTACCTGCGGGAACGGGCGGCGCGTACGGGGGAGCCGTTCGTGCCGTTCGACGAGGTCCGCGACTACGAGCTGTACGTCGACGGCAAGCCGCGGGCCGACGGCGTCCGCTCCTTCCTCGCCTCGCGCGGCATCCACCTGCCCGAGGGCAGGCCCGACGACCCGCCCGAGGCGGAGACCGTGAACGGCCTGGGCAACCGGAAGAACGAGCTGGTGCTCCGGCTGATCCGGGAGCAGGGCGTGAAGCCCTACGAGGGCTCGGTGCGCTATCTGCAGGCGGTGCGGCAGGCCGGCCTCAAGACCGCCGTCGTCTCCTCCAGCGCCAACTGCCGCGACGTGCTGGTGGCGGCGGGGATCGTGCAGCTCTTCGACGCGCGGATCGACGGCCTGGTGGCGCGCGAGCAGGGGCTGAGGGGCAAGCCGGCGCCGGACACGTTCCTGGCCGCGGCCAGGGCGGTGGGCGCGCCCGCCCCCGAGGCCGCCGTGTTCGAGGACGCGCTGGCCGGCGTCGAGGCCGGGCGGGCCGGCGGCTTCGGCCGGGTGGTCGGGGTCGACCGCGTCGGCCAGGCGGAGGCCCTTCGGCAGCACGGCGCCGACGTCGTGGTCCACGACCTCGCGGAGCTGCTCCCGTCGTGATCACCCACGCCGCGTTCACCGTCGAGCCCTGGGGCATCCGGGAGCGGAACCTGGACCTGGACGTCCTGGCCCAGTGCGAGTCGATCTTCGCGCTCTCCAACGGGCACATCGGCGTCCGGGCCAACCTCGACGAGGGCGAGCCGCATGCCCTGCCGGGCACCTACCTGAACGCGTTCTACGAGGTCCGCCCCCTCCCCTACCCGGAGGGCGGCTACGGCTACCCCGAGGCTGGCCAGTCGGTGGTCAACGTCACCAACGGCAAGGTGATCCGCCTGCTGGTGGACGACGAGCCGTTCGACGTCCGCTACGGCAAGCTGCTGGCGCACGAGCGCTTCCTGGACTTCCGGGCCGGCGTGCTCCGCCGCAACGTGGAGTGGGTGTCGCCGGCCGGGTGCCCGATCCGCGTCACGTCCACCAGGCTGGTCTCGTTCGTGCAGCGAGCGGTCATGGCGATCCAGTACGACGTCGAGCCGCTGGAGAGCGACACCCGGCTCGTCCTGCAGTCGGAGCTGGTCGCCAACGAGCCCCTGCCCACGCCCAGCAGGGACCCGCGCGCGGCAGCCGCGCTGGCCGAGCCGCTCCGGGCGCTGCAGCACCGCCAGCACGACCTGCGCGTGACGCTGATGCACGCCACGAGGGCCAGCGGTCTGCAGATGGCGGCGGGGATGGACCACATCATCGACTGCACCGACGACCTGGAGGTGAGCACAGAGAGCGACCCGGACCTGGGCCGCGTCACCGCCACGGTGCGGGTCAACCCCGGCCAGCGGCTCCGCGTCGTCAAGTTCGTCGCCTACGGCTGGTCGAGCCAGCGCTCCCAGGTCTCGCTGCGGGACCAGGTGGAGGGTGCGCTCGCCTCTGCCCGGCACAGCGGCTGGGAGGGGCTCCTGCAGGGCCAGCGCGCCTACCTGGACGACTTCTGGCACCGGGCCGACGTGCAGCTGACCGGCGACGAGGAGCTCCAGCAGGCGGTGCGCTTCGCGCTGTTCCACGTCCTGCAGTCCGGCGCCCGGGCCGAGCACCGGGCCATCCCGGCCAAGGGGCTGACCGGCCCCGGGTACGACGGCCACTGCTTCTGGGACACGGAGACGTTCGTGCTGCCGGTCCTCACGTACACGGCGCCGGCCGCCGCCGGGGACGCGCTCCGCTGGCGCCACGCGATCCTGCCGCTGGCCCGGGAGCGGGCGCAGACGCTGGGGCTGCGGGGCGCCACGTTCCCCTGGCGGACCATCCGCGGCCAGGAGTGCTCCGGCTACTGGCCCGCCGGGACCGCTGCGTTCCACATCAACGCGGACATCTCCGACGCCGTGCTGCGCTACCAGGCGGCCACCGGGGACGAGGAGTTCGAGCGCGAGGCGGGCGTGGAGATCCTGGTGGAGACCGCCCGCCTGTGGCGCTCGCTGGGCCATCACGACGCCCACGGGCGCTTCCGCATCGACGGGGTGACCGGGCCCGACGAGTACAGCGCGCTGTACGACAACAACGTCTACACCAACCTGATGGCCGCGCGGAACCTGCAGGCCGCCGCGGACGTGGTCGAGCGCCACCCCCGCCGGGCCCGCGACCTGGGCGTCGACGCGGAGGAGGCGGCGGCGTGGCGGGACGCGGCGGCGAAGGTCCTCGTGCCGTGGGACGACCAGCTGGGCGTGCACCCGCAGGCCGAGGCCTTCACGCAGCACCAGCGGTGGGACTTCGCCGGCACCAGGCCGGAGCAGTACCCGCTGCTGCTCAACTTCCCCTACTTCGACATCTACCGGAAGCAGGTCGTGAAGCAGGCCGACCTGGTGCTGGCGCTGCACCTCTGCGGGCGGTCCTTCACACCGGAGCAGAAGCGGCGCGACTTCGAGTACTACGAGCCGCTGACGGTCCGCGACTCGTCGCTGTCGGCCTGCACCCAGGCGGTCGTGGCCGCGGAGGTCGGCCACATGGGCCTCGCCTACGACTACTTTTACGAGGCGGCCCTGATGGACCTCGCCGACCTGGAGCACAACGTGCGAGACGGGGTCCACATGGCGTCGCTGGCGGGCGCCTGGATCGCGGCGGTGGCCGGCTTCGGCGGGATGCGCGACGAGGGCGGCCAGCTCACGTTCGCGCCCCGGCTGCCCGTCGCGCTGACCCGGCTGTCCTTCCGGCTGACGTTCCGCGGCCGGCTGCTGGAGGTGGTCGTCAACCACGCCGACGCGGACTACCGCCTCCTGGAGGGCGAGGCGCTCGACATCGCGCACCACGGCCAGCCGCTGCGCGTCGAGCCGGGCGAGGGGACGTCGGCGCCGATCCCGGAGGTGCCGCGGCTGCCGGAGCCCAGGCAGCCCCCGGGCCGGGAGCCGGCCCGCCGCAGCCAGGAGCGGGAGGCGGCGGCCCAGGCGATCCCGGGGCCGGCGCCCGCTCCGGCCTCCGGGGCGACCTCGGGGGCGGCCTCCTGACCGACGTCCTGACCGGCCCCGGACGCGGCGGGCAGGCCTTTCCTAGAATCGCCGGATGCCCAATACGTATGCTCGCGCCGAGCAGGTCATCGACCCCAGCCGGCGCTACCAGGCGACCATCACCACCGACCGCGGCGACATCGTCATCGACCTCGACC
>JBKPCH010000201.1:0-6298 GCA_046727275.1 Candidatus Dormiibacterota bacterium
GATGCCTTTCAGCCGCGGAAGGAGGCGCCGGCGCCGCGGCGTCGGAGGCAGCGGCAGCGGGCTCGATCGTGGCGGGGCGTCCGGACGGGTCGCAGCGACGGCGGCCAGCACGCGCCCGCGCAGCCGGGCGGGAGGCTCGACGGGGTCGGGCTCCATGGGCAGGGCCGCCGCCCCCCTGGCCAGCCTCGCCGCCAGGGCACGGCAGCCGGCGCACCCCTCCAGGTGGAGCAGGAGCTGCTGGCGTTCCTCGGCGGTGACGGACCCCAGCACCAGCGCCGGAATCCCGCTCGCGAGCTCGTCGTGGTCAGCCGGCATCGATCAATCCCCTGCCCTGCAGATAGGAGCAGAGCTTTTCCAGCGCCAGCCGGGTGCGACCCTTGACCGTGCCCAGGGGCACGTCGACCATCCTGGCGACCTCCTGCTGCGAGTAGCCACCGTAGTAGGCCAGCTCGATGGCCTGTCGCTGCTCGCCGGGCAGGACGCGGAGGGCGTCTCGCACCGCCTGCCGTTCGAGCGACTGCGAGACCTCCCGCCAGGGGTTCGAGCCCTCGCCTTCAGCCCGGACGTCGATCTGCAGCTCCAGCTCCTCGCGTTCGTGGGAGGAGCCCCGCAGGTTGTCGATGGCGCAGTTGCGGACGACCGTCAGCAGCCAGGTGCGGAGGGAGCCGCGTTGGGGTCGAAGGATGAAGCCCGCTTCCACACCCGGACGAAGGCATCCTGCACGACGTCCTCGGCGCGGGCCGGGTCGCCGAGGATCCGGAGCGCCAGCGAGTAGGCGAGGCGGCTGTATCGTGTGAATAGGACGTCCATGGCATCGATCTCGCCGGCGACGAGGGCAGCTGCCAGGTCTGGATCGCTCCGCCCACTGAGCTCGCGCTTGCTCGGCGTCATCCGCTGCTTCCTACGCCTGCCGGTGGGCCATCGGATCACTCCTCACGTCCGACGCTCCGCTCGGCCTGGGAGATCGCCCAAGCCGCGTTGACGAGCCCGATGTGGCTGAACGCCTGCGGGAAGTTGCCCAGCAGCTCCCCGCTCTCGGGGTCCACCTCCTCGGCCAACAGGCCCACGTCGTTGGCGTACGCGATCGCCTGCTCGAACTTCCGCCGCGCCCGCTCCAGCCCGCCGGCTTCGGCCAGCGCCTGGGCCAGCCAGAAGGTGCAGATGAGAAAGGTGCCCTCCTCCCCGTCCAGCCCGTCGTGGGACCGGTAGCGGTAGACGAGGCCCCGGCCGTCCGTCAGCCGGGCGTCGATCGCGTCGATCGTGGAACGGACCCGCGGATCGGTCCCCGGCAGGAAGCCGGCCATCGGCAGCATCAGCGCCGAGGCGTCGAGGTCGTCGGAGCCGAAGGACTGCGTGAAGGCCTGCGCCGCCTCGCTCCAGCCCTCCGTCTCGATGGCCGCGCGGATCTCGCCCCGGGTCTCGGCCCAGCCCGCGACCCTGTCGCCGGCGCCCAGCTCCGCCGCCAGCTCGATCGCGCAGTCGAGCGCGACCCAGCACATCAGCTTGGAGTAGAGGAAGTGGCGCGGCTCGCCCCGCACCTCCCAGATGCCCTGGTCCGCCTCCTCCCACCGCTCGGCCGCGGTGTCGGCCACCTCGACCAGGAACTCCCGCGTTCCCTGGTCCAGCGAGCCGAGATAGTCCCGAAGCCGCCGGGCCGCGCTCAGCAGCTCGCCGTACACGTCGAGCTGACGCTGGTTCCAGGCCCCGTTGCCCACGCGCACGGGCTGGCTGTCGCGCCAGCCGGCGAGGTGCGGGAGCTCCCGCTCGGTGAGGTCGTGCTCGCCGCCGACGCCGAACATGATCTGGAGGTCGGTCTCGTGCACGCGCGCCGCGGCCGCGGCAGCCATCCAGGCGAAGAAGCGGTGCGCCTCGTCCGGGCAGGCGGCCACCCACAGCGCCTCCAGCGTCAGGCTGGCGTCGCGGACCCAGGTGTACCGGTAGTCCCAGTTGCGCTCGCCTCCGACCGCCTCCGGCAGGGAGGTCGTGGGCGCGGCCACGATAGCGCCCGTGGGCTGGTACGTCAGCGCCTGGAGGACCCTTCCGCTGTGGTGGACGAGGTGGCGCCACGGGCCCTCGTAGCCCTGGTGGATGTCGGACCACGTCCGCCAGCCGCGGATCGTGTCCTCGATCCGCTCCTCCATCGCTTCGCCGGACCACGGCTCCGGGAGCGTCATGGAGCTGGCCACGTGCTCGAGCGCGAAGCAGACGGACTCGCCGGCGCCCAGCCTGACGATGCCGCCGGCCGAGGTCCGCCGCAGCTCCGGCGCCAGGGTGCACGACAGCACCAGCACGTCGGCGCCGCCGCGGGCCACGATCGCGCCCTCGGCCTGGACCATGAGGGGGTGCACCAGCCCGTACTCCGTGCGCGGCTGGTACTCGATCGTCAGGTCGACGCTGCCCTCGACGCAGCTCGCGCGCCGCAGCAGGACGCCGGGCGAGCCCTGCCCCAGCTCGTGGCCCTGCTCGTCCGGCCCGACCGCCATCGCGTCCAGCAGCACGAGGGTCCCGATCGCGGTCCGGAAGGTCGTCTCGAGCACCATCGTGCCGTCCAGGTAGCGCCGCGTGACCTCGGCGTCGCCCACCGGGCGCAGGGCCCAGTGGCCTGCGTCCTCGTCCAGCAGCCGGGCGAACGCCGACGGCCTGTCGAATCGCCCCGGACAGAGCCAGTCGACCGAGCCGTCGCGGCTGACCAGCGCCGCGGAGCGGCAGTCGGAGATCAGCGCGTAGTCCGCTATGGGCCTGCCTCTCATCACGTCGCCTCCGTTCCTGGGGGTGCACACCACTGTGGCGGCTGTCCCTGGCGAGCGCGAGGGGCGCCCCTGCTGAGCCGCGGCGAACCGGATCAACGACTTTATCGCACGGCGCCCGTCTATGGCCGCGTACGCCTCGGCGTTTCCATGTCACTGCTGGTGCTGGTCCGGCCGGGGCGCCGGCAGCGGCGCGACACTGCCCGCGGCCAGCCGAAGTTCCTCGAGCAGCGCCTGTGCCGCCGCTCCGAGGTAGCCGCCGCGCCGGGTCACCACAGTCACCGGGACGCGCACGTCGAGATCCTCGACATCGAGCACGGCGAGCGAGCCGGCGGCGAGCTCCTCCTGGACGCTGCTCTCGGGCAGTATGGCGATCCCGAACCCCGCTTCGACCAACCGCTTCTGAGCGGTCAGGCTGTCGACCCGCAGGATCCGGGCCTCGGCCACGCCAGCGGTGTCCAGCGCGCGGCGGACGTAGGCCGCCGAGGCCTCGGGTCGTCCGGGAACGGCCGGAAATGCGAGCCACCGTTCGCCGGCGAGGGCGTGCAGCGTGGCGCAGCGCACGCCCACCAGCGGGTGATCGGGCGCGGTGGCGACGACGAGCCGCTCGGAGAACAGCGTCTCGCAGTCGAGGTCCGGGGCCGGGTCCTCGGAGTACCGGAGACCCAGCGTCACGTCGGCCTGCCGCACGAGATCGCTCACCTCGCGACTCGTCGCCGTACGCAGCACCACCTCGAGGTTCGGATACCGCCGGGCGACGCGGCGGAGCACCGACGTCAGGCTCGTGCTGGCCAGGGTGCCCACCAGCGCGATCTCCACGGGGCCGCTGACCTCCGAGCGTACGGCTCGCACCGCGGCTTCCGCGTCGCGCAGGGCCGCGAGTGCCGCTTCCGCGAACGGCAGCAGCGCTCGTCCCGCCTGGCTCAATGCGACACCGCCGGGGACCCGCTCGAACAGCGTGACGCCCAGGTCCTGCTCGAGCAGGGCGAGCCGCCTGCTCACGGCCGGCTGAGAGCGGAACAGTGTGGGTGCGGCCCGGGTGACACCGCCGGAGCGATGAATGGCGATGAATGTCCTCAAGGCCTCGACGTCCATGATCACCTCATGCGTATCGCTGATGCCATGTCCAGAGATTATGCATTGGACGCATCCCGCACGCCCACCTATCCTGCAACGGGAGGTCCGCCATGAGAGCCAATGACGTCCGAGCCAACGAAGCCGTCCGCCATGGTGCGTACGTATGCCTGAGCGTGCCGCCGGGTGCGCGGCGGGCGGTCGCCGGCGCCGCGGTGCCAGCGCTCGCCGACCGCCTCGGCATGCGGAACGAATTCGAGCCGCGGGGCGAGTACCCTCCCGAAGCGATCGCGTTCCTGCGTCGCGTGAGCGCGACCCCGGCCGACATCGGGGACGACGAGCTGATGCGCACCGACGCGGTCATCCACGTCGCCTCGGCGACAGCCGAGCCCGTCGCCGAGTTCTGCGTCGAACTGGAGCGTCTCGTCGGCCCGGTGACCAGACCGCGTGTCCTCGGTGGGATCGTGCGCCCGCTGACCTACACCGGGAATGCGATGCACAACTTCGCGTATGCGCATCGCGTCGTGCAGCAGCCGGGTGCGGTCATGCCCAACGCGTTCCTCGTTCCCATGAGCAAGACGACCGGCTGGTGGGAGAAGGACTGGATGGAACGCCACACGTACTTCCTGCCCCGCTACGACGAAGCGGGCCGCAAGGTGAACGAAGGCCACGCGCTCGCGGCCGCAGCGGGGATCGCGTGCCTCCTGCGGCGTACCTACAAGAACCCGGTGGAACCCGCCCCCGACGGCGCCTACGACTTCATCAGCTACTTCGAGTGCGCGAACGAAGACGTCCCGCGATTCCACGAGGTCTGCGCGGCCCTGCGGGACGTCGCCAGGAATCCCGAATGGAGGTTCGTCCGCGAGGGCCCGACGTGGCAGGGCCGGCGCGTCGCGACCTGGGCCGAGCTGTTCGACTGACGCCCTGCCCGCCAGCCCTGCTGACGGGGCAGCGGGCAGCCTGATGTGGATCGCCTCAGCGATCGCGCTCGGCCCGGCTCAGGAAGTCGAGTGCGGCGACCGGGTCGAAGTAGAACATCTGGGCGCGGGCCAGCTTGCCGTCACGGACCTGGTAGAGCCCCAGCACCTCGCCATCGAAGCGCTCGCCAGCAGCGTCGACCCCACGCTGATGCCAGAGCACGACGGCCTCGTCGCCGCTCGCCGCTACCAGCCTCGGGTCCAGCCGCCGCTCCTGCTCCGTGGGCTGAACAGGATCCCAGGTCGTCCGCCAGGTCGGGAGCCTTCGGGCAGTGACGTCCTGGGCGCGCGCCGTTCCGCCGTACGGAAGCGAGGGCGGCCAGTGGAGCTCCAGCTCCGGGTGGGCAAGGCCGGCAAAGGCCTGCTCGTCCCGCTGCTCGACCGCCGCGAACACCCTCAGCACCACGTCGATGACCTGGTCACACATGCCGCGTCTCCCTTGCGTCTCTGACGAACTCGATGACCGAATATCGTTCTAGAATATCATTCTGGAACAGGCCCCACACTAGAATTCCATTCCAATGACGGCGGTCTCGGCCTCGGGCGGGAGGCGGCGCTCGGGGGAGCGGCGCAGCCGCATCCTGGCGGCGGCACTGAGCTGCTTCAACGAGAAGGGCTTCACATCCACGACCATCGACGACGTCTGCGCACGGTCAGGTGCCAGCGTGGGTTCCATCTACCACCATTTCGGAGGGAAGGAGGGTCTTGCGGCCGCGCTCTACGTCGAGGGTCTCGAGGACTACCAGCGGGGCTTCCTGGCAGTCCTCGCTCGCCAGCCCGATGCCGAGGCCGGGATCAAGGGCGTGGTCCAGCATCACCTGCGCTGGGTTGCACGGCACCGCGACCTGACACGCTTCCTGCTGCATCACCGCGAGGCCGAGGTCCGGCTGGCGACCGAGAGCCGCGTTCGCGACATGAACCACGTTCTCTTCTCCCGGACCGAGGAGTGGCGACGGCCACACGTCGAGGCCGGCCGACTGCGGTCGATGCCCCTCGACCTCTTCTACACCATCCTGATCGGGCCGGCGCAGGACTTCAGCCTGAACCTCAGCCGAACAACGGTCGCACGCTCCGGGACGAGCCCCATCGCCCAGGCCGAGAAGGTCCTGGCTGAGGCAGCGTGGGCCGCGCTCTCCGCGGGCTGAGCGGCCGCCTCAGCTGGAGACGGGGACGCCCTCCTCCTGGATGACCTGGAAGGGATACGCCGGGACGGTCAGCGCCAGCGTGCCCACGCGGCCCAGGTCCAGGGACTGGGGCGCCTGGAGGGCCGGATCGAACCAGTACTCCGTGGCCGAGACGTCGTACGTCAGGCCCGCGGCGACGTGGACGGCCGGCCAACAGGGTGAGCAGACCGTCCCTATCGGGGCGGTGAATGCCTGGCGCCCGCCGCTCAACTGCGCAGTTGCGCGTTGAGCCGTGCGGCCTGTCGCGTGAGGTGGTCGCGTTCGGGGAGGCTGGGCGCTGATCGGGCGGCTTCGGCGTAGAGCCGTGCCGCGGTCA
>JBKPCH010000202.1:0-21495 GCA_046727275.1 Candidatus Dormiibacterota bacterium
GCTCACGCCGCTCGACGAGAGCCTGGTCGCCCCGGTCGGGCCCGAGGAGGTGCCGGCGTTCAACGGACCGCCCGGCGACGCGATCCACATCCGGATGAACAACGGCACCTGCCCGGGCTCGGGGCAGCCGGCCACGCTGGGGACCACGAACGGGGTGCCCATCGGGACCGTGTTCGACGTGGAGGTGTTCGCCAACCACAAGGGGACGAGCATCGACGGCCAGGGGTCCCAGCCCTGCCTGGAGAGCGGGCTGGGCCGCGGCGCCGCGGACGCCCAGGCCAGCTTCCAGCTGGACGTCGCCCAGAACCACGTCCGCTTCGTGGCCCTGCGAGCCGGCGGCGGAGCGCCGCTGGTCTACGCCGACGCCAGGGTTGACCTGCCGTTCAAGCAGGCCGTCGTGCAGTTCGCGCACCACAGCTTCGACCCGACGCAGGCGTGCGGTGGGAACGGGACCTGCGGGCCGAACACGTACCAGTGGTCGAACGTGTCGATCAACCCGGCGAGGCCGTTCATCATGCTCCGGCCCCAGGGCGCGGCGGCGGTTCACGGCCAGCCGGCCACGCTGCAGCTGCCCCAGCCGGCGCCGGCGAACGGCCATCTGCGCTTCTACGCGTTCGGCTCGACGCGGGTCAGCTTCGACGGCCACCCGGCCCAGATGGCCGTGCCACAGCAGGGCCAGCAGGGGTCGAGCGGCGAGGCGAGCTACTGGATGTCCGTCCCGGCGGGCACGACGAGCATCACGCTGACCGGCTCGGGTACGAACGGCCAGCGCTGGTGGGTGTTCGACACCTCGGTCTGGGCTCCGTAGCGCAGGAATCCGACCGGTCCGCCGAAAAAAACGCCTCAGCGTTTTCGCGCCGGCCGGGGTTTGGAAGGTCGGGATGAACCAACTTTCAGGGGGTAGACATTCATGAAGCGTTGGCAACCCGGCGATCCGTTGTCGCGAGCCGATCTCCGGCCCGACCCGAGGCCGGCTCCGCGCGGACGCCGCGGCGGCTGGGGCCGCCTCCGGTCCCTCAGGCTGCTGGTGGGGCTGGCTGTCGCCGCCCTGCTCGCCGTTCTCACGATCCCGGACCAGGTCGTGAGCAGGCCTGCCGGGCAGGTCGGCCAGGCCAGCCTGAGCGGCCAGCCCGCCTCGGGCGCCCGAACGACCACCGCAGGGCAGGCCGCCACGCCTGCGACCCCTGCCGCCCCCACCGTGCCGGCTGCGCTGACCGCCAACCTGGACCCGACGCTGGTCGCGCCGGGCCGCCTCCAGACCACCGGGCTGAACTCGACCATCAGGGCCAACTGGACGGCCCCCGCGGACGCGAAGGCGGCCTGGCAGCTCATCTCGGTCTGGGATGGGGCACAGCTCATGGGTGAGAAGGTGCTGAGCCCGACGGCGACGGCCGCCGACCTCAACGGCCTCCAGCCCAACCACGCGTACACCGTCGCGGTCCAGTCGATGAGCGCCGCGGGCAAGCTCTCCACCCCGCTCACCGGCACCGGCACGACTGACGGCCAGAGCCCGATGGCCAACGCGGTCTTCTTCGAGAACTTCGACGGCGCCACGCCTGGGCCGCTCAATCCCGACTACTTCGACGTCCGCCTGCGCGACGGGTCGACGACGCCGGACGGGGTCGACGACCGCGCCCGCGTCTTCGTCTCCGAGCACCACTTCCACACAGAGCTGATCAGCGGGGAGGGCGACGCGGCGGTATCGATCCGGCCGCGGGGGATCTTCGACTTCGCGAACCGGGTCGGGACGTTCCAGTTCGAGGTCGACATGGCCCCGGTGCAGTCCATCCCGGGCAAGTGGTTCGAGGTCCACCTGTCCCGCCACGCTCCCACCGACGCGCAGTTCTTCAACCTCGCCGTCAACGAGAACGACACCTATCCGGACGACCTGGCCTTCTCCGTCGCCCGTCCGCTGAACGCGACCAGCCCCGGCGACGTCCAGGTGGCGACGATCGGCGTCAACGCGGGCGGCGCGCAGAAGACCGTCCTCGGCAGGACGAACAACTTCACGCCAAAGAACGTCCGCGTCCCCGTCGTGCTGAAGGTGTCCCAGACGTCCGCCGAGATGTTCATCAACGGCGTGTCCGCGGTCAAGGCGACCGGATTCACCCTGCCCTTCACCCAGGGCGAGTGGACGATCACCCACCGGGCCTTCTACGCTCCCCGGTCGCCTTCGTTCCCCGCGTACCTCCAGCTGATCCACTGGAACACCGTCCAGTTCGACGGCCCCAGCGGCAGCTTCAGCCCGGTCCGGAAGACGTACCTGGCTCCGGGCTGCCCGGGGGTCAAGATCGCGCTCCAGTTCGACTGCACGGTCGACGCCAACAGCCCGGTCTCGGTCAACATCCCGGACGCGGTCGCCGGCATGACGTCGGCGCGACTCCTCTTCAACCCGTTCGACTCCGGCAACTGCGACCACGGCGCCTACACGGTGAACGCCACGGTCAACGGCCACTCGATCGCCGTGCCCACGCAGCCCGCCACCCCGGACGGCCAGGGCGAGCACTGCTACGACCACAACCTCGCCTCCGTCTCGATTCCCGCGAGCTGGCTCAAGCAGGGCGCCAACGTCGTCAGGCTGGGGCGCCAGGCGGACCAGCTCGAGATCGAGGCCGCGTTCAACCAGCCGCGGACCATCGGGCACGCGGCGGTCGCCCCCGCCCCGATCCTGGCCGCGACCAACGACAACCTGCTGACCGGCCGGCCCGCCGGCGCCAGCACGGTGGACGTCACCACGTACCTGTTCAGCCAGGGGGCGGACACGCCGATCAACTACCAGATCGTCAACAAGACCGGCTCCATCACGCCGTGGCTGAGCATCGTGACGCCGACGTCGGGGACCATCACGTCGATCGCCACCGGCGGGTCGCTGGTCCCCATCACGGTTCGCATCGACTTCACGAAGGCGACCAGGGATCCCGGCACCCAGATCCCGGGCATCCTCCAGGTGACCGGCAACGTGTACATCGCGATCGCGTACGACCGGAGCAGCACGACATACGACTATGCGATCAAGACCTACACCCCGATGATCACGCAGTTCGACAAGGGCGCGATTCCCGACTACCACGGCACCGGCGCGCCGCCGCCCACCGTGCCGCCGACGGCTCCTCCGACGGCGGCCCCGACGCCCACGCCGAAGCCCTGCCAGCCCTGACCTGACGTTCCACCGCACTCCGGGGCGGCGCCACCAGGCGCCGCCCCGGCCCCAGCCCCGCGAGACCGGGACACGCGCCCCGACGCGCTGGGCAAAAGAGGCCGCCCGTCGGCCTCGCCCATTGGCCCGGCGGGTGCCGGCGCGCTTGAGTAGGGACTCACAGCCATGGCTGAGACGACGAGCGCGAGCGAGCTGACGCAGGCCGCCGCGGACCGGACGGACGCCCGGGTGCCGGCCGCGATGGGCTTCCGGCTCCAGGCGTACGGAATGGGCCTCGGCCTGCGGCTCCTGCGCCGGCGCCGGGTGGGACGCGGGCTTCGCTACCTCGTCGTCCCCGTCAACTACTGGCGGAGCATCGAGTACCGGCTGGCCCTGCAGGAAGCGCGGTTCGCCCCGGGGGACCGGGTGCTCGACGTGGGCAGCCCGAAGCTGCTCTCGCTCTGGGTCGCCGAGAAGGTGCGGGCCCAGGTCGTCGCGACCGACATCGAGCCCTACTTCATCGCCGAGTACGAGCTGCTGCGCCAGGTCCGGCGGGTGCCGCCCGCGCGGCTGCGCCTGGCCGTCGAGGACGGCCGCCGGCTGAGCTTCGACGACGCCTCGTTCGACAAGGTCTACTCCCTGTCCGTGCTCGAGCACATCCCCGACGGCGGGGACGGCGAGTGCGTCCGGGAGCTGGCCAGGGTGCTGGCACCCGGCGGCCGCTGCGTCATCACCGTGCCGTTCTGGCCGACCTCGCGGGTGGACTGGCGCGAGCCGGACTTCTACTGGTCGGGCGCCTCGGTCGACGACGCCAGCGGCCGGGTCTTCTACCAGCGGCGCTACAGCGCGGCCGACCTGCAGGAGCGCCTGGTCGGGCCCTCCGGACTGCGGCTGGCGAAGCTGGCCTTCGTCGGGGACCGGGTGAGCCGGCGCGGGGACCGCGAGCTGTGCGAGCTGCTGCCCCCGCCCACCGGGCCGCTGCAGCCGGCCCTGGCCAGGCTGCTGACGACGGCCCCGACGTCCGACTGGCGCTCGCTGCCCAAGCCGCTCTGCGCGCTGCTGGTCCTGGAGAAGCCCTAGAGGTCAGACCGTCCTGAGCGCCGTCGCCGGGGACAGCCGGGCAGCCCGGAGCGCGGGATAGAGGCCCGCTGCCGAGGACCGCAGGGAGCGCGTACGGAGTACTCGGGATAAGAGGACCGCAGAAGCCGGGCCGCCAGATCGGCCGCCTGGGCGCCAAAGATCCGTCGGGGCCTATCCGCGCACCCTCTTAGCGCGCGGGCCGAGCAGGGCCAGCGGCAGCGCCACCAGGATGGCCGTCGCCTCGGCCAGCTTGCTGAGCGCGCCGGACAGCGTCACCGGCTCGCCCGCGCCCGGCTGGACGCCCGCGTCTCGGCGGGTGGGGAAGGGGAGGCCGTGCAGGACGGCGTAGGCATAGAGGACGATGAAGACGGCGCAGTCCGCGACGATCGCGGCGTACAGCAGCCGGTGGCCGCGCACCAGCACGACCGCCCCCAGCGCCAGCTGCGAGACGGCCGCGGCCAGGAAGCCCACGCCCAGCAGGGTGGACACCTCCAGGTGCCCGGGCGCCTGCTGCAGGTGCACCGCCCCGGTGGCCAGGAGCGCCGCGGCCAGGAGCACCCGCACCCACTGCGTCCGCCGCACGCCCCGCTCCAGGGCCGGCACGGTGAACGTCGAGACCACGAGCAGGACGCCGCCGGCGGCGGCCACCAGCGGCCCGGGCCCCGCCAGCGGCGCGCCCATCGCGCCGGCCAGCGGGTCCTCCGTGACGACCGTCGTGATCCGCTCGACGTCGAAGAGGGCCCAGTAGACGACCAGGAAGCCGGCGCCCGCCGCGAGCGCCCGGAGCGGTCCCTGGCGCCCGCCCAGCAGGTAAGCGGCCCACAGCGCTGCCGCCCCGACCGCAGCCGCGACCAGGTACGCGCCGTCGCCCAGGACGCCGTTCACGCGCTGCTGGCCGTGCTCGAGCGTCACCCACGGCAGCGCCACGCCGAGGACGACGGCGGCCGCGCCGGCGAACACCCCCACGCTGCCGGCCGCCACGCGCGGACGCCGTACGGGCGGCGCCGGCCCGACCGCGGTCCCCCCGGTGCTCACCAGGCCAGTATCGGCCGCCCCGGCGCGCAGGGGCCCGGGGCGTTCGCCCAGGGACCTGGGTCAAACGTCCTTTGACATCGCCGGCGGCCCGCCCCTAGCCTGCCAGACGGTATGGTCGCCGTCAGGCGCCTCGTCCTCGGTGCGCTGCCGGCCCTGGTGCTGACCGCCTCGGCGCTGGTCTGCGCGGCGCCGGCCC
The DNA here is from genome assembly GCA_046727275.1 of Candidatus Dormiibacterota bacterium. Classification (GTDB taxonomy): domain Bacteria; phylum Chloroflexota; class Dormibacteria; order Dormibacterales; family Dormibacteraceae; genus CF-161. The sequence continues at coordinate 5,448 of JBKPCH010000202.1, forward strand.
AGGCCTACACCTGTGGCACGGTGCCGGCCGGACAGGCGAACCCCTCGCCAGGGCTCGAGCCGCTGCGGCCCGCCTGGTGCCTGGGCACGCTGGCCGCCGGGCCGACCACGCGACAGCTCGACCGCTGGGGCGGCTGGGAGGACGGGTTCCAGACGAACGTGCAGCTCGGGCGCCTGAGCAACGGCGACATGGGCTACCGCGTGTTCGACGGGCTGAGCAACGGCCGCGCCGTGAGGACGCGGCACTTCGTGAACGACGACCACTGGATGGTCGACATGAGCCACGACAACGGCGGCGCGGCCATCTCGCCCAACCAGGCCTTCCACTTCGAGAACGGGAAGCTGGTGCTGGAGGCGGACGTGGCGGCAGGCGTCCCGGCCTACTTCACCTCGCAGGGCGACATCGTCTGGCCGGAGGTCGTGTGGTCGACCGCGGCGACGCCGACCGCGAAGGTCACCGACGGGCTCTACCTGTACGGGCACTTCGGCGGCCAGTGGGCGAGCGGCTGCCGGCTCAACGGCGGCCGCAACATGGTCTGCGCGCTGGAGGCCGACCACACGATCCGGGCCGGCAACAGCCAGTCGCCGTGCTTCCCGGCGCCGGACTCGCGGGTGCTCGCGGTCTCCGGCTTCCAGGCGTGCGGGACGACGCACTCGGGCTTCGCTGCGGACTTCGGCGCGCCGAAGTCCGCGTGGCGGCAGTGCCAGGCCAACCAGACGGACGTGTACTGCCGGGATCGCTTCCGCTTCGAGTGGTCCCAGGACGGGTTCGTCGCCTACGTGAACGGGATCCGGTACGCGCAGGACTCGGGCTGGCCCGGCGACGCCCGTATCCCGCAGAGCATCGTCAGTGGCCACGTCCCGGTGTACGCGTACTTCGGGGAGTGGGGCGACTTCTCGGATGCCAACGTCTATCGCTTCCACTGGGGCCGGGTGGCCGTGAACCCGCACGACGCTTCCGGCAGCCTGCTCGGCCCGTCCCGGGCGCCGAGCTACTGCCCCGGCCAACCTCAGGACACGTGCGCGGCGAGCGTGGTCCCCGCCGCCCCTCCCCCCGTCCCGGCGGGCGGCCCGGCCGGCGGGCCGGCCCCGGGTTCCGGGTCGGCCGCCCCGGCGCCCGCGGTGCCCGAGGCCGACGACCTGACACACCAGTTCCTGGCTTCCGCCCTGAACGGCGGGCAGCAGCCGGCCTTCTGGGTCGTCCTGGGCGTGCTGCTCGCCTGCGCCGGCGCGGCCGGCACGGTGCGCTGGCTCTGGCTCCGGGTGAGGCGCCGGCCGGGCTGATCCAGGCGCCCGAGGCCCGGATCGGCCGGGACAGCGGTCCCGACGAGCCATGGGCAGCCTGTCACCGCGCCCCATCCTTTCCCATTGCCGCGCCACCCGGGGGCGGGCGATCCTCGACATCGCTTTGAGCATCACACCAGAGGTTGGGCCGCGCCCGGCGGAACGAGCCGCGTCCGCGGCGCAGGGTCCGCTGAGCGTCGGCGTCATCGGCTACGGGTACTGGGGCCCCAACCTGGTCCGGAACTTCGGCGAGATACCGGGCGCCCGGGTGGCCGCGGTCAGCGACCTGCGCGGCGAGCGCCTGGCCCAGGTCCGGGACCGCTACCCCGCGGTGCGCACCACGCCCGACCACCGGGAGCTGCTGGCCGACCCGGCCATCGACGCCGTCCTGGTGGCCACCCCCGTCGCCACCCACTACCGGCTGGCCATGGAGGCGATCGACGCCGGCAAGCACGTGCTGGTGGAGAAGCCCCTCGCCCCGGCCCGCACCGAGGCGCTGGCCCTCGTCGAGGCCGCCAGGCGGCGCGGGGTCGTCCTCATGGTCGACCACACGTTCGTCTACACGGGAGCCGTCCAGAAGATCAAGGAGCTGGTCGACTCGGACCACCTGGGCCGGATGCTCTACTACGACTCCGTCCGGGTCAACCTGGGCCTCTTCCAGCACGACGTGGACGTCCTGTGGGACCTCGCGGTCCACGACCTCTCGATCATGGACTACGTCCTGGGCCGCCAGCCCCACGCCGTCGCGGCGGCCGGCGTCGCCCACGTGCCCGGCCAGCCGGTGAACACCGCCTACCTGACCTGCTACTTCGACGACGACCTGATCGCCCACTTCCACGTCAACTGGCTGGCCCCGGTCAAGATCCGGCGCACGCTGATCGGCGGCGATCGCCAGATGATCGTCTACGACGACCTGGAGCCCAGCGAGAAGGTCAAGGTCTACGACCGGGGCATCACCCTCGCCGACGGCGTCGCCGGCGGCAACGAGGGCGCCTACGACCTGCTGGTCGGCTACCGCACCGGCGACATGTGCGCCCCGCAGCTCAGCCTGACCGAGGCGCTGCGCGTGGAGGCCGAGCACTTCGTCGACTGCGTCCGGACCGGCCGCCAGCCGGTGACCGGCGGCGAGGCCGGCCTCCGGGTCGTCCGCATCCTGGAGGCCGCGACGGAGTCGCTGGCGCGGCGCGGCCAGGTCGTGGAGGTCGCCTAGGTGCTCCCCCTGGTCGACCTCCGCGCCCAGTACCGCGCGATCGAGGACGAGGTGCTGGCCGCGATCCGTGGGGTGCTGGAGTCCGGCCACTTCGTGCTGGGCCCGGAGACCGAGGCGTTCGAGCGCGAGCTCGCCGCCTTCTGCGGCACTCCCCACGCCGTCGGCACCAGCTCGGGCACCAGCGCCCTGCACCTCGCTCTGCTGGCCGCCGGCATCGGCGCCGGCGACGAGGTCATCACCGTCCCGTTCACCTTCGTGGCCACGGTGGCCGCCATCGAGTACACCGGGGCCCGGCCGGTCCTGGTCGACGTCCGGCCCGACTCGTTCACGATGGACCCGGCGCTGGTCGAGGCCGCCGTCACGGCGCGGACCCGGGCGATCGTCCCGGTCCACCTGTACGGCCAGACCGCCGACATGGACCCGATCCTCGAGGTGGCCCGGGCCTATGGCCTGAAGGTGATCGAGGACGCCTGCCAGGCGCACGGGGCCGAGTACCGGGGCCGGCGCGCCGGTAGCCTGGCCGACGCCGGGTGCTTCAGCTTCTACCCGGGCAAGAACCTCGGCGCCTGCGGCGAGGGCGGCGCGGTGGTGACCGCGGACGAGGAGCTGGCCGGGAGGGTCCGCCAGCTTCGGCACTGGGGCCAGGGCGCTCGCTACGTGCACGAGCTGAAGGGCTTCAACTACCGGCTCGAGGAGCTGCAGGCCGCCATCCTGCGCGTGAAGCTGGGGCACCTGGAGGATTGGACCGAGGCGCGCCGCCGTCACGCCAGCCGCTACGACGAGCTGCTGTCCGGGGTGCTCCCAACACCGGCCGAGATGCCCTACGCCCGGCACGTGTACCACGTGTACGCGGTTCGCACGACGGACCGGGAGAGCCTGCAGCGGTCGCTGCTCGACGCTGGCGTCCAGACCGGCATCCACTACCCGGTCCCGGTGCACCTGCAGCCGGCGTGGGCGGACCTCGGGCACGGGCCCGGCGCCTTTCCGGAGTCCGAGCGGGCTGCGGCGGAGGTGCTGTCCCTGCCCATGTTCGCCGAGCTGACGGACGACGCGATCGCCCGCGTCGCCGAGGTCGTGACGGCGCAGCGGGAGCCGGGGTGGCAGAGCGCGTAGTGCAGGCCGTCCACGGCCTGCGGGAGATCGCCCCGGACCCGGACTTCGAGGTCGGCCTGGCCGGCAGCCTGCGCGCCGGCCACGACCTGCCACGGCTGCTCGACCTCTACACGCGCTTCGCGGCCGGCGACGGCGAGTTCGACACCATGATGCGGCGCGCGATCTGGCGGGCCGCCTGCCGGCGCTTCGGCCACGGCGTCCGGATTGGCGCCGGGGTCGGCTTCAAGCACGTCGAGACGTTCGAGATCGGGAGCGGCGTCTTCATCGGCGCCCAGGCCTACGTCCAGGGCCGCTTCGACGGCACGTGCCGCATCGGCGACCACGTCTGGATCGGGCCACAGGCGTACCTCGACGCCCGGGACCTGGTCCTGGAGGACTGGGTCGGCTGGGGGCCGGGGGCGAAGGTGCTCGGCTCGGAGCACACGGGCTCGCCCGCCGGCGTGCCGATCATCCAGACCGATCTGCGCATCGAGCCGGTGGTCGTGAAGCGCGGCGCCGACATCGGGACCGGCGCCGTGATCCTGCCCGGCGTGACGGTGGGGGAGGGTGCCATCGTGGGCGCCGGCGCCGTCGTCACCGGGGACGTGCCCGACTTCGCGATCGTCGCTGGCGTGCCGGCGCGCGTCATGCGCTTCAGGGAGGATGCAGATGCGGGGTAGTCGCTGCCTGATCACCGGTGGCGCCGGGCTCGTGGGGTCGCACATCGCGGACCTGCTCGTGCACGAGGGCGTCTCGGAGATCGTCGTCCTCGACAACCTGGTCCGCGGCTCCCGCGCCAACCTGGAGTGGGCGATGGCCCACGGCAACGTCCGGCTGGTCGTCGGCGACATCCGCGACCGCGCCGCCGTGGGCGCCGCCGTCCAGGGCATGGACTACGTCTTCCACCAGGCCGCCATCCGCATCACGCAGTGCGCGGAGGAGCCCCGGCTCGCGCTCGAGGTGCTCGTGGACGGCACCTACAACGTGGTCGAGGCCGCGACGGAGGAGGGCGTGCGCAAGCTCGTCGCCGCCTCCAGCGCCTCCGTCTACGGGATGGCGGACCGCTTCCCGACCGGCGAGTCGCAGCACCCGTACCACAACCGGACGCTGTACGGGGCCGCCAAGACGTTCAACGAGGGCCTGCTCCGGAGCTTCGCCGAGATGCGCGGCCTGGACTACGTCGCCCTCCGCTACTTCAACGTGTACGGGCCGCGGATGGACGTCCACGGCGTCTACACCGAGGTCCTGATCCGCTGGATGGAGCGGATCGCGGCCGGCGAGCCGCCGCTGATCTTCGGGGACGGCACCCAGACGATGGACTTCGTCTACATCGAGGACATCGCCAGGGCCAACCTTGCGGCCGCGCGGTCGGACGCGACAGACGAGGTGTTCAACGTGGCCAGCGGCACCGAGACGTCGCTGCGCGAGCTGGCGGAGCAGCTGATGCGGGCGATGGGCGCGGACCTGGGCATCGCCTGCGCGCCGGAGCGCAGGGTCAACCCCGTCCCCAGGCGGCTGGCGGACACGCGGGCCGCGGCCGAGCGGCTGGGCTTCCGGGCCCAGGTGGGCCTGGAGGAGGGGCTGCGCCGCCTCGTGGACTGGTGGCGCGTCGCGCGAGCGGCAGAGCGCCTGGGCGAGGCGGTGCCGGCGTGATCCCGGTCGCCAGGCCCTGGCTGGGCGAGGCCGAGGCGGAGGCGGCCCGGCGGCCCCTGCTGTCCGGCTGGGTCACGCAGGGGCCCGAGGTGGCCGCCTTCGAGGCCGAGTTCGCCGCGGCGGTCGGCGCGCCCCACGCGTGCGCCGTTTCCAACTGCACCGTCGCGCTGCACCTGGCGCTGCGGGCGGCCGGGGTGGGCGAGGGCGACGACGTCCTGACGGTCAGCCACTCGTTCATCGCCACGGCCAACGCCATTCGCTACGTGGGGGCCCGGCCGCTGTTCGTGGACGTCGAGCCGGCCACGTTCAACATCGACCCGGCGAGGGTCGAGGAGGCGATCACGCCGCGCACCCGGGCGATCCTCTGCGTGCACCAGATGGGCATGCCGTGCGACCTCGCCGCGCTGGTCGAGATCGCCCGGCGCCGGGGGCTGCCGCTGATCGAGGACGCCGCCTGCGCCGTCGGCTCGGAGATCCTGTGGGACGGCGCCTGGGAGCGGGTCGGCCGGCCCCGGGGCGACGTGGCCTGCTTCTCGTTCCACCCCCGCAAGCTGGTCACCACGGGCGACGGCGGGATGCTGACGACGGCGGACGAGGAGTGGGACCGCAGGTTCCGGCTGTGGCGCCAGCACAGCATGGACGTGCCCGACACGGTCCGGCACGGCTCGGGTCAGGTCATCTTCGAGGAGTACGCCGAGCTCGGCTTCAACTACCGGATGACGGACCTGCAGGCGGCGGTCGGGCGGGAGCAGCTGAAGCGGCTGCCCGCGATGATCGAGCGCCGGCGGCTGCAGGTCGAGCGCTACCGGGAGCTCCTGGCCGGCGTGCCCGGCCTGGTCCTGCCCGCGGAGCCGGCCTGGGCGCGCAGCAACTGGCAGAGCTTCTGCGTGATGCTGCCGGCGGCCTGCGACCAGCGCGAGGTGATGCAGGCGATGCTGGACGCCGGCGTGTCCACCCGGCGCGGCATCATGTGCGCGCACCGGGAGCCCGCCTACGCCCGCGAGCCGTGGCTGGCGGGCCCGTCCGGCCTGACGGTCAGCGAGCGGGCGCAGGACCACGGCCTGATCCTGCCGCTCTTCCACGACCTGACCGGCGGGCAGCAGGAGACGGTGGCGGCGGCGCTGGCTGCCGCGTGCGCCGTGCGGGTCGGGGAGCCGGTGCCCTGAGAGCGCCAGCCGTCGACATCGTCGAGACGGAGGCGGCGCCCACGCCGCCCGCGGCCGTCGCTCCCGCTCCCCCGGCTGAGCAGGCGCGGCCGACCGTCCCGGGCGCCGCCCACTTCGTCCGCAGCGTGGCCAAGTTCGGCCTGGCCCAGCCGCTGACCTGGGTGAGCTCGCTCGCGATGGCGGTGCTGCTGCCCCGCTTCCTGGGCGACGCCAGCCTGGGCAAGTACGGCTTCGCCATAGGCCTGACGCTGCTGGCCGGCCTGCTCGCCAACCTCGGCATCGGCGCGCTGCTGACGAAGGAGGTCGCGCGCGCGCCGCACCGGGCCGGCGAGCTCGCGGTCAACGCGCTGCTCATGCGCGTGCCGCTGAGCCTGGCCGCGGCGCTGGTGCCGCTCGCGATCGTCAGCGCGACCCACCGGGACCCGCTGACGCGGGCGGTCGTGCTGGTCCTCAGCGCCGGCATCCTGGTGGACGCCACGCGGGCGGTGGTCCAGGGCACGCTCCAGGGCCTGCACCGGATGACCTCGCTGGCGGCCTTCCCTGCCATCACCGGCGCCGTGTACGCGATCACCGCCTTCGTGGCCCTGTCCCGGGGCGCGGGCGTGGTGCTGGTCGCCATGGCGTACGTGCTGGGCCAGTCGGCCGGCCTGGCGATCAGCGCCGTCGACCTCTGGCGGGCGCTGCCGGCGGTCCCCCGCCCCAGCTGGCGCATCTGCCGCCTGCTCTTCTTAGGCAGCCTGCCCTTCTTCGTGTGGCAGGCGGCGCTGGTCGTCTACGGCCAGGTCGACTCGGTCCTGCTCTCGTACCTCACGAACGACGCCGTCGTGGGCTGGTACGTGGCCGCCTACCGCGTGGTCACGATGCCGATCTTCGTGCCGACCGTCCTCATGACCATCGTGTTCCCGGCGCTGTCGGCCGCGGCGGGCGACACCGCCCGCTTCAACCAGATCCTGCGCCAGGCGGTGCGGGTGGTCCTGCTGACGACGCTGCCGATGACGCTGGGCATCATGCTGCTGCCAGACCGCATCGTCCAGGTCCTGCACTGGGGCGACGCCTTCCAGCACTCGATCCTGCCGATCGTCCTGCTGGCGCCCAGCTTCCCGCTGGTCGGCGTGGACATGATGATCGGAACGGCGCTGAACGCCCACGACCGGCAGCGGCAGTGGGCGCTGACCGCCGTCGCGGCGGCGGTGCTGAACCCGAGCCTCAACCTCCTGGCCATCCCCTACATGCAGCACCACTTCGGCAACGGCGCGATCGGAGCGGCGGCGGTGACGACGACGACGGAGCTGTTCATGATGGTCGTGGGGCTGTGGCTGCTGCCCCGGGGCGCCCTCGGCCGGAGCACGGGCTCGTGGGCCCTGCGCTGCCTGGGCGCGGGCCTCGTCATGGCGGCGGTCGTGGTGCCGCTGCGCGGGCTCCCTATCGTCGTGCCGGTCGCGGCGGGCGCCCTGGCCTATGGCGGCGCTTCGCTGGCGCTGCGCACCGTGTCCCCGTCCGACGTGCGGCGCGCGCTGGGCCACCTGCTCAGCCGGACGCACCAGCGTGAGGCCTCGCGAGCCGCTTGATCCCGATGACGCCAGCACGTACCACCCCCCCACCCCGACCCTCCCCCGCGAGGGGGGAGGGGGCCCTGTCTTCGGCAGCGCCCGCTGCCTCGCCCTCCCCCGCGAGGGGGGAGGGGGCCCTATCTTCGGCGGCGCCCGCTGCCTCGCCCTCCCCCGCGAGGGGGGAGGGGGCCCTGTCTTCGGCAGCGCCCGCTGCCTCGCCCTCCCCCGCGAGGGGGGAGGGGGCCCTGTCTTCGGCAGCGCCCGCTGCCTCGCCCTCCCCCGCGAGGCGGGAGGGGGCCCTGTCTCCGGCAGCGCCGCGTGTGACGCTCGTCGTCACCTGTTACAACTACGGCCGCTTCCTGGGGCAGGCGCTGGACAGCGTCCTCGCCCAGACGCTTCCGGACTGGGAGGCCATCGTCATCGACGACGCCTCGACCGACGACACCGGCGAGGTGCTCGACCGGTACCGGGGCGAGACGCGGCTCCGCGTGGTCCGCCACGAGCGACGGGCCGGCAACATCCGCTCCTACAACGAGGGCCTGGACGCGGCCCGCGGCCGCTACGTGGCCATCCTGTCCGCGGACGACTACCTGCTCCGTCGCGACGGGCTGGAGCGCCAGGTGGCCGCCTTCGAGAGCGACCCGGAGGTCGGCCTCGTCTACTCGGCGCACTCCATCGTGCAGGAGGGCTCGCCGCTCCGCCACGTCGTGCCCTGGCCCCGCGACGCCGTGCGCCCGGGCCTGGAGGAGTTCCGCAAGCTGATGTGGGGCAACTACATCCTCCACTCCGGCGCCATGCTGCGCCGGACGGTCGAGCGCGAGCTGGGCCCGTACGAGACCGGATTGACGCACACCGGGGACTGGGACATGTGGCTGCGGGCCGCCGCGCGTCATCCGGTCGGCTACATCGCCGAGCCGCTCTATGCCTACCGCATCCACGGCTCCAACATGTTCCACCGGGGCCTGCCCCCGTGGCGGGAGACCGACCAGGTGGTGACGACCGTGGAGCGCGCCTTCGCCTACCTGCCCCCGGACGCCCCCGCCGACCTCCTGCGGGCCCGCTCCGCCGTCCGCTCCCACGCCCTCCTGCAGACCCCCTGGTGGGACCTCCACCACGGCCGGCGGGCCCGGACGTGGCAGGGCTTCCTCTACGCGCTGCGCCGGCAGCCGGCCATCGTCGCCTCCGGCGAGCTCTGGCGCTTCCTGCCCCGCCTGCTGCTCATGACCGCCGTGGGCCGGGAGCCGTACCGCCGGGCCAGCGGCTGGGTCGAGCGCGCCCGCCGACGGCCCGGCGCGGCGGCGGTGTCCGAGACGTGATCGCCGGGGACGTGCGCCTGGGCGAGGGCGTGACCATCCACCACCCCGAGCAGGTCAACCTCTACGGCTGCACCATCGGGGACGGCTGCAAGATCGCCAGCTTCGTCGAGATCCAGCGGGGCGTGACGCTCGGCCGCAACGTGAAGGTCGAGGCGTTCGCGTTCATCCCGACCGGCGTCGCGATCGAGGACGGCGCCTTCGTGGGCCCGCACGTCTGCTTCACCAACGACCGCTACCCGCGCTCGGTCGACGCCGAGGGCAACCTGCTGACCGCGGAGGACTGGGTGGTGACGCAGACGGTGGTGGGCCGCGGGGCGGCGATCGGCGCCAACGCGACGATCGTGTGCGGCGTCACGATCGGCGAGGGCGCCCTGGTCGGCGCCGGCAGCGTGGTCGTCCGCGACGTGCCGGCGGGCGCCCTGGTGGTGGGCAACCCGGCCCGGGTCGTGCGAGGCAGCCGCCCGGGCCGATGACCGGCGGCCCGAACCGGGCGCCACGCCCGAAGGCGTTGGGACAACTGACCCAATGTCCGGCCAACGGCGCCGCAATCCCGGTGTCAACGCCCATTTACCTTCCGGGCTCCCCCGCGGAAGCATTACGTCGTCGGAACAGCGTGCGCGCGCGGGAGGCGCGCGAGTCGGAAGGAGAGGAACAGGAGCAGATGAGCCAGCTGGCGTGCATTCACAGGGCCTGGGGGCGCCGATTCGGCCTCCTGGCGCTCGGGGTCCTCCTCGCGGCCCTCGCGCCTGGCGCGGCATTCAGGCCGGTACCGGCCCTGGCCCTGGACTGCTCCGTGAACCCGATCCCCTGCGAGAACCAGCAGCAGGGGACCGACCCCTCCGTCTGGGACACCCCCAACGGCGATGCGGGCGACTCCCACCTGCAGGGCTTCGCCACCGACATCAGCGTCAACGTGGGGCAGACCGAGTCCTTCAAGATCGACGACCAGGGCCTCCCCTCCTACAGCATCGACATCTACCGCATGGGCTACTACGGAGGGAAGGGGGCGCGCTGGATAACCTCGATCACGCCCACGTCCGCGATCCACCAGAGCCCGTGCCTGACCGACAGCAGCACCGGCCTCGTCGACTGCGGCAACTGGCAGGTGTCGGCGACCTGGACGGTGCCCCAGGCGGCCGTCGCGGGCATCTACTTCGCCAGGCTGCGCGCGGCCGGCAGCGCCGGCAGCCAGATCGTGTTCGTCGTCCGCAACGACGCCAGCCATTCGGACGTCCTGTTCCGCACCGCCGACACCACCTGGGTCGCCTACAACGACTACGGTGGCAACAACCTGTACTACGGGAGCGCGCCGAGCTCCAACGGCCGCGCCTACAAGGTCAGCTACAACCGGCCCTTCAACGACCGCAGCGAGCTGGCCGGCTACGGCACCAGCAACTTCGTCTTCTACGGCGAGTACCCGATGGTCCGCTGGCTCGAGGCCAACGGCTACGACGTCAGCTACTCGACCAGCGTCGATCTGGTCCGCTCCCCGGGCCTGCTGACCAACCACAGGGTCGTGCTCTCGGCCGGCCACGACGAGTACTGGTCCAACGAGATGCGCACCGCGCTGCAGAACGCCCGGGACGCCGGCGTCAACCTCGCCAACTTCACCGGCAACGAGGACTTCTGGAAGACCCGCTGGGACGTCTCACTCGACCCGGGTCACACCCCCAATCGGACCATCGTCTGCTACAAGGAGACCGCCGCCAACGCGGTCATCGACCCGCAGGACCCGCCCACCTGGACGGGCACGTGGCGCGACCCGCGCTTCAGCCCGCCAGCGGACGGCGGCCGGCCGGAGAACGCGCTGGGCGGCAGCATCTTCACGGTCAACCGCGGCTCCATCGCCGACGTGCTGACGTCCGCCTTCTCCCGGCTGCGCTTCTGGCGCAACACCACGGTCGCCGGCCTGACCGGCAGCCAGACCGTGGCGCTCGGCGACCAGACCGTCGGCTACGAGTGGGACGAGGACCTGGACAACGGCGCCCGCCCGGCCGGCCTGATCGACCTCTCGTCGACGACCGCGACCGTCGCCGAGCACATCCAGGACTACGGCAACACCTACGTGCAGGGCCAGGCGACACACCGCCTGACCCTCTACCGCGCGGCCAGCGGCGCCCTCGTCTTCAGCGCCGGCACCGTGCAGTGGACCTGGGGCCTGGACGTCAACCACGACATCGAGCCCGATACGGGCCCCGCCAACCCCGACCAGAACATGCAGCAGGCGACCGTCAACCTGCTGGCCGACATGAACGTCCAGCCGGCCACCCTGCAGCCGCCGCTGGTCGCCACCACGGCGTCGACCGACCACACGGCACCCACGTCGTCGATCGGCTCGCCGGCCTCCGGCGCGACCATGACCAGCGGCACCGCCGTGAACATCTCGGGGACGGCCAGCGACAGCGGCGGCGGCGTCGTGGCCGGCGTCGAGGTCTCGACGGACAGCGGCACCACGTGGCACCCCGTCTCGGGGACGACCTCGTGGTCCTACCAGTGGACGCCGGGCCCCACCGGCAGCTTCACGATCAAGAGCCGCGCCACCGACGACAGCGGCAACGTCGAGACGCCCTCGGCCGGGATCCCGGTCACCGTCAACCCGCGGCCCTGCCCCTGCAACCTGTTCGGGAACGCGACCGGACCCGCCTCGTCGGGGGACACCTCGTCCACTGAGCTGGGCGTGAAGTTCACGGCCGATCAGGGCGGCTACATCAACGCCGTCAAGTTCTTCAAGGGCTCCAGCAACACGGGGACGCACGTCGTCAGCCTGTGGACCAGCACCGGCACGCTGATGGCGCAGGGCACGGTGACCAACGAGACAGCCACCGGCTGGCAGACGTACACGTTCCCGACGCCGGTGGCCATCAGCGGCAACACCACCTACGTCGCGTCGTACCACGCCCCGAACGGCGGCTACTCGGCCAGCGCGGGCTACTTCACGCAGCCCGTGGACGTCTGGCCGCTGCACGCGCCGGCCGGCAGCAACGGCGTCTTCGCGTACGCCGGCGGCCCGGTCTTCCCGAGCCAGACGTTCAACGCCACCAACTACTGGGTCGACGTCGTCTACAACAGCAACTTCGTCGACACCGTTGCCCCGGGGGTGACCAGCGTCTCGCCGCCGCCGAACGCGACCAACGCGCCGTTCAGCAGCCCGATCGTGGCCAGCTTCAACAAGAACGTCGTGGCCTCGTCCATCAACTTCTCGGTGAAGGACGCGGCAAACAACTCGGTGGCAGGCACCGTCGGCTACAACAGCACGACCTTCGCCGCCACCTTCACGGCGAATGCGCCGCTGGCGCAGGCGACGACCTTCACCGCCACGGTGAGCGGGGCGACCGACACGTCCGGCAACGTGATGCAGTCGCCGTACTCGTGGAGCTTCACCACGATGAGCTGCCCCTGCTCGCTGTGGCCGAACACCGCGACCCCGGCCAACCCCTCGGCCAACGACGGCACGGGCATCGAGGTCGGGGTGAAGTTCACGACCGAGGTGGCCGGCTTCATCAACGGCGTCCGCTTCTACAAGGGCTCCGGAAACACGGGCACCCACATCGGCAGCCTCTGGAGCAGCAGCGGCCAGCAACTGGCCACGGCCACCTTCACCGGCGAGACCGCGAGCGGCTGGCAGACGGTGAGCTTCCCCGACCCGGTCGCGGTGACGGCGAACACCACCTACGTCGCCTCCTACCACAGCCCGGGCGGCTACGCGGTCACGTCCTTCGGCCTGCAGAACCCGGTGGACGCGTCTCCGCTGCACGCACCGGCCAGCGGCTCGAGCGGCGGCAACGGCGTCTTCGGGTACGCCACCGGCTCGATCTTCCCGAACCAGAGCTTCAACGCCAGCAACTACTGGGTCGACGTCGTCTTCTTGACGCAGTTCATCGACAACGTGCCGCCCGCCGTGACGGCCCAGTCGCCGGCGCCCGGCGCGACGAAGGTGCCCTTCAACACGGCGGTCACGGCCACGTTCAGCAAGGCGGTCCAGCCGGCCACCATCTCGTTCACGCTCAAGGACGCCGGCAACGCCACGGTCCCGGCCACGCTGAGCTACAACAGCACGACCCGTGTGGCCACCCTGCAGCCGTCGGCGAACCTGGCCCAGAACGCGACGTTCACGGCCAGCCTCAGCGGCGCCACGGACAACTACGGCAACGTGATGACGCCGGTGACCTGGTCGTTCACCACCAGCGGCTGCCCGTGCAGCCTCTGGGACAGCTCGGCGACGCCGGCCGTGCCCAACGTCGGTGACAACAGCGCCATCGAGGTGGGCACGAAGTTCCGCTCCGACGTGGCGGGCTCTATCACCGGCGTGCGCTTCTACAAGGGCAGCCAGAACACGGGCACGCACGTGGCGCACCTCTGGACGGGCACGGGCCAGCTGCTGGGCACTGCGACGTTCGCGGGCGAGACGGCGTCGGGCTGGCAGGCCGCCAGCTTCCCGTCGCCGATCCAGATCAGCGCCAACACGACGTACCTCATCTCGTATCACACGGACGTCGGCTTCTACTCCGCGACGGGTGGCTACTTCAACGGCTTCACCGCCAACAGCTGGCCCCTGCACGGCCTCGCCTCCGGTACCGACGGCCCCAACGGGCTGTACTCCTACGGCGGCAGCGGCTTCCCGACGAACAGCTTCAACGCCACCAACTACTGGGTGGACGTCGTCTTCACCTCGCCATAGGAGGACTGACCCGCTTGACGAACGTCGAGCGGTGGGCCAGGCGCCGGCGGACGGCCTTGGCCCGCCGCCTCAAGCTGTGCGTGCTCGCCCTGGCGGCCCTCGGAGCGGCCGCCGTGTGCCTGGGCTCCGACCGCGCCGCCATCGGCGGCACCAGCCTGGCCGCCGCCGTCTCCGACCCGTCCGTCAGCGGCCAGTGGGGCCCGCTGATGAGCTGGCCGCTGGTCGCGGTGCACTCGTCGCTGCTGGACGACGGCAGCGTGGTGCTCTGGGACGCCTGGGAGATGGGCGGGACGCCGTCCGCCACTGTGTGGAACCCCGCCACGCAGGCGTTCACGCCGGCGCCGAATACCACCACGCAGATCTTCTGCTCGGCCCACCTGCAGCTGCCCGACGGCCGCCTCATGGTCGTCGGCGGGCACAACGGCGGCGAGGTGGGCATCAACGCGGTGCAGCTCTTCGACCCCGCCACCCACAGGTGGTCGGCCGGCCCGAGCATGGCGAGCGCGCGCTGGTACCCGACCGCGACCATGCTCGGCGACGGCCGGGTCGTGGCCATCAGCGGCCAGGCCACGCCGGGCGTGTACGCCGACACGCCGGAGATCTACAGCCCGGCCACGAACAGCTGGAGCCGGCTGAGCTCGGTCAGCACCTCGTTCGTCCACGACGACGGCTACCCGATGACGTACCTGCTGCCGAGCGGCAGGCTGGCCGTGTTCGACCCCGAGGGCGGCCACGTCCGCCTGCTCGACCCCAGCACCCAGGCCTTGACGGTGGAGCCCAACAGCCCGGTGCTGTTCGGCTCGTTCGCCATGTACCGGCCGGGCAAGTTCCTGGTGAGCGGCGGGGGGACCGGCTGGTCCACGCCGACCGGCGGCTCCAGCGCGGTGATCGACCTGAACGCGGCCACGCCCGCCTGGAACGCCACCTCGCCGATGTCCTACGGCCGCTACCAGCACAACCTGGTCGTGCTGGCCGACGGCCAGGTCATGGCGATCGGCGGCTCCCAGACCGTCGACCAGGCCGACCTTAACGGCTCCCTGCCCACGGAGATCTGGAACCCCGACACGCAGGCCTGGACGACCGTCGCCGCCCTCCAGAACCCGCGCATGTACCACTCGACGGCGCTCCTGCTGCCCGACGGGCGCGTGCTCGCCGCCGGCGGCGGGCGCTGGTCGACGGCGCACGACTACTCGACCGCCGAGGTCTACTCGCCGCCCTACCTGTTCAAGGGCGCCCGGCCGGCGATCACGAGCGCGCCGGCCAGCTCGAGCTACGCAGGCACGATGGCCGTGCAGACCCCGGACGCCGCCAGCATCAGGTCGGTGGCCCTCGTCGACCTGGCCGCCAACACGCACACGTACGACGGCTCCCAGCGGTACGTGCCGCTCAACTTCAGCGCGGGCCCGGGCGTCGTGAACGTCCAGGCTCCGGTCGGCGCCAACCTGGCGCCACCCGGCGAGTACATGCTGTTCCTGGTCAACGGCAGCGGCGTGCCCTCGATGGCCAGCATGGTCCGGCTGAGCAGCGCCGCGGACAGCCAGGCGCCCTCGGTGGGCCTGGCCACGCCCGCCGCCGGGGCGAGCGTCTCCGGCCAGGTCGACGTGACGGCGACCGCCAGCGACGACGTGGGCGTCGCCGGCGTGCAGCCGCTGCTGGACGGCAGCCCCCTCGGCCCGGCTGTCACGTTCCCGCCGTACACCTATTCCTGGGACACGAGCACCGTGCCGAACGGGGCCCACACGCTCGCCGCCAGGGCGTGGGACGCCGCCGGCAACACGAGCACCGCCGCCCCGGTCGCGGTCACTGTCGCCAACCCCCTGGCGCCGCCGCTGATCGGCGGCCTCGCCGTGACGGGCGTGACGAGCTCCGCAGCGACCGTGAGCTGGGGCACCGACCGCGCGGCGTCCTCTCAGGTCGACTACGGCACGACCGCCGCCTACGGCTCCTCGACGGCGCTCGACGGCACGCTCGTGACCAGCCACTCCCAGGCGTTGAGCGGGCTCCAGCCCCGGACCACGTACCACTACCGGGTCGACAGCCGCGACGCGAACGGGTACCTGGCCCAGTCGGCCGACGCCACGTTCACGACCGCCGCGCCGC
>JBKPCH010000203.1:0-13724 GCA_046727275.1 Candidatus Dormiibacterota bacterium
TCGACGGCGTGGCGTCGAACTGCACCGTGAACATTCCCGTCTGGTTGGCGAAGGCGCTGTTCTGCCAGGGACCGCCCTGGGTCGTCTGCGCGCACACCGGCTGTTCCACGGTCAGCGAGACCCCCGCCGTGTGGCTCAGCGAGGCCATGCTGTCGGCCCCCGTGATGGTCAGCGCGCTCGTGCCCGCCGGCGTCCCCGAGCTGGTCGCCACGGTGAGGGTCGACGAGCCCGAGCCGCCGCTGATCGAGGCCGGGTTGAAGGTCGCGGTCGCCCCCGAGGGGAGGCCGCCGACGCTCAGCGCCACGGTCCCGCCGTAGCCGTTGGACGGCGCCACGGTCACCGTGTAGGTGGCGATACCGCCGGCCGCCACCGAATGCGAGGCCGGCGTGGCCGAGAGCGAGAAGTCGGGCACCTTCACACCGCCGGCGTCCGCGCCGTGCGTCAGCGTCTCGAAGACCATCATGTGGTTGTCGACGGGAAGGGACTGGGCCCTGACGTTCGACACCAGCCACTGGAGCGTATTGGGAAGGGAGTCGCCAAGCCGGTTGTGGTACTCGTTGTAGCCGATCTCGAAGGTCGGCCGCTGGGCGAGGGTCACTTGCCCGCCACAGACCGAGCTGGGCACGGGGTTGCCCAGCAGGTAGTAGGCGTGGAACTCGAGCCCGGCCTCCAGTCGGGGCCGCTCCGACCCGAACAGGTCCGTGCCCTGGATGCCAGCGGTCTCGGCGGCGGCCATCGTCGCCGCGATCCCGAACTCGGTGTGGCCGAAGTCGCGGCAGGTCTCCTGGGCCACGCCGTCCACGCTGGCGTTGAACACCGTCTGCCCGTTCCAGTTGGTGGAGCCGCGCGGAGCCGGCACCGGCTGGCTGCCGTCGATGGGGTAGTAGTAGAAGTACGCGGGCACGCGCTGGTGCCAGAACGTGACCGCGTGGTTGAACAGGTTCAGGTCGTCGTTGTAGACGGCGATCCCCATCATGGCCTCGATCATCGAGAGCTCCCAGTTGCCGTTGTTTCCGGAGCCGTTGACGATCTGCGGGAGGATGACGTTGTTCATCATCGTCCCGAAGGCCTGGGCGTCGGCCGGGGCCCACCCGGCGCTGCTGTAGCGGATGATCTCGGCGGCCCTGGCCCACTTGGAGCCACCCCAGGCCGCCTGCAGCGGCGCGTTGGAGTCGATGTAGCCGGTGAGGTTGTGCCCGTAGGTGTTCAGGATCCTGATCGCGTTCTGGGCGTAGGTGTTGTTGCCGGTGATCCAGTACAGCAGGGCCTGCGTGTAGGCAGCGCTGCCGTCGTTGTCCTCGGCCGTGCAGCCGATGTCGGGGTTGGAGAACGACCCGCAGTCGATCACCCCGCCCGGCGGAGGGCCCTGCGGCGTGTAGGTCAGCGAGCCGTACACGCTGTTCTGGGCCTTGACGAACGCCGAGTAGATCGGGTCGGTCCTGCTGTTGACCTGCGCCTTGATGAAGTCCAGCTGGGCGTGGCTGACGAGCACGCCCGGGTGCTGGAAGGTTGTCGCCGCCGAGGCGGGACGGGCCCCGACCCCGGCCGCGAACAGGCAGCATGCCACCAGGACCGGGAAAGCGCACGTCTTCTTCCACATACCGCTGACTCCTCGCGATCTCACGAGAAGCGCGTTCGCATGCTCCATCGGATCCCCTCCCTCACAACTGTTCCGGCGATCTGTTCACACTCGGATGACCGCCCCGTATCATCAGTATGCCTGTCCAGGGCACCAGACACATCTCACGTGCCGCGAGGGAGAGCCACAGCGGTCCCGCCACGCCCGAGAGATCGACGGGTGTCAGTGGGTCGGCCGCGGTGACGGAGTCGGGTGCGAGGTTGTGGACGTCGGCAACGCCGTCGGCGCGCCGCCGGGATGGACGGTCGGGGTGGGAACGGGGGTCGGCGTTGCACCGGGCGTGAGCGCAGCCTGAGGGGTCGGCGCGCCTCCGCCACCCGGAGCCACGCTCGGTGGGATCCCGCCTCCCGGCGTGGATCCGGGGGGTGGGGGACGAACGCCCAGTTGCACGGCATGGGGCAAATGTCCTATTGAGTTGAACGGCAATGACAAGAAGACTAGTCATCGTGAGGAGCAGACCCGGGTCGCCGGAACGGGAATCGGGCCCAGGCGCGACCAGGCGCCGTCTTGCACGGCACTGCTCCAGGCTGGCGCGCCCTCCGCCGGGTTCCTGGGGGAGGACCAAACCGGTCACCCGTGAAGAGAAGGAGCAGCAATGCGACGACTCCTGTCACTCATAGCGGCGCTCGGTCTCACGGTCGCGCTCGCGGGCGTGGCTACCGCCAGCAGCGTCCACTTCAAGCCGCCGAGCAAGCAGCCTTCGTTCACCGACAACGGGCTCACGCTGACCGCATCAGGTGCCCTTGCCGGGCTCGGGAACCAGGACATCCTGGTCACGCTGTCGGCTACCGGCAATCCGACGGCCACCTGCACCAACCCCGCTGGCGCCACCCGGCCTCCCGGCCAGAACCCGGCCGCCGTAACGCTGACCGGCAGCGAGGCCATCCCGGCGAGCGAGATCAAGAACGGCAACGTCTCGTTCAGCGTCACCACCGCGCCGCCGGTGTCGCCCATCCCTGGTGCGCCCGGCTGCCCGAACACGATGTGGACCGAGACCATCACCGACGTCTCCTTCACCAGCGCCACCCTCACCGTCCAGCAGCCGCCCGGCACCACCGTGCTCACGGCGACCTGCTCGTTCAGCCCGGCCACGTCGAACGGCCCGGTTCCGGACAGCACCGTGACCTGCACCGTCAGTTAGGGGCCTGACGAACGCGCTCCCAGATCGGGCCGAGGACATCCATGTCCTCGGCCCCCGCCTGGCGGCCGGTGGGCCGGCCAGTATGTCCCTTGTCTTACCGGCACCGCTCCCCTATGGTCCTTGAGCGGCCAACCGGCAGCCGAACGAGCCTCGCCGTCCAGCGGTGGCGATGGTAGCGGCCGGTCTACGAAAGGGAGGAGAGGGATGCGAAGAATCGGACCAGCGCTCGCGCTCGTCGTGGGCGGGATGCTCGCCTTCGCGAGCAGCGCCTTTGCGAACGTGGGGCTGACGCAGATCAGCACTGATCCCTTTACGAACGCCATCGCGGCAGACGGCGCGGCCGTCTACCACGCGACCCAGGTGGAGCCGGATACCTTCTCGTTCGGCTCGACCATCGTCTCTGCGTTCCAGAGCGGCCGCTTCCACGACGGCGGCTCGTCCGACATCGGCTGGGCGACCTCGACCAACGGCGGCAGGTCCTGGAAGCACGGCTTCCTCCCGGGACTGACGTCCCAGGTCGATCCCAGCAGCCCCTTCGAGCGGGTGAGCGACCCGTCTGTCGCCTTCGACGCGAAGCACAACGTGTGGATGGTCTCGTCGATCCCACTGGAGCCGAACCTCGACGTGCCGACGATCTTCGTCAGCCGCTCCACGGACGGTCTCCACTGGAGCGGCCCCGTCTCGATCCCGCCGCCGGCGGGTCCCGTGAACCTGGACAAGAACTGGACCGTCTGCGACAACACGCCGTCGAGCCCGTTCTTCGGCAACTGCTACACCGAGTTCGACAACTTCGCGACCTTCGACCTCGAGCTCCTCAGCACGTCGTCTGACGGCGGCGCCACCTGGAGCGTTCCGATCGCGACTCCGACCCACGCCCATGGGCTCGGCGGCCAGCCGCTCGTGCTGCCCAACGGCACCGTGGTCGTCCCGTTCGAGTCGATTGACGGCCTGGCGAAGATAGCGTCCTTCGGGTCCACCGACGGCGGCGCCACCCTCACCAATGCCGTGACGATCTCGCCCATCAACTTCCATCGCGTCGCGGGCGACCTGCGCACGTCGCCGCTGCCGACCGCGGAGGTCGATGGTGCGGGCAGGGTATACGTGGCGTGGGAAGACTGCGCGTTCGAGCCCGGCTGCCCGGCCAACGACATCGTCTTCAGCTCCTCCACGGACGGGGTCAACTGGTCCGGCCTCTCCCGCGTGCCGAGCGATGCGGTGGGCAGCGGCGTCGACCACTTCATCCCCGGCCTGGCCGTCGACAAGTCGACCTCGGGCAGCACCGGCCACCTGGCGCTGGCCTACTACTTCTACCCGAACGCCAGCTGCACCGTCTCCACCTGCCAGCTCGACGCGGGCTTCATCTCGTCCTCGGACGGGGGCGCGACATGGGGAGGCAAGCAGCAGCTGGCCGGGCCCATGAGCCTGAGCTGGCTGGCGTTCACGACCCAGGGATTCATGGTCGGCGACTACATCTCGACGTCGTTCAGCGGCGGCCTCGCCTTCCCGGCCGTCGCGGCAGCGACGGCAGGGACCCCGACGCAGGACCTCCACGAGGCGATGTTCACAGCCTCGTCGGGTCTGGCGGTGTCGACGGGCGGCACGGCCGCGACGACACAGGGAGCGGGCAGCGCCACCTCGCCTCTCTCGTACGTCGTCGGACCGCTGAACCGGTAGCGGGGCTCCTTGGTGATGCGGCTGCCGCACGTGGCGGGCAAGAAGATGTATGTCGACTCCTGCGGCGACACCGCCGCGGTCGCCGACTCGAGCAGTCCCACCCTGCGGGTCACCGCGGTCAACTCCACCGCGTCCTGCTGACTCGACGCCGGGGGGCGAGGCGCTGCTGCCTCGCCCCCGCTGCGCTGCGGGCGCTGGGAGCCCCTTCATCGCCGGGGGCTCGCGGGTTCTCCCCGAGTGGCCGCTGCGGCCAGGACCCGGGATGTGGGGTTGCTACTGTCCGATGATCTGGGTTTCAGCGATGGCGTTGACGTTGTCGATGCTGGTGCCGTGGCAGACGTAGCGGGCGTAGCGGGCGATCACGGCGCTGAAGCCGTAGGTCTCGAACGCCGTCGTCGTCCCGCTGCTGTTGGCGCCGTTCACCACCGCGGTCCAGCCGCTGCCGCCGGTCGGGGTGCCGTTGGTGGTGGACTGCCGGCAGGTGCTGAAATTGGCGTCGATGGTGGCGGCGACCGTGTGCCTGCCGCGGTCGTCGCCGACGGCCTCCTCGATCGAGCACGAACGGCTTGGCTTAGAACCGCGCCCGCAGCGACCGGACGCCACGCGCCTCCACGGGCACGTGCACGATAGAGCCGTCGAGTGGAAGCTCCTCGCCGTCCACCTCGACCGGCGACGTGACGTGGACGGAGCTCGGAACCACGTCGCGAAAAGCGATCGCCACGCCGCGGGCCGCACCACGAACGTTCCGCAACCGCAGCACCACGCCATCCCCGTTTTCCGCAGGCTTCGCCGTCATCAGGATGCCGTCCCCGGCCACCTCCGCGAAGCTCCCGGACGGGGCAGCCGTCTCACGGCGGTAGTCCCGCAGCACGATCGGCGGCGTGCTCTGCTCGGCGCCGAACCTGGCGGCCGCGGCGGCGTCGCAGGGGCCGCCGTGCGTGGTCAGCCGGTAGCGGAGCGGGATCTGACCGCCCTGGCTCGCCTTGAAGTTGACCATCCAGTGGTTGTGCAGCGCCCAGGACATCAGCGTCGTCGACTCCGGGTGCAGCGTGGAGGCCCAACGTCCCGTCGTGATGCCGCCAAGCTGCACCAGAGGCGAGTCCAGCGGCGCCAGGGTTACGCCACGTCGATCGTCGGACACGTCCACCCAGCGCTGCACCGGATACCAGTCACGGACCGTGCCGGTGAGCTGATCCAAGTTCGGCCGGCAGGGGATCCCGTTCAGGTCGACGTGGAACGAGGGGGAGTCGAGGTCGAACGGGAACGCGATGAAGACGGCCTCCGGGTCCGTCACGTGCCGCTTGTCGAGCAGCCAGTCGATGGACAGCTCCCGGCGCCCGCTCTCCAGGGAGAGGACGCAGCGAGCGGAGCGGATGCCATCGCCACGGATGTCCACCACGATCGATGCGCGCCCGTGCTCGACGGAGGGCTCGCCGGTCTGTACCCCGGTCGCCGACCCGTAGCGGAAGTGCGCGTCCGTCCGCCCGACGCCGAAGTCCTCGTGCGAGAAGTCGGCCACGAAGAGCGCGTCCCGGTCCTCGCCCCCGTCGACCCGCTCGAGACGTACTGGCCCGGCCGCCAGCCGCGGTAGATGCCGGCGAAGTCGTGGTCCAGGTGCTTGTCTACCCACTCCGCGATCCCGCCGGACAGCGGGTCGACCCGCACCCTGTAGTGCTCGTTCTCGATCACGTTCGGCTCGACCCGCAGGTCCTCGCCGGCGGGGACGTGGTCCAGAGGCAGGAAGGCGTAGCCCAGCGCTGGCACCGTGCCCGTCAGCCGGCGAAGCGGCGTTGGCGGTCGGAGCCCGCCCCAGGGCACGTCCCGGGCCATGAACATGTCGAGCATCCCGGCGGGCGCGGCCCGGCCCCGCGCCTCCGGCTCTTCGACGATCACGGAGCGGTCCCAGGGCAGGGTGTTGATCACGAGCACCTCGGCCGTCCCGCTGTCCGGATAGGCCTCCTCTGGCGTCAGGTCGCCGAGGTTGAAGAACCCCTCGGGGCCGGGTGACGCAACGGATCGGGCCAGCTCGTGCCCGGCACGCGAGAGCACGTCCTGCGCCTCCGCCCAGGCCGAGTAGCCGAAGCCCGACTTGCGGTTCCACTGCGCCCGGGTCCAGGGATCCTGCGGCGCGGCGATGCTGGCGAACGCGCCCCACGTGTGCTCGTCGTAGAGAGTCACCTGCTCGTAGACGTCCGCCAGGCGGCCCGCATCCCAATCCCTCGCGCCTCCGCGGGCGCGCACCCAGGCGCCGACGGACTCGGCGGCCGCCAGCAGCTCGTGCGTCCGGCGGCTGAGTCCAGTCTCGTACGCGCTTGACGCCACGCCGTCGGCCCACCAGTCCGTCCAGTCGCCGCGCCGGCAGGGCAGCGAGGTGCCGTGGTGCTCGCGTAGCAGCCGCCCGAACTCCGACGGCGTGGTGAAGACGAGGCGTGGGGTGTGTCCGGACGAATTCCAGTCCCGGACGAAGTCCGGCATCCGCGGGTCGGGAGGCCCGTTGTCGACCCGGACCGGGTGCGTGGACTGGCAGTAGAGGAAGTCGAAGGGGTAGTCCGGGTCAGCCTCCAGCCTCCCGATGACGGAAGGCAGGAAGCGCTCCGCGAACCGCCAGTCGCCGAGCTTCGCGATGCTTCGGCCGAAGAGGTAGTGGTAGCCGTTCCAGGCCAGGACGCGCCCTCCGGCCGGTCCCTCCCACCAGAAGGCGGACGGCCTCGGTTTCGGCGCGCCGCCGCGGATCGGGTTGACCGCCATGGTCAGGAAGTCGATGCCGATCGCGGGCAGCAGGTCGGCGTAGAGCCAGCTCACTCCGTTGACGTCGCACTGCATCGCGACCCGGGCGTCGACGCCGAACTCCTCCCGAAGCCGCTGCACGGGGTAGAGGCTGCGGTGGATCTGCTCCACGTCGAGCATCGGCGTGAGGTTGTACTGCATGCCGGCGACGTCGATCGAGCCCTGCCTGTGCCAGGCCAGGAACCGCTCGCGCTGAGCCGGCGATGCGCTCCTGAGGTAGCGCTCGGTAGTCCCGGTGACCTCGCAGACCCAGCGATAGCGTGCCTCCTCCGGGTAGTCGGCGGTCGCCTCGCACAGGTCGAGGGCCTGCTCGATGAACTCGCCGTGCTGTCGGAAGCAGACCTCCTGGTGGTCCGTGAAGCCGATGTCGGTGTGGCTGTGATTGACGACGTACAGCGTCTCGATCCTGGGCATGGCTCGCCTGGCTCCGCTCACGTGCACGTTGATGAAGCGGGGCCGACAGCCTCCGACATCGGCGGAGTGGGCGGTGCCGGCGCCCGGCGGGGAGCCTTCGACCGTGAGCCCTCCGCCCCGGCTGCCGGAGCGGGCAGCGCCAGCCGCGCGGCGAACACCGCTGCGACAGGCCTGGTCCATCTCGTCATCGGATGTCGCCCACTTCAATCGCGGTGACGTGCCAGCGACCCAGGTTGGCAGCGAAGAGCGTCGTGCCCCTCCAGGCCAGGTTGGTCGGGTGACAGAGCATGTGCGCCTGAGGGTCGGCCACCACGCATTCGACCTCTCCGTCTGGACGGACCCGCAGGACCTGGCTGGGCTCGTAGCATCCGACGTAGAGATCCCCGCCCGGCCCGAAAGCGATGCCGTCGGGCAGCACCCCGGGCAGCCTCGCGACCTCCTCTCGCCTCCCTGCGGACCCGTCCGGCCGGATCGGGACCCGGAGGATCGCGTTTGCGAACGTCTCCACGACGTAGAGGTGAGCGCCGTCTGGCGAGAGCGCCAGGCCGTTCGCGAAGTGCAGCGGCTCGTCGAACCAGAGCGTTCCGGAACCGTCGGGATCGAAGCGGAAGATCCCGGGCCCGGGTTCGGCAGGCGCGTAGCTGTCGGACACGTACAGGCGGCCCGTCCGGTCGAAGACCAGGTAGTTGGGGATCCGCATCGCGTGTCCGGGGACGCCATCGGCGAAGCGTTCGACGGTCCGCCGTCGGGAGTCCCAGCGCATGACAGCCGAGTGCTTGAGGTCGCAGACGAACACGCTGCCGCCGGGGTCGAGGGCCAGCCCGAGGCAGAAGCCTCCCGTCGAACCGACGACTTCCAGCCTCGTGCCGTCCGGCTCGATCCGGTAGATCTGCCCCAGCTCGCCGCCGCACCACACGCTGCCGTCGGGGTGGACCGCTACGCATTCCGGGTGGTCGAGGCGCGGCTCGGTGGTCGTGCCGTCGTAGAAGACCCGGCAGGCGGAGATGTCCAGGAGGGGCACAGCTCTCATCCCTCCTGGCCGCCGCAGTCGTTGCCGGGCGTCAGGGATGGGCTGAGGCTCACCGTGGGGTCAGCCCAGCTCTGGTTGGGCACGAGGGCGAACCATCCCGGCCGTCCCGGGTCCCGGTCGTAGGGGTAGCCGCCGAGGCTCTGGTACACCTCTGCGTAGCAGCGCACCTTCTCCCTGTCGAGCCGCACGCCGAGTCCCGGTCCATCCGGTACCCGAATCGCCCCGTTCCGGTAGGTGAGCTTGCCGCCCTCGACGACGTCGTCGACCAGGTGGTGATAGTGGGCATCGGCAGCGAACGTCAGCTGGGGCAGGACGGCGCCGAGGTGCAGCATCGTGGCGAGCTGGACACCCAGCTCGCCCGAGGAGTGGATGCCCACCCCGAGCTGGAACGTCTCGCAGACCGCGGCCGCTCGGAGGCAGGGACGGATACCGCCCCAGAACGTGGTGTCGAGAAGGATCACGTCGACCGCCGGATCGCGCACGTTGGCGGCCAGCTGCTCGAAGTTGACCACCACGGTGTTCGTGGCCAGCGGCGTTCCGACCCGGTCGCGAATCCGCCGCATGCCGTTCATACCCCACGTCGGGTCCTCGTAGTAGTCGTTGCGGAGCCCCTCGATCGCCCTGCCGAACCGGATCCCGTCCTCCACGCTCAGCGCCGCGTTGGGGTCGTAGCGCAGGCGGTCGTCCGGGCAGGCCCGGGCGAGCGCCCGGTAGCACTCCAGCTCGTAGTCCGGTGGAAAGACGCCGCCCTTGAGCTTGTGGCTGGTGAAGCCGTGGGCCCGCTTCAGCCCGAGCGCGTGCTCGACCAGCTGCTCTGCGGTCCGGACCTCGCCGCGGCCCGACCGAGTGTTGGGGTAGCGGAAGAAGAGGTAGCTGGCGAAGGGCACCTCGTCTCGCAGACGTCCGCCCAGCAGGTCGTAGACGGGCACGCCGAGCTTCTGGCCGACGATGTCGAGACAGGCGAACTCGATCGCCGCGTGCAGCTGCAGCCGGTTGTTGTACAGGCTCGCCGTGGGGTTGCAGAGCTTGAACCAGAGCGCCTGGAAGTCGACGGGGTCGTGGCCCAGCAGATATTGCTTGAGCCCCCGGATCGCGGTCTGCGCGCTCTCCCCGCCGCCACCCAGCTCCCCGAGGCCGATCAGCCCGTCGTCCGTCTCGACTTCGACGATCGTGCGGACGAAGCGGCCCCAGTGAGCTCCGGCGCCGTGCCGGATGGGCGCCTCGAGAGGGATGGAGACCGTGATCGCGCGTACGTCGACGATGCGCATCGATCAATCCTTCAGTGCGACGGCCAGGCCCGCCAGCAGGCCGCCGTCGACGACGATCTGGGCTCCTGTGATGAAGCTGGCGCGATCGGAGGCCAGGAAGGCGATGACCTCCGCCACCTCGTCAGCCTTCCCGATCCGCCCCAGGGGATGTGAGCGACCCCACTCGGCCAGCAGCGACTCCTGGCTCTGCTCGCCCCGGAAGAGATCGGCGGCCCAGCGCAGCATCGGGGTGTCCACGGATCCGGGACAGACGGCATTGACGCGGATGCGGTCGGCCGCGTGGTCGATCGCCATCGCCCGGGTCAGCGCGAGCACGCCGCCCTTGCTGGCAGTGTAGGCGGCCACCCTGGGCTGGGTTGCCAGTCCCTGCACGGAAGCCACGTTCACGATCGCTCCGCCGCCCCGCCCGCGCATCAGCGGGATGGCGTGCCGGGCGGCGAGGTACTGTCCCTTGAGGTTGACGGCCAGGACGTCGTCCCAGAGCTCCTCGGGAGTGTCGACGACGGTCCCATAGCGCTGAATGCCGGCCGAGCAGACAAGGACGTCCAGCCCGCCGCAGGCTTCCGCCGCGAAACGGGCCAGCGCCTGCAGGTCGGCCGACGAGCGGACGTCGGCCTGCCGGGCGTACACCTGGAGGCCCGCCTGGCGCAGTCCATCCTCCGCCTGCGCGAGGCCGTCGCCGATGTCGCCGATGACGACCGCGGCTCCACCGGCGGCCAGCCGCTCGGCGGCCGCCCGGCCGATGCCCGTCGCCCCACCGGTGACGATGGCGACACGGCCCTCGAACTCCCGTTCAAAGCTCACCGCAGACCTCCAGGGCGAGATGGAACGCACGCGCGCCGCGCGGCTCGACCTTCAGCGCGGTCCCGTTGGCGACGGCGTCGGACAGGCCGCTGGTGGGATAGCTGGAGAACGGCTCCAGGCCCACGGCATAGAGGCTGCCGTACCACGGATGCACCCGAGAGGCCCCGAACTCCTGCCAGAACCAGAGATACGGCATCGTCGCCGCGTCCCACTCGACGCGAACGCCGGTGCGTCCAGCCGGGTCCACGAGCTCGTACCACCCTTCAGTGAATCCTGTCAGGTAGACGATATCGCTCGGCGTGCCCCGGGCTGGCACGGCGCTGAGATCGACGCTGCCGCCGCCGCACGCGGGAAGCACGGGCCACGGGTGCCGGCCGGCGACCACCCTCCGGCCGGCGGGGTCGATGGCGCCCGCGAGCGCGATGGCCTCGACACCAGCCGGCAGACCGATCCGGCAGCCCTCCTGCAGAAAGGGTGGGCCAAAGGCGAGGTGGTGGCCCCACATGGCGTCCAGCGTGGCCCCGCTCAGGTTGTCCAGGCGCTCGGTGACCTCAACGCGTGCCGTGGTCGCCCTCAGCCGGACCTCTTTGCGGATCTGCAGCGGGACGCGCTGCGCCGCCACGGTGAACTCGACCGCCACCGCCCCGGGATCGTCCTCGACCACCGCATGGTCCCAGGCGAGGCGCCAGACCTCGTCGTGCTGCCCGAACCTGACGCCCTGGTACGTGGCGGGAGCCCCGCCGTTGGGGCACACCTCCTGCCAGCCCCCCGCGTACAGGTCGATGAACGCCAGCCCGGGTTCGGGTGAGACCGGAACGCCGGCGGGCGCTCTCATGCCGTCCCGAAACAGCGGCGCGAAGTCCAGGTCACGAGGCTTGTAGCAGCACTCGAACACCTCGCTCCCGCGGTCCGCGTTGATACCGATCCGGAGGAGCTCGTTCTCCAGAAAGACCAGGCGCATGCCCTCGAACTGGTACTCACGGATGCGGGCGCCCCAGTTGCGCCGGGCCGACGTCCGCGCCATCACCAGGTTCGGCTCATGAGGGGCCGTCCAGGTCGAGGGCCACCACCCGATACTGCCCCGGAGCCAGCGATACCCGAATCCCGTCTCCATCCACCGGTAGCTCGGCGGGCTCCCGCTCGAGGCACGAGCCAGCCCAGGCGCGACGAACCGCAAACGCGGGCAGGCGGAGCGCCACCTCGGCCGTCCTGGCCTCGAGCGAGTGCAGGTGGACCGCCAGGCCGTGGTCCCGGGAGGGCGCCACCGTGACCAGGTCGACGTTGCCCCCGGAGATCTCGCAGAAGGAGCCCGCCGCGGGATGGCCGCCGGCGGTTTCCGGCGGGCACATGACGGCGGCCAGCGGTCGGGCGAATGCCGCCGCCGTCTCCCTTCCGAGCCGCCGGGCGTCGGCGCCGCTCGGTCCCGCCGACACGGCAAACCGGAACGCTGCCTCGCCGCCCTGGCGAACGGGGAAGTTGGTGTCCCAGATGTTGTTCATCGCCCAGGAGAAGACGGTCGCCCGATCGCCAGCCTCCGCTTCGAACGTGGGCGGGAACGGCGCGTAGGGCAGGTGCAGCATTCCCATCTGGACCAGGGGCGCGTCGCCGGTCGCCCAGGCCACCGGACCATCCGGGGCGTCCAGGGCCAGCCAGTGCCGGATCGCCCTCATGTGTCGCGCCGAACCCGGGATACGGGGAGAGTCGTCGGCGTCTGCCCCGCCCGTGATCTCCGCCAGGACCCGCGACGGGTCGAGCTGGAAGGGAAACGCGAAGTACACGCTCTCCTTGTCCGGGGTGGGCAGCTTCTGCAGCCGGTCGTGGAAGTCGACCCGGTCGACTCCGCGCGCGAGCTCGACGGTGCTCTCCACCCAGGCGGACCCCTCGCCCACCAGGCGGACCGTCAGCCTGTCGGCTACGGCGGTGCGCGTCCGCGCCACGACGACGCCGCGCGAGGCGACCGCGCGCCCGCCCAGGAGCCAGGGACCACCCTCCGGGATGCGCCCGGAGAGATGGTTGAAGTGCGGCGCGCTCGCGTACCGGTCGTACACGTACTGGTTGAAGCCGAACGGACTGCCGGCGAAGACGATCTCCCGGCCATACCCCAGGTCGATCAGGCTCCTCACGGTGCCGGAGGCGATATCGACCTCGACGCGATAGCGCTCGTTCTCCAGCGTCGAATCGGGCGTCCGGGGCTCGCCCTCGGAGCCGGCTGCGGCGCCGCGCTGCAGACGGTACCGGCGGAATCCGCAGGCCGGCACGTCCCGGGCGAGGAAGCGCAGCCAGCGGCCCCGAGGCCGGTACCTGGCGCAGTTGTCGTCCGGGTCTGACTCGTCCTGCCGGCACTCCTCGCCACGGACCTCGGCGGGAACGAGCCTCCCCGTGGCCTCGTCGACGAGGTGGCCGCCCCCGTCCAGCCGAAGGCGCTCCTCGGGCACGAACACCTCCGCCAGGTCGGTGCGGGCACGGCCGCCCGGATTCACCACGACGACCGTCGATCCGTCCCCGGCGGCCAGGACGCTCCCGAGCCGCCGTGTGCCGTGAGCCAGCAGCTCCGTCGCCCGGTCGTACGCCTCGCGCGCGAACGCAGCCTTGCGCTGCCACTGGAGGACGCCCGAGCCACGCCATTCGAGCGCGTCCTCCCAGGGATTGGCGGCGCCCCAGGTGTGCTCGTCGAACAGCGCGAGCGCACGATAGGCCCGGTCCAGCTCCTCCGGCCAGTCGGGAGCGTCCGGCTGGCCGGCGACGTCCGCGAGCAGGTGCATCGTCTGCGCGACCGGGAGGTGCGTCTGAGCCAGGCGACCGAACGCGACCTCGCGTGCGGCGGATCCGATCCCATCTGCCCACCAGTCGGTCCAGTCGCCCTCGAAGACGTCGAGCCCGCCGCCCAGCTCCCGCTCCACGGCCTCGAAGAACTCGCGGTTGGTGGCCATCCTCAGCCGCGGATACGCCCACTCCTCGTTCCAGCGG
>JBKPCH010000204.1:0-3954 GCA_046727275.1 Candidatus Dormiibacterota bacterium
CCTCCGGGCTTCCCCGAGTTCAAAACCGGTCGCCGGGCAGGGGTTGGTCGGGCGGGGCGGATTCGAACCGCCGATCTCCTGGTCCCAAACCAGGCGCTTTGCCGGGCTAAGCCACCGCCCGCGGATCTGAACTCCGTTGCCGCGCCTGTTTCGTGCAGGGCGGTCTGGTGCACTACCAGTTCGTGCCTGCCACAATCGAGGCGCAGGGTCACAATTCTAGGCTCGGGACCGGCGCCGCCGTGCCGTCGCTCCCCTCCCAGCCACGTAGCCACTGAGCTGCGCGCTCCCCCTGGACGTCACCACCTCGTCCGCCACGACCGCCCCCGGCAAGTGTCCAGGACTGCCGCCCATCGTCGACCAATTTCGCCCACATGCAAGCCAGCGTTACAGTCCTGGCAGAGTCTGCACCGTAGCCGCTCCCTCGGTCCAATATTAACTCCGGAGATGGTATGGATCTAGTGTTCGAGGTCCAGCGCTTGCTGGACACGGACGGCAGCGAGGACATCGATCCGAGCAACGACCTGGTGCGGTGGGGAAGGGGAGTATTCGATACAGCAGCGAAACCGGCGCATCGCGACCAACACGCTCTACTGCGGCGGCGGGATCGCGACGGCAGTTGGTGCGGGCCTGTGGGAGACCGCCAAAGCCATCGTCGATCCGGGCGGCGGCCGAAAGTAGTGAGCGGGCCCAGATCGCCCGGCGTGCGCGTGCACCAGCTCACAAATGGAGGAGACGCCAGGGGCGACAGCTTTCCGGTCGCAGCAGACCTGCTGGGCCATCTGCGGAGTGTCGAGGAACTGCACGTGACGACCTTGAAGCCGGGGCACGTGCGCAGCAACCACTTTCACATACGACGACGCGAGGTCCTGGTCGTGTCGTATGCCGACAGCTGGTCTCTGCACTGGGACACGGGCGCCGGAGAACCCGTCCAGTCGCAACCATTCGACGGTGCTGGATGCGCCCTCGTAACGGTCGATCCCCTGGCCGCTCATGCCATTCGCAACGACGGTACATCGACCCTGCACGTATTCGGGCTCACCGATGGTCGGTATGATCCGTCCGATCCAGACGCGTATCGTCGCGCGGTCGTAGCGGTGTGAGCACGGCTGGCGCCTCGACCTCCGACTTCTCCACGTTCTGCCACATCAACGAGTACGGCGAATTCGGCTTCGCCAGCCTCCATCATCTCGTAGCGTGCAGCTCCCCGCTCAACCTCTGGGGACCCTCCAGCGCGCTGCTCCAGACGCCAGCGTGCCGGATCACTCCGCGAGAGTTCGTGGAGCACGTGGAGCAACGCCACATCCGGGTCGTGGCGCGGGCCAACTGGATACTGAGCAAGCCCTACCGCGAGCAGTTCTCCAGAGAGCGCTGGGCCGCGGGAGGATGGGACGACTACGTGGACGGCGCCCTGCGCTCCATCTGCCTCAACGACGAACGCGAACCCGCCGAGCGGCAGCGAGTGCAAGTGGCTGCCGACGAGGACGGCTACCCAATGGGCCGAGCAGTTCATCAACGAGAATCCCGGCTCCGTCAACACGCTCTACAGCACCTTCCGGAAAGACGAGTCCACGAGACCGGGCGCCCCCAGGCGGCGCCTCGGCCGCCACGACCCGGTGGCGCAGGACGTGCCCTGGCGTAGCACCGAGACGACGGTCAGCGGGCCTTCGGGCGGCGGCCCCGGCGTCACGACCGTCCAGACGCAGCCGTCGGCCCGCACGAGCAGCGTGCGGAAGCGGATCCGCTCCTCGGGGGTCCAGCCCGGCTGTGGGCGGCATCGTCGGGGCGGCCGGTTCGCCGACGTCCAGCCGCGGCGGGCCGAGCCGGCCCGGCTGGCCGTCAGGCCCCGAACGCCCGCGGCACCAGGTCGACGTCCGCGGTGAGCGCCATGTCCCCGGCGCCGGCGGACGAGCCGACGGCGACGCGATGGGTCCCGCCCGCCGTCCGCCAGCGTCCCGCCGCCTCGTCGAACCGCGCGAGCAGGCGGGCGTCGGCGGTCAGGGTCACCCGGTGGGACTCGCCGGGCGCCAGCTCGACCCGCTCGAAGCCGAGGAGGCGCAGACGCTTCTCGCCCGCCGCCTCGATCAGGTACAGCTGCGGCACGTCGGCACCCCCGCGCTGCCCGGTGTTCGTCACCGTGAAGCTGGCGGTGACGGTCTCGCCTCCGCTCGCCTCGAGGTCGGTGTAGGCGAAGCTGGTGTAGCTCAGGCCGTGGCCGAACGGGTGCAGCGGGCGCTCGCCCGTCTTCGCGAACCAGCGATAGCCGACCTCGGCCCCCTCGTCGTAGTGGACGGTCGTCGGCGTTCCGCGCGGCGTGCCCAGGCCCGGGAGCTCCGGGCGCGGTGTCTGGGCGAGGTCGGCCGGGAACGTGACCGGCAGATGGCCCGAGGGGTTCACGCGGCCGGTGAGCACCTCGGCGATCGCCTGGCCGCCGGCCTGGCCCGCGTACCAGGCCTGCAGGACCGCCCTGACGCGGTCGCGCCACGGCATGGCGACCGGGTTCCCGGTCTCCAGCACCACGATGGTGTTCGGATTCGCGGACGCCACGGCCTCGATCACCGCGTCCTGGCCCCAGGGCAGCGACAGGTCGGGAAGGTCGAAGCCTTCGCCCTCCACGCGGACCGCGAAGACGATCGCGACGTCCGAGCGTCGTGCCAGGACCGCCGCCTCCGCCGGGCTCATCCCCGGGTCGAACTCGATGCTGGCGCCGGGCAGCAGCGTTCTCAGCTCGGCCAGGGGTGAGGAGGGCATGAGGTACAGGTTGCGGGCGGCCCCCATGACGCCCGGCCCGCCCACCGGGACCACCGCCGCATAGCCGCCCGGCGGCACGACCGTGCTCGACCCGGTGCCGGCCGGCACGCCGAGCTGCGCGTAGCCGCCGATCACGGCGATGCGCGCGGTCGGGTCCGCCAGCGGGAGGACGCCGTCGTTCTCGAGGAGCACGATGCCCTGTCGCGCGCCCTCGAGGGCGACCTGGCGATGAGCCTCCATGTCGATCTCGGGCGCGGCCTCCCAGCGGTCGAGCCCGACGGCGACCATCGAGCGCAGGATGCGGCGCACCATGTCGGACAGGCGCTCCCTCGGCAGCCTGCCCTCCGCGTACGCGGTCCGCAGCGGCTCACCGAAGGGCTCCACGCCCACGAGCCTCACGTCCAGCTGGACGCCGCACTCCTGGTCGAGGCCCTTCAGGGCGAAGTCCCAGCTCGGCGTCGCCCCCCAGTCGGACATCACCCAGCCCGGGTAGCCCCAGGCGCCCTTCAGCACGCCGTTGAGGAGCAGGTCGTTGCCCCCCGCGTAGTCCCCGTTGACCTTGTTGTAGGCCGACATCACCGCTCCCGGCTGCGCCCGCTCGATGGCGATCTGGAACGCCAGCAGGTCCGACTCGCGGTGCGCGGCGGGGTCGATGATCGCGTCCAGCCAGTGTCGATTCGTCTCGTTGCAGTTCAGCGAGTAGTGCTTGACCGTCGAGACCACGCCCTCGCGCTGGATGGCGGCGACCGACTCGGCCACGATGACGGCGCTGAGCCAGGGGTCCTCCGAGATGTACTCGAAGTTGCGTCCATTGCGGGGATCGCGGGCGAGGTTGATGCCGCCGGCGAGCTGGACGTTGAAGCCCCTGGAGCGCGCTTCCCGGCCCACCACCCGCCCGGCCTGCCGGGCCAGCGCCGGATTGAAGCTGGCACCCAGCGCGATCCCGGCCGGAAGCGCCGTCGCCGTGTCTCCCGGTCGATACCCGGGGTTGGTGACGCCGAGGCTCGCGTCGCTCATCCGCAGCGAGGGGATCCCGAGGCGAGGCACGCCGGGAGTGAAGCCGGCGCCGACCGGCGTCCCTGCCGGGACGCGGCTGTCCCTGACCGGGCTGAAGAGCAGGGCCCCCATGACGCTGGTGACGAGCGAGAACCGCTCGTCATCCGTCATCTGCTCCTCGAGCGAACGCGCCCGCTCGTCGGCGTCGGC
>JBKPCH010000205.1:0-4588 GCA_046727275.1 Candidatus Dormiibacterota bacterium
GGGCCGGCCAGCCGCGAAGACTCGGGGCCCAGCCGCGGCCGGGGGCGGGCACCGGCCGGGCCGCGGCGCCGGCGGGCCGGGCATAGTACGACGGAGGTATGTCGGCTGGCGGTGAGCGGCGAGCACGGGTCATGGCGTCCCCCTCTCTCTGGAACGCCGGTGGCCGGCGACCTACCCCACGTCGGGGCGTACCGTTGGGCGCGTGACCGGGATCCTCCATCCGGCCGTTCGGACCTGGTTCGACAGGAGGTTCCCGGGCGGGCCGACGCCCCCGCAGGCCGCCGGCTGGGCCCACGTCGCCGCCGGCCGGCACACGCTGATCGCGGCCCCTACCGGCTCCGGCAAGACCCTTGCCGCCTTCCTCGTCTGCATCGACCGGCTGTACCGGGCCGCCGAGGCCGGCGACCCGATCCCCGAGGGGCCCCAGGTCGTCTACGTCTCCCCCCTGAAGGCCCTGGCCGTCGACATCCACCAGAACCTGGAGGCTCCGCTGCGGCAGATCGCCGGCGTCGCCGCCGAGCTGGGGCTGCCCGCCCCCCGCATCGGCGTGGCGGTGAGGACCGGCGACACCGCCGCCTCCGAGCGGGCGGCGATGCTCCGCCGGCCGCCGACCTTCCTGGTCACCACGCCCGAGTCCCTGTACCTGCTGCTCACGGCGGAGCGCTCGCGCGGCCTGCTCGCCGGCGTCCGGACCGTGATCCTGGACGAGATCCACGCCGTGGCCGGGAACAAGCGGGGCTCCCACCTCGCGGTCACCGTCGAGCGCCTCGAGCACGTCGCCGCCAGCCCTCCCCAGCGGATCGGGCTCTCGGCCACGCAGCGGCCGATCGACGCCATCGCCCGCCTGCTCGTGGGGAGCGGGGCCGGCCGTTCCGACGCCCGCGGGTCGCCGCGCTGCTCGATCGTCGACGCCGGCCACCGGCGCGCCCTCGACCTGGCGCTCGAGCTCCCCGACGACGAGCTGGGGGCGGTGGCCACCGCGGGCCAGATGGCCGAGATCCTGGACCGCATCTCGGGGCACGTGAGGGACCACCGCACCACGCTCGTCTTCGTGAACACCCGGAACCTGGCCGAGCGGGTCGCCCACGAGATCGGGGAGCGGCTGGGCGAGGACCAGGTCGCCGCCCACCACGGCAGCCTGTCGCGGGAGCGCCGGCAGCGCGTGGAGGCGCGTCTGCGGGCCGGCGACCTGCGGGCCCTGGTGGCCACCGCTTCCCTGGAGCTGGGGATCGACATCGGGCCCGTCGAGCTGGTCTGCCAGATCGGCTCGCCTCGCAGCTTCGCCACGTTCCTGCAGCGGGTCGGCCGCTCCAACCACACCCGGTTCGGGACCGCGCGGGGCGTGCTGTACCCCACCACCCGGGACGAGCTGGTGGAGTGCGCGGCGCTGCTCCGGGGCACCCGGGCCGGCCGCCTGGACGCCATCGTCCAGCCGGTCGCGCCGCTCGACATCGCGGCCCAGCAGGTCGTGGCCGAGTGCGCCGCCCAGGAGTGGTCCGAGGACGGGCTGTTCGACCTCCTCCGGCGGGCGGCGCCGTTCGAGCGGCTCTCCCGGCCGGACTTCGACGACGTCGTCCATTTGCTCGGTGACGGCATCGCCACCGGGCGGGGCCGGCGTGCCGCCTACCTGCACCGGGACCGGGTGAGCGGCAGGCTGCGGGCCCGGCGCGGTGCCCGCCTGGCCGCGCTGACCTCGGGCGGCGCCATCCCGGAGCTGGGCGACTACCGCGTGGTGGCCGAGCCGGACGACACGTTCGTGGGGACCGTGAACGAGGACTGGGCCATCGAGAGCGCGGCCGGGGACGTGTTCCTGCTCGGGACGACCTCCTGGCGGATCCGCCGCGTCGAGCCGGGGACGGTCCGGGTGGTCGACGCGCACGGGGCGCCGCCGTCGGTGCCGTTCTGGCTGGGCGAGGCGCCGGGGCGCACGGAGGAGCTGTCCGGCGACGTGTCGGAGCTGCGGGCGACGGTCGGCGAGCTGCTGGAGCGCGGGGACGCCGCCGGCGCGCGCCGCTGGCTGGAGGCGGAGTGCGGGATCGACCACGCGGCGTCCGACACGATCGTCCGCTACCTGGAAGCGGGCCTGATGGCCCTGGGGGCGCTCCCGACGAAGCGGACGCTCGTCCTGGAGCGGTTCTTCGACGAGAGCGGCGGCATGCAGCTCGTGGGCCACTCGCCGTTCGGGGCGCGGCTGAACCGCGGCCTCGGGCTGGCCCTCCGCAAGCGGTTCTGCGTGACGTTCGACTTCGAGCTGCAGGCCGCGGCGAGCGACGACGCCATCCTGCTCTCGCTCGGCCTCCGGCACAGCTTCCCGCTGGAGCAGGTGCCCCGGTTCCTCGCCTCGAAGACGGTCGAGGAGGTGCTGCGGCAGGCCGTGCTGACCTCGCCGCTGTTCGCGGCGCGGTGGCGGTGGAACCTGAACCGGGCGCTGGCCGTCCTCCGGATGCGCGGCGGCCGCAAGAACCCGCCGGCGATCCAGCGCATGGAGTCCGACGACCTGATGGCGGCGGTGTTCCCGACGCTCGCGGCCTGCCAGGAGAACGTGGCCCCGGGCCCGATGGAGATCCCCGACCACCCGCTGGTCCGGCAGACGCTCGACGACTGCCTCCACGAGGCGATGGACGTGGACGGCCTGCGCGAGCTGCTGGCCGAGATCGAGTCGGGCCACGTCGAGGTCGTCACGCGCGACACCGTGGAGCCGTCGGTGCTGGCCCACGAGATCCTCAACGGGCGGCCCTTCACCTTCCTGGACGACGCGCCGCTCGAGGAGCGGCGAAGCCGGCAGGTCCGGGTCAGGCGCGGCCTGCCGGTGGAGGCCCGCGACCTGGGCCACCTCGACCCCGAGGCGATCGAGCGCGTCCGCGAGGAGGTGCGGCCCGACCCGCGCGACCCGGACGAGCTCCACGACCTGCTGGTGACGGTCACCGGGCTGCTGCCGGTCGAGGCGTGGCGGGCCTGGTTCGACGAGCTCGTCGAGGAGCGGCGGGCCGTCACGGTCCGCCCGGCACCCGGCGCCTGCCTGTGGTGCGCGGTGGAGCGGCGCCCCGCGGCCGAGGTCCTCTTCCCCACCGCCCGGATCGAGCCGGACCATCGCTCGCCGGTGGCGGCCGCGCCGCTCGACCGGGACTCGGCCGCGGCCGGGATGGTGCGCGGACACCTGGAGCTGCGGGGACCGTCGACGGTCGCCGACCTCGCGCAGGCCACGGGTCTCCCCGAGGCCGACGTGGCCATCGCGGCGGCCCGCCTGGAGGGCGAGGGCTTCGCCTTCCGCGGCCACTTCACCTCGGCCGGCGGCCCGGAGGAGCTCTGCGCCCGGCGCCTGCTGGCCCGCATCCACACCTACACGCAGGGGCGGCGCCGGCGGGAGATCGAGCCCGTCACCGCGCGGGACCTCGTGCGCTTCCTCCTCCGCTGGCAGCACGCCGCGCCGGGCACGCGGCGGGAGGGCCGCCTGGGCGCCCTCGCCGCCGTCGAGCAGCTCCAGGGCTTCGAGCTGGCCGCGGGCGCCTGGGAGCGCCGCGTGCTCGGCTCGCGGGTGGAGGGCTACCGCCCCGAGTGGCTGGACGACCTCTGCCTGTCGGGCGACGTCACCTGGGGCCGGCTCTCGCTCCGCAGCGGCGCCGCGGAGGAGGAGCCGCCGCGGTGGAGCGGGATGGCGCCGTCAAGGGCCACGCCCATCACGGTGGCGGTCCGCGAGGACCTGCCCTGGCTGCTCCAGGCCGCTCGCGGCGAGCGAGCGCCGCGGGAGCCGGGCCCGGGGCCCGCGCGGGAGGTCCTGGACGCCCTTCGCCGACACGGCGCGCTCTTCCCCGCGGACCTGGTGCGGATCACGGGACGCCCCCTCTCGGAGGTCGAGGAGGCCCTCTGGGACGGGGTGGCGCGAGGCCTGGTCACAGCCGACGGGTTCGAGCCCGTCCGCTCGGTGCTCGACCGGCGCGCCGCCGTCCGGCTGCCGCGCCGCTCCCGCCTGCGGAGGGCCGGCTCGCGCCGGGCCGCGAGATCCGCGGGGCGGTGGTCGCTGGTTCCCACGGCCGGGGGCGCCGAGGACGCCGACGAGCTGGCCGAGGCCGTGGCGGAGCAGCTCCTCGCCCGCTGGGGCGTGGTGTTCCGGGATCTGCTGGCGCGGGAGACGTTCACCGTCCCGTGGCGCGAGGTGCTGTGGGCGCTGCGGCGCATGGAGGCCCGGGGGACGGTCCGCGGCGGCAGGTTCGTCAGCGGCTTCAGCGGCGAGCAGTACGCGGCCCCCGAGGCGCTGGACACGCTCCGGACGGTCCGCCGGCTGCCCCGCCTCGGCGAGACCGTCACCGTCTCCGCAGCCGACCCGCTGAACCTGGTCGGGATCGTGCTGCCCGGACCGCGGGTGCCGGCGCTGGCGGCGAACGCGGTCACGTACGTCGACGGGATCCCCGCGGACACCGCGGCGGCGCCGGCTTGACCTGGCCCGTCTGCTAAGCACTCCCGCAGGAGTCGTGTCCGTAACCGGACAGGACTGCGGGTCCGGGTTGCCGTGCGACGGTCCGGCGGTGAGGCGACGCTCCCGACCGGGGTTGGCACGCGGCAGTGACCGGCATTCCGCCGAGCAGAGGCA
>JBKPCH010000206.1:0-20332 GCA_046727275.1 Candidatus Dormiibacterota bacterium
GTCTTGCAGTCGCTGAAGCGGGCGCCGGCCGCGCCGCAGACGGTGTGCGGACCGGCTCCGTCCCGGCCCGCGGGCGGCGGCGCACCCGCGGCCCTGGCCACGCAGTCGGCGCCGCTGCGCAGCGGCAGCTCGGTCACCCAGCTGGCGCCGTCCCACGTGAAGGTCACCCCCGTCGTGCAGAGCGGCCCCGGCTCCGGATAGCTGAACGACGCGTCGACCCCGGACGGGAGCTGGATCCGCGCCGGGACGCTCAGCGTCCCGCCCGCGGCCGACGCGGGCGCGGACGCCCACAGCACGGTCGCGGCCGCCATCACGGCGGCCCCCAGGACGACTCGCATCCTGCCTTCCCCCCTTCAAGGGACGCCCGGGTCCTACCCCCCGGCGTCAGAGGAACCAGTCTAGATGCCGCGACCGCCGGCGTCGAAGCAGCTGCGGGCGCCGGTGTGGCAGGCCGGACCTCTGGGCCGGACTCTGAGCAGGACGGCGTCGCCGTCGCAGTCCAGGCGCGCCTCCACGACGTCGAGGTAGCTGCCCGACGTGGCGCCCTTCTCCCACAGGCCCCGCGTCCGCGAGTGGAACCACGCCCTCCGGGTCTGCACCGTGCGGGCCCACGCCTCCTCGTCCATGTAGGCCACCATCAGCACCTCGCCCGTGTCCGCGTCCTGGGCCACGGCGGCGACCAGGCCCCGCGTGAAATCGGGGGTCGCCGCCTCGCCGCTCACCGCCGGATCTCCAGGCCCCGGGCGGCCAGGTCCTCCTTGACCTCGGCGATGGTGAGCTGGCCGAAGTGGAAGATCGACGCGGCCAGGGCGGCGTCCGCGCCGCCCGCGGTCAGGCCGTCGTACAGGTGCCCGGCGTTCCCCGCCCCGCCGGAGGCGATCACCGGCAGCCGC
This sequence comes from Candidatus Dormiibacterota bacterium, assembly GCA_046727275.1. Classification (GTDB taxonomy): domain Bacteria; phylum Chloroflexota; class Dormibacteria; order Dormibacterales; family Dormibacteraceae; genus CF-161. The sequence continues at coordinate 894 of JBKPCH010000206.1, forward strand.
ACGGCGCCGCTGATGGCCGCGGTCAGCTCCAGGTCGTAGCCCTCGTACGTGCCGTCCCTGTCCATCGACGTGAGGAGGATCTCGCCGGCGCCGAGCCGCTCGGCCTCGGCCGCCCACTCCACCGCGTCCCGGCCGGCCGGCCGGCGGCCGCCGTGCGAGTAGACCTCCCAGCCCGGCCCCTCCTGCCGGCGGCGGGCGTCGATGGCCAGCACCACGCACTGCGAGCCGAAGATCTCGGCGCAGCGGGTCATCAGGAAAGGGTCGGCCAGCGCGGCCGAGTTGACGGAGACCTTGTCCGCGCCGTGGGTCAGCAGCTCGCGCATGTCCTCGACCGTGCGCACGCCGCCGCCCACGGTCAGCGGGATGAAGACCTCGTCCGCCGTTCGCGCGACCACGTCGAGCAGGATCCGGCGCTCGTCCGACGAGGCCGTGATGTCGAGGAACACGATCTCGTCGGCGCCGGCCCGATCGTAGGCGGCGGCCAGCTCGGCCGGGTCGCCGGCGTCCCGCAGGTCGACGAACCGGACGCCCTTGACGACGCGCCCGGCGGTGACGTCGAGGCAGGGGATGATGCGCTTGGCGGGCACGGTCAGCACCCGGAAGGAGAAAGGAGCGGACGCGGCAGGTAGGAATGGGCTTCGCCCGAGCGAGTGAGTCCGTGATCACGGGATCGCCGGACGCCGCCTGCAGCCCCGAAGGGCTGGACCGCAGGTCCCCCCGATGTCCCCAATAGAGGGGGGGTTCTGGAAGGGGGGGCCTGCCCCCCCTTGCAATTGCAGGGCTTGGCGGGCATGGTCAGCCCTCCCCGCAGAGCGCCAGGAAGTTGGCGTACACGCGCAGGCCGTCCGTGCCGCTCTTCTCCGGGTGGAACTGCGTGCCCATCACGTTGAGCCGGCCGGCGGCGGCGGCCGGCGAGTGTCGCGTGGAGGCCAGGGCGTCCCGCGAGCCGGACGGCGTGTAGGAGTGCACGAAATAGAAGTAGGAGTCGTCGGCGATGCCGCCCCACAGGGGCGACCACTCCGTCTGCCGGAGCCGGCACCAGCCGATCACCGGCAGCCGCTCCGATTCCGTCACCTCCACCACGCGGCCGCCGAGGAGACCGAGGCCCTCGTGCCGGCCGTGCTCCTCCGACTCCTCGAACAGCAGCTGGTAGCCCACGCAGACGCCCAGCAGCGGGTGCCCCTTCCTGGCCAGCTCCACGATCCACCGGCCCAGGTTGCCCCGCTGCAGCTCCCGCAGGCAGGCCGCGAACGCGCCGACCCCGGGCAGTACCAGCCCGCTGGCGGCGGCCAGCTCGTCCTTGTCGGACGTCAGCCGGGGCCGGGCCCCGACCCGCTGCAGGGCCCGCTCCACGGAGCGAACGTTGCCGACCCCGTAGTCGACGATCGCGATCATCCCCGCCAGACCTCCAGCTCAGTCACTCAGCCTCACCTCGATCGCGTGCGCGTGGGCCGTCAGGCCCTCCATCCGGGCCAGCGTCCTGGCCGCCTCCTGCATCTCGCCCAGGCCGGCCGCGTCCACGCGGGCCACGCTGGTCCGCTTCAGGAACGTGTACACGCCCAGGGGAGACGAGAAGCGGGCCGAGCCGGCCGTCGGCAGCGTGTGGTTGGGCCCGATCACGTAGTCGCCCAGCGATACCGGCGTCAGCGCCCCGACGAACACCGCCCCGGCGTTCTCCACCCGGGCGAGCAGCGGCTCCGGGTCGGCGGCGACGATCTCCAGGTGCTCGGGGCCGAACCGGTTGGCCACCTCCATCGCCTCGGCCGGGGAGCCGGCCAGCACGATGCAGCAGTGGGCCGCCCTCACTGTCTCGGCCCGGTCCAGCCGGACGGCCAGGTCGGTGAACGACTCCTCGACCGCGTCCGCCAGCGCCGGGGAGTCCGTCACCAGCACCGCCCAGGCCATCGGGTCGTGCTCCAGCTGGGAGGCCAGGTCGGCCGCCACGTAGTCGGCCGGCGCCGTCGCGTCCGCGACCACCATGATCTCGGTCGGGCCCGCCACCGCGTCGACTCCGACCGCGCCGAAGACCTCCCGCTTGGCCAGGGTGACGTAGGCGTTCCCGGGACCGGCCACGACGTCGACGCGGGGCACGCTCTCCGTGCCGTAGGCGAAGGCCGCGACGGCCTGGGCGCCGCCCATTCGGAAGACGCGGTCGACGCCGGCCAGCGCCGCCGCCGCCAGGATCGCAGCCGGGACGGAGCCGTCCGGCGTGGGCGGCGTGGCCAGCAGCACCTCGCGGACGCCGGCCACCCGGGCCGGGATGGCCGTCATGAGGACGGTGGATGGGTACGCCGCCCGGCCGCCCGGTACGTAGAGTCCGGCCCGGCGCACCGGCCGGACCAGCAGGCGGAGGCCCTCCGGGCCGGTCACGTCCTCGTACGTCTCGGCCTCGTGGAAGGCGCGGACGCGGCGGGCCGCCAGCTCCAGCGCGGCGCGCTCGGCCTGCGGCAGGCCCCGGAGCGCCCGCTCCATGGCGTCGCGGCCCAGCGCCGGGGACTCGCCCTCGGCGGCCGCCCAGCCGTCGAAGCGGAGGCTCAGCTCGCGCAGGGCCGCGTCGCCCTCCGCTGCCACCCGGGCGCAGATCGCCCGCACGGCCTCCCGCTGCTCCGGCGTGCCGCCCAGGTCGCCGCGATCCGGCGGCTGCGCCAGCCAGTCCCGGGCCAGGTGGCGGGTCAGGGGCACGGCGGCGCCCCCGTTCCGTCCACGGCCGCGCGCAGCCGGCCCACCAGGTCCTGCAGCGGGCCCGTGCGCGTCTTCAGCGACGCCTGGTTCGCGATCAGCCGGGCGGTGGAGCACTCGATCTCGGCCACGATCCGGAGCCGGTTCTCGCGCAGCGTGCGGCCCGTCTGGGTCAGGTCCACGATCGCATCGGTCAGGCCGACGAGCGGCGCCAGCTCGACGGAGCCGTGCAGCCGCACCACCTCCACGCCCTGGCCCAGCCCCGCCATGTACGCCGCCGTCGCCTCGGCGTACTTGGTGCCGACGCGCAGCACGGGCGGCCACGTGTCCGGCCCGTCCAGCGGCGAGGCCTCCGGGATGGCCACGACCAGCCGGCACTCGCCAAAGCCCAGGTCCACCAGCTCGTAGTGGCTGCCCGCCGACTCCCACAGCTGGTCCTTGCCGGCGATCCCGAGGTCTGCGGCGCCGTAGTCCACGTAGGCCGGCACGTCGGCGGGCTTGACCAGCACCACCCGCAGGCCGCGCCGCTCGACCAGCAGCTTGCGCCCGATCTCGTCCTGGTCCAGGTCCGCGACCCCCGACCGGCGGAGCAGGTCCAGGCTGCCCTCCAGCAGGGCGCCGGTGGGGATGGCCATGGTGATCATCCCCCACCCCCCGCCAGCCGGGCGACCACCTGGTCCGCGGGCAGGCGCCGGACCGGCCGCTCGTCGGTCGCCCACGCCACGCGGGCGGGCCCGGACAGGTGGAGCAGGTGCCGGGCGCCGAGCCCCTCGCGCCACTCCAGCGCCGCTGCCAGCCCGCGCGCCCGCGTGTCGACGACCGCCCGCATCCCGAACATCCGGAGCCGGCGGCCCAGCCGCAGCGCCTCGGCGAGGCCGGCTCCCGACCAGCCGACCGCGGCATCCAGCCGGGTCAGCTCCGGCACCTGGCCCGACCGGCGGAGCACCTCGCCCATCAGGTCCAGGTGGATCATGAAGCCCGTGGCCGGGGCCGGCCGGCCGAACCTGGCCAGCAGGCCGTCGTAGCGGCCCCCCTGGACCAGCGGCCGGCCCAGGTCCTGCCCGTAGCCCTCGAAGATCACGCCCGTGTAGTACTCGAAATCGCGGATGGCGCCCAGGTCAAGCGCCACCACGTCGCCCAGGCCGTGGGCGCCCAGCAGCTCGTGGACCCGCGCCAGCTCGCGCAGCGCCCGCTCGGAGCGCCGGTTGCGGACCAGCGCCCCGGCCGCCTGCAGGATCTCCACCCCGCCGCGCAGCGCCGGGAACCTGAGCAGCAGGTCGTGCTCGGCGCTGCCGGGCGGGTCCCGGTCCAGCAGCCCCTCCAGGGCCACGAAGTCGCGCCGGGCCAGGGCGCCCCTGACGGCCGTCTTCAGCTCGGGCGCGATCGCCAGGCCGTCCAGCATGCCCTGGAAGAACTCGGCGTGCCCGACCTCCACCTGGTAGTGGCGCAGGCCGGCCGCGTCCAGGCAGCGCACCGCCAGGGCGATGGCCTCGGCGTCCGCCACCGGTCCCGACGCGCCGACCAGCTCGGCGCCGACCTGGTGGGCCTCGCGGCGCCGGGTGAAACGGCCCGGGTCATTGGTGAGCACGGGGCCCGCGTAGCAGAGCCGCAGCGGCAGCGAGGCGCCGCGGAGCCGGCCGGCCACCAGCCGCGCCACCGGGACCGTGCGCTCGCCGACCAGCGCCAGCACCGACCCGTCCGCGTCCGTCAGCTTGAAGAGGCGCCGGCGCTGCTCGGCGTCGAGGCCGAGCGCCAGCGTGTCCAGGCTCTCGAGCGTGGGCGTCACCACCGCCCGGTAGCCCCAGGCGCGCATCTCGGCCAGGACGGCTTCCTGGATGGAGCGCATGGCCTCCGCCTCCTCCGGCAGGAGGTCGCGGAAGCCGGGCACGTCCCGCGGGCCCGGCTGCGGGGGCGGGACCGCGTCCACCGGGTCAGGCCCGGTGAAGCGACCTCCCGGCCGGGGCCACGGCGCTCGCGCCGTTATTCCTCCTCATCTTCCTCGTCCAGGTCGAGGCCGGCGTCCTCGCCGAAGTCCACGTCCGGCTCCTCGTCGTCCGCCACCTCGTGCATGCCCTCCTCGTCCTCGAGGTCGAGCGCGGCGCCGCCGCGGCTGACCGGCTCCTCGTCCATGTCCTCGCCCACGGAGAAGGCCTCGACCTCGGGAGAGACCAGCCGCTCGCGCGTGTAGGGCCGGAAGTCGACCTCGCGCTTGCGAACGATCGGGAAGCTGGGCTTGCCCTGGAACTTGGGGTCCTGGTAGGCCTCACGCACGATCACCTTGACCGTGCTGCCCTCGCAGGACGTGATCCCGGCCTGGTAGCGGTTGCCGCCCTGGATGAACTTGATCAGGCGCCTGGCCAGCTTCGCCTCCAGGCTCCCGACGCGGACGCCCCGGGCCGTGTCGACCTCGATGCCGTCGCCGTCGACCCGCAGCTCGGCCACGTCGCCGGCGGCGACCCTGGAGCAGACGTCCTCGGCGGCGGCCCGCAGCGTCGTGGTCGTGGTCTTGCCCATCTCCTCGACGAAGAGGTTCAGGTCGACCTTGATCGGACCTCCCTTCAGGATGTCCTTGGCGTTCATGAGGCTCTCGAGCTTGGCCGCGTTCTTCCGCGCGACGGGGTTCATCGGGTTGATGCCCAGGGAGGCGTCGTAGGCCGCCTTGGCCTCTTCCAGCCGGCCCAGCTCGGTCAGGGCCTTGCCGAGCCGGTTCTGCGAGCCCTCATCGGGCCCGAAGCTCTGGATGATGAACTCGTTCAGCTCGACCGCCTCCTCCCAGCGGGCGTCCACGGCCATCTGGACGGCCTCGTCCACGTAGGCGGACTTCGGCTTGGAGGGTTCTTGGGTCTGGGTGGTCAAGGCGCAAGCTCCAGCACGACGGTTTGGGGGTACACCGATACCGGGGCCCTGCCCCGGCATTTCGGGCCACAAGTATACGAACTGGTACCTGCCGGCACCGGCGGACCCGCACCTGGACGCGACGCCGGCGGGCGCCCCCGCCCGAGCGCCCTCCGGACTGCCCCGGAGCGCTCGACGCTGCGGGCGCGGCCGGGCCTGGCCGGAGGACGACTGACGGAAACCTCCGCTTGACGAGAATTGCCCGCTCGGCGGCTTGACACCGGGACCCCCGCTGCTAATAGTTACCCCGTGGAGTACCGGCGGCCCTCGTCGGCGCACTCTCGCCCCGGACGTCCGGGAAGAGGACGAGGGACAGGAGGTGCGGCACTCGCGAATACATTCCCGCCTCCAGAGCAGCTTTTTCAAACGAGAAGGGGGACTATATGAGTCACCACGGAGCCCTTAGGACTGGCGGCCTCGCCGTCGCCGCCGTCCTGTTTTCCTTTGCCTGCGGCGGCGGCGCCACCACGGGAGGAGGCGGGGGAACCAACAAGGGCGAGATCGTCATCGCCTCCGAACTGCCCACCTCGGGGGCCGATGCCTCCAGCGGCCTGCCCGCCCAGCAGGGTGCGCAGTTCGCGGTGCAGCAGAAGGGGAGCATCAAGGGGTTCAAGCTGACCTTCCTGCCCTTGGACGACGCCGTCAACGGCTCCCACGATCCCCAGAAGGGCGTCCAGAACGTCCAGCAGATGATCTCCAACCCCAAGGTCCTGGGCATGGTGGGCCCGTTCAACTCGAGCGTGGCCAAGGCCGAGATCCCCGTGGGCAACCAGGTGCCCCTGGCCATGGTCAGCCCCTCGAACACCAACGAGTGCCTGACCCAGTCGTTCGACTACTGCCAGAAGGAGAACGGCTTCACGCCCCAGAGCCTGCGGCCCACGGGCAAGAACAACTACTGGCGGGTGGCGGCGGCCGACACCTTCCAGGGCCCCGCCATGGCCGACTTCGCCGTCGACACGCTGAAGGCCAGCAAGGCCGCGGTCTGGGACGACGAGGAGACCTTCGGCAAGGGCGTGGCTGACAACTTCGCCAAGGAGCTGCAGAAGAAGGGCGGCACGGTGGTCTCGCGCAAGAGCTACGACCCCAAGAGCAAGGCCGACTTCAAGGACTTCCTGCTCGACGCCAAGGACAAGGGCGCCCAGGCCATCTACGTCGGCGGCACCTCCTCGACCAAGGGCTGCATCGCCCGCGCCCAGATGAAGGGTCTCTTCAGCCCCGACATCTACTACCTCGGTCCTGACGGCATCGGCGACAAGCAGTGCATCAGCGACTCCGGCGACCAGGCCAACAGCAACATGTACGCCAGCCAGGGCGTGGCCGACGCCACGCAGAACCCCGACGCCAAGTCGGTCGTCGACGCCTACAAGAAGGCCTTCCCCAACCCGCAGGACCTCGCCGCATACACGTTCGCCAGCTACGACTGCGCGGCGATCCTGGTCGACGCGATCGGCCGGGCGATCGACGCCAACGGCGGCAACATGCCCACACGGCAGCAGGTCGTGGACCAGGTCGGCAAGACCAAGAACTTCAAGGCCCTCAGCGGCACGATCACCTTCGACAAGAACGGGGACCCGACGTCCCCGGTGCTGCAGATCCAGCAGGTGAAGAACGGCGACTGGGCCTTCGTCAAGCAGCTCGCGGCCTCGGCGGCGCCCGCCTGAGCAGAGGGTCGCGCAATCACACCGACGCAAGGGAGAGGGCGGTGCCACCGCCCTCTCCACGGCTATTCGGGGGAATGAATTGAACGCAGCCCTGGTCTGGACTCGGACGACGCTCCGCAACCCGAGCCTCGGACGCGTCCTGAACGTCGCTGGTCTCGTCCTCCTGGCCCTCGTGGTGGTGGTCGTCGGCCAGAAGATCGCAGAACGCGGGCTGGCGTTCTTCGTCCAGATCCTGGCCTTCGGCGTCGCGGACGGGGCGATCTACGCGCTGGTCGCCCTGGGCTACACGATGGTGTACGGCATCATCGAGCTGATCAACTTCGCCCACGGCGACGTCTTCACTCTCGGGGCGTTCATCTCGCTCGCCCTGATGCCGCTCTTCGGCCTCGCGGAGGGCAAGAGCTCGGGCCTGGCCATCCTCCTGCCGATGCTCGCCGTCGGCCTCATCACGATGCTGCTCTGCGCGATCGTCAACGTCACCATCGAGCGGGTCGCCTACCGGCCGCTCCGCAACGCGCCCCGCCTGGCGCCGCTGATCACGGCCATCGGCATGTCGTCCATCCTCGAGGGCCTCATGTTCATGTGGCGCGGTCCCTTCAACCTGCACTACCCGAACCTGCTGCCCGACGCCCGCATCCCGCTCGGCGGCGGCGTTACCATCGGCCTCAAGGACATCATCGTCATCCTGTCGGCGGTGGTGCTGGTCATCGCCCTGACGCTGTTCATCGGCCGGTCCAAGCTGGGCAAGGCGATGCGCGCCACTGCCCAGGACCGCGACGCGGCGCAGTTGATGGGCATCGACATCAACCTCACCATCGCCGCCACCTTCTTCATCGGCGCCGTCCTCGCCGGAGCGGGCGGCATCATCTACGGGCTCTACTTCAACAACGTCGACGCCTTTCTCGGCTTCTCCGCCGGGCTCATCGCGTTCACGGCGGCGGTCTTCGGCGGGATCGGTAACATCCCCGGGGCGGCGCTGGGCGGACTGCTGATCGGCATAATCTCCTCGATCAACGACGCGTACTTCTCGTCGGCGTGGACCCGGGTCATCGTGTTCGGCATCCTCATCCTGGTGCTGGTCTTCCGACCCACCGGCCTCCTGGGCATGCGGGTGCCGGAGAAATGATGAGAGAGCGGTTCGGCCGGCTGGTTCGCGAGAGCCGCCACAACCCCAACGCGATCGCGTACGCCATGATGCTCACTGGCGCTGTCCTCTTCCCCCTAATCGCCCAGTTCGCGACGGGGGGCAACGGGGACTACCTCGTGAGCCTCGCCGCGGACGGCGGTGTGTACGTACTGATGGCGATCGGCCTCAACGTCGTGGTCGGCTTCGCCGGTCTGCTCGACCTGGGGTACGCAGCCTTCTTCGCGATCGGCGCCTACACGTACGGCATGCTGGCCTCGAACCAGCTCGTGAGCAGCCCGCTGGGCCACGGCGTCCACATCCCGTTCTGGATCGCGCTCTTCGTCGCCATGTTCGTCGCGGCGGGCGCTGGCGCACTGCTCGGAGCGCCGACCCTGCGGCTCAGGGGGGACTACCTGGCGATCGTGACGCTCGGCTTCGGCGAGATCGTGCCCATCTTCTTCCGGAACCTGGGCACGTTTTCCGGCGGAGTCAACGGCATCACCGCGCTGGACGCGCCGGCGCTGCCGGCCTGGCTCGATGGTCCCTGGGTCGGGCTGCCGCTAGCGATCGCGAACGATTTCCGGTTCACATCCGCCAATCCGACGGCCTACTACGTGCTGATGGTGCTGCTGCTCGTCCTCTCCGTCATCCTGGTCAACAACCTCTACGGGTCGCGCCTGGGCCGGGCCTGGATGGCCGTCCGAGAGGACGAGGTGGCGGCCGCCGCCATGGGCGTCAACACCACGACGATCAAGCTGCTGGCCTTCGCTATCGGCGCCGCCACCAGCGGCTTCGCCGGGGCGTTCTACGGGGCCAAGCTGTCGATCGTCAGCCCCGAGAACTTCGGTTTCACCGTCTCGGTCACAGTGCTGGCGATGGTCGTGCTCGGCGGCATGGGCAACATCCCGGGCGCGATGCTCGGCGCCATCGTCCTCTACTACGTCCTGTTCAAGTTCCTGCCCGACGCTCCCGGACAGGTCAACTCGATCGCCAGCGCGCTGGGCCTGGAGGGGATCACCAAGGGCTATCCGGGTGGCTGGCCCGGCCTCGGGGAGGAGATAGCCAGGGCGAAGTTCGTCATCTTCGGCCTGATCCTGGTGCTGATCATGCTGTTCCGGCCCCAGGGCCTGCTGCCCAGCCGCGTTCGCGCAGAGGAGCTGACGCACGCGGGGACCGACGAGTCCGTGTTCGACGTGGAGACGGCCTGACGATGACTGGCGAGGCCATACTCAGCATCCGTCACGTCAGCAAGCGCTTCGGCGGGCTGGCCGCAGTGGACGACGTCAGCTTCGACGTCGAGCGAGGCAAGGTATTCGCCCTCATCGGCCCGAACGGCGCGGGCAAGACGACGCTCTTCAACTGCATCACGGGCCTGTTTCCGCCAACCGAAGGCGCCGTCGTCTTCCAGGACATGGAAATCGAGGGGAGGAAGCCGCACGAAGTGGCCAAGCTGGGCATCGCCCGGACGTTCCAGAACATCCGCCTCTTCGACTACATGAGCGCCGTCGACAACGTGCGGGTCGGCCAGCATGTGCGCATGCGCGCGAAGCTCTGGGACGCCCTGTTCAAGACCCCCGGCGAGCGGCACGAGGAGGACAGCGTCGTCAACCGGGCGATGGAGCTCCTCAAGTTCGTCGGCATCGAGCGGCGGGCACGCGACTATGCGCGGAACCTGGCGTACGGGCAGCAGCGCCGGCTCGAGATCGCCCGGGCGCTTGCGACACGACCCAGCCTGCTGCTGCTCGACGAGCCAGCCGCGGGTTTCACTCCCCAGGAGAAGGTGGAGCTGATGGGGCTGATTCACAAGATCATCGAACAGGGCATCACGGTCTTCCTGATCGAGCACGACATGAAGGTGGTCATGGGCATCTCCCAGCGGATCGCGGTGCTCGACCATGGAGAGAAGATCGCCGACGGCTCGGCCGAGGAGGTCCGCCGCAACCCTCGTGTGATCGAGGCCTACCTGGGCAAGAGCGCCTGACGAGATGGCCCTGCTCGAACTGACCGACATCGACGCCTTCTACGGCCGGGTGCAGGCGCTGCGCGGCGTTACCCTCTCGCTGGAGCGCGGCGAGATCGTGGCCCTGATCGGCTCCAACGGCGCCGGCAAGACCACGACCCTGCGGACGATCTCCGGCCTGGTGAGGCCGGCCCGCGGCAGCATCCGCTTCGACGGCAAGGAGATGGCCCGCACGCCGCCCAGCCAGGTGGTCGCCGCCGGCATCTCCCAGTCGCCCGAGGGACGTCGCCTCTTCCCCAGGATGAGCGTGAGGGACAACCTCATGATGGGTGCTTACTCGCGACGTGACCGTGATGGGATAAACGACGACCTGGAGCGCGTCCACACTCTGTTCCCCCGGATCAAGGAGCGGGACCGGCAACTGGCCGGAACGCTGTCCGGTGGGGAGCAGCAGATGGTGGCCGTCGCCCGCGCCCTCATGGCGAGGCCGAAGGTCCTCATGCTCGACGAGCCGTCGCTTGGCCTGGCGCCGATCCTGCAGGAGCTGATCTTCTCGACGGTGGTCGAGATCAATGCCCAGGGCACGTCGGTGCTGCTGGTGGAGCAGAACGCGAACAAGGCGCTCGAGATCGCTCATCGTGGCTACGTGCTGGAGACCGGCTCGATCGTCAAGCACGGCACGGGCAAGGAGCTGCTCGAGTCCGAGGACGTCCAGGCGGCCTACCTGGGGATGTAGCGCAGGCCGTCCTCGCGCCTACCGCCACCGGAACTCGGAGACCATGCCGTCGAGCTGCACCAGCCAGAGCTCGTTGCCCTCGGCGGCCACGGAGCTCGACGCGACCGGGATGGTCTCGGCGGTCTGTCCCGTCCTCTGGTCGAGACGAACCGTGGCGGTGGGTCCGCCCAGCCAGATGCCACCCCGGGAGACCGCCATCTGGTCGATTCCAAAGCGCCCGACGAACCCGGGACCGACCTGGCTCCACGCCACCGCGCCGCTGACCGGATTCAGTCGCGAGACGTCTCCCCCGTTCGTTCCCCGAACGTAGACCGCGTCGGGGTTCGCCACGACGGCATTGCTCCACCACTCGATGTCGTACCGGCGGGCGATCTGGCCGGTGCCGGCGTCGATACGATCGAGGCGGCCCACCCCTCGCACGCAGACCACCCACACCGAGCCGCCGGCGATCGCCAGGGCCGAGGGCCCCTGATCGAGACCGCGAATCGTGCCCGCCACACGTCGGGTCGGGAGGTCGACCGTGTACAGGGAGTCCTCGTCCCACCCGGTGACCCAGGCGGTGGTGCCGTCGACCGCCACAGCCCACCCGGTGCCGGGCAGGTCTATCGCCCCTGCGATCTGGTGCAGGGTCGGATCGACGGCGACCAGCCGCCTGCTGCCGTTGTCGATGGCCCACAGGAGGGTCCCGTCCCACGCCAGCGCGTACGGGGTGTCGCAGGCGCGCCACCCCCAGGAGCCCGAGTAGTAGGCGTGCACGCTGTCGGGGGCGCAGCCCTGCTCGCGAAGCACCCGCGGGTCCGAGACCGAGATGGTCGCGACGGCCCTGCCGGCCGTCCGGTCTATCTGGGTGACGGTGCCGTCGGCCATGTTCGGCACGAACGCCCACCGGCCGCCGATGGTGACGGGACCTGCCCTCTCGGCGGCCCTGACCTGCGCGACCCTGGTCCAGCCCGAGGGTGACGGGGAAGCCTGCGTGCAGGCCACGAGGACGGCGGTGACCAGGAGCGGGACGAGCCCGAGTCCTGTCCGGCGGACGGTCGCTGCACCCATCGTCAATCCCTCCGACCCGCCGCCAGTGCTGCTGTAATATGCGCTGGCGGCGAATGAATGTTACCAGGACCGAGAGCCAGCGCGAAGTGGGGCCGGACATCCCGCTGGGCCCGGTTCCCCTTCAGTGGAACGAGTCCCCCTGTCTCGACTTCGTCGACAGCGAGTTCGCGGATCATGCGGGCAGCGGGCGGCGCTTCGATCGGCTGCCCCTCGCCGGCTGGCAGCGCGCCTTCCTCGATCACTGGGGCTGGACGGCGCCGACGCCGATTCCGTCGGGAAGGCTCCCGGCGCTCCGCGAGCTCCGATCGCTGATCCGTGACCTCCTGGAGGGAGCGGCCCGAAGGGAAGGCCTCGGGCCGGACGAGGTTCGGCACCTGAACGCGCTGCTGGGCGCATCGCCGTTCGTCTACGCCATCGGCGAGGACCGGCGCGTCACGGCGGTGCCGGTCCGCGCGGACTGGGACCGGGTCGTGGCAGAGCTGGTGCGATCGGCGGTGGACCTGATCACCACGACCGACGCCAGCCGGATCAAGGTATGCGCCAATCCGGACTGCAGCTGGATGTTCTGCGACGAGAGCCTGAACCGGAGCCGTCGCTGGTGCCTGACGAGGGTGTGCGGCAACCTGGTCAAGGTCCGGCTGCATCGGGCGCGCCGCCGCGAGCTGGCCGCACCCTCTTAGCTGCGTACCACCTGGTCAGGGCGTTATCCGGCTCACCATGTGCGCGTCGTCCACGGTCCACAGCGAGCCCGCGCCCGCCGTCACGGCGCTCGCCGTGTGCCTGATCGGCCGCGTCAGCCGATTGCTGGCGGCATCGATCCGCTCCAGCCGCAGGCTGGCCACCCAGACGCCGCCGTCCAGTGCCGCCAGGCCGTCGAGGCCGTCGCGCGCGATACCGGGACCGACCGGGATCGTCGCCACCACCCGGTTGGTGACGGGATCGATGCGCTGGACGGTGCCGCTGCCCTCGCCGAACTCATTGCGGACCCACACGCTTCCGTAGGCGTAGAGCACCGGCAGCGGAACCGTGTCCGTCGCCACGGAGGCCACCACTTGATGGGTGGCAGGGTCGATCCGGGTCAGCGTATCAGCCCGGCTGCTCGCCACCCAGACACCGCCGGGGGCGATGGATATGCCGGTTGGACCGGGCGGCAGGTCGGCGACCGTGGCGACGACGCGGTCGGTGGCCGGGTCGACGTGTACGACGTCCGTCGTCCCCCAGTCGCTCAGCCAGACGGCGGTATCGGAGGCTGCGATGTACCACGCATCGACCCCCACCGGGATGGAGGCCACCACCCGGTTCGTGGCGGGGTCGATCCGGACCAGCGACTGCGTGTCCCCGCGGCCCGCCCAGACCGCGCCCTTCGAGACCGCGACCGCCTTGGGCAGGTCGCAGTTCCGGATGCGGAAGTCACCGTGCGGCGTCTGGTGGACGTTCCGGCTCGCGCACCCCGTGATGCTCTGGGGATCGCCCACCGCAACCCTGGCCAGGGGCCGGTCGGTCTTCAGGTCGATCTTGGAGACCGTCCCCTCGCCCGAGTTGGCCACCCAGGCGAAGTCGTCGCCGACCGCCACCCCGGCCGGGTTCACGCCGGTGGGGATGGCGACCGTCGCGCCGTGGCGCGGAGACGGGGACGGAGACGGCGCTGCGCTGCCCGAGCAGCAGGCGGCCAGGCCGAGCGCGACCAGCAGCGCCAGAGGTCTGGCCGGAAAGGCTGGCGAGAGATTCGTCGTCCAGTCCCCATGCCCCCTGCGGGGGCGCCGTGCCGCCGCGAAAATGCCCGTATTTTCGGGCCAGGTGCCCCAGATCCGGGGGCGGCGCCGAGGACCGCAGGGAGCGCCCTCCAGGGCGTGACCGAGGACCGCAGAAGCCAACCCCGGAGATGGGGTGCATGGGCGGCGAAGATCCGTCTGCCTTTCCGGCCGGAGCTCTACAGGTCTGAGCTCTACGGGCCGGACCTCCAGAGCGGGCCGCCGCCACCACCTGGCCAAGCTGCCAGCCCCCGCGTCAGGCGAGCTCGCGCGCCGGCAGCGGCCGCGTCCGGGCCTCGAGGTAGGCACGCAGCGACTCCCGCCAGGGCGGCATCCGGTCCAGCCCGATGGCTTCCAGGGCACGGTTCTCCAGCACGGAGTATGGTGGCCGCAGCGCCCGGGCCCCGGACTCCGCCGTCGACTGCCGCTGCAGCACCGGCGTGACGCCGGCCAGCTCGAAGATGGCCGCCGCGAAGTCGTGCCAGCTGCACTCGCCCTGGCAGGTGGCGTGGTACGTGCCGTACCGGTCCGTCGCCGACAGCTCGGCGACCTGAGCGGCCAGGAACGGGGTGCCCGTGGGGGTCAGCACCTGGTCGCTCACGACGCGGATCGGCCGGTCCTCCGCGGCCAGCCGGAGCATCGTCTCCACGAAGTTGCCGCCCTTCCCCGACGACCCGGCCTGGCCGTACAGCCCGCTGGAGCGGACGATGAAGTGCCGGGGCAGCAGGTGCCGCACCAGCATCTCGCCCGCGGCCTTGCTGACGCCGTAGACGTTGAGCGGGTCCACCGGGTCGGTCTCGACGTAGGGCCGGTCGGAGCGGCCGGAGAACACGTAGTCGGTGCTGAGGTGGACGAGCGCCGCGTCCAGCTCGCGGCAGGCCAGCGCCAGGTTGCGCGGCCCGACGGCGTTGACGGCGAACGCGCCCTCGGGATCGTCCTCCACGACGTCCACCTTGTGGTACGCAGACGTGTTGATCACCAGGTCGGGCTTCAGGAGCCGCAGCGCCGACCGTACGGACTCCAGGTCCGCCACCTCCACGTTCGCGTGCGACAGCGGGACCAGCTCCTCGGAGGCCCGGCTCTCGGCCCACTGCCGGCGCAGGTCGTGGGCCAGCTGGCCGCTGCCCCCGACGAGGACGACCCGGCGGCTCATCCGTGGCCTTCCCGCGGGGGCTGCAGCGAGCGGATCTGGGCCGGCCGGTAGTCGAAGACGCTCCCGGTCACCTCGATGACGTGCTGGGCCTCCTGCAGCAGCCGCATCCACTGGATGTTGTAGTAGCACGGGTTCTCGAAGTCGGTGTATTTGAGGCGCTGCACCTCCTGCACCATGGTCTTGAACGACTCCTCCAGCGACACGGCCGCGGACAGATCCACGTCTGTGGCGCCGGCCGGCGTCAGCCGGATGCGGTACGGCCGGTCGAGATCCGTCTCGTCGGCGACAGAGCAGTAGACAGTCACGTCGTGGCCGCGCCGGCTCAGGCCCGTCGCGCGCGGCGCCGGCGGAGGCTGGCCGGCAGCAGGCGGGCGAAGTCGGCGAGGCCGAGCAGGGCGCACGGCGACTCCGTCCCGAACTGGACGGCGGTCACGAGGGTGAAGGCGGCCACGTCCGGCAGGCGCCGGAGGCCATCCGGCCAGAGGTCGTTGTTGGCCGTGAGGAGCAGGCGGTTCTTGAGGATGTGGCGCAGGATGAACGGCGACCGCCGGGCGCCGGTGGCGCTGCGGTGGTGCCACGCGACCACCGGCTCGTACCAGGCGGTCCAGCCCAGCCAGCGCATCCGCCAGTCCAGGTCGACGTCCTCGATGTAGGCGAAGAAGCGCTCGTCGAACGGCCGGGCGCACTCGTGGCTCACCTCGCGGAGCATCTGGCGCCGGTACAGCGGGGCGGCCCCGGTCACGCCGAACACCTCGCTCGGAAGCTCCCACTGGGCCTGGTCGGGCCGGCCCTCGCCCCGGTTGGCGGCCCAGCCGTTCCGGAAGAGGACGTGCCCGGTGCTGTCCACCACGACCTCGCCGCTGCCGTTCCGGGGCCGGAGCAGCTTGCCGGTCACGGAGCCGACGCGCGGCGACCGCTCGCCGGCCGCCAGCAGCCGGGCGACGTACTCCGGCTCGAGCTGGACGTCGAGGTTCAGGAGCAGCAGCCAGTCGCCCTCCGCCGCCGCGACGGCCTGGTTGGCCGCGCTGGCGAAGCCGACGTTGCGCCGGTTGGCGATGACGACCAGGTCGGGGTGGAGGGCGCGGAGCCGGTCCAGCGAGTCGTCGGTGGAGGCGTTGTCGACGACGATGCGCTGCTCCGGCACGTGGGTCTGGGCGAGCACGCTTCGCAGGCACTCGACCACGAGGTCGCCGCCGTTCCAGTTGAGGATCGCAGCGCTGACCGCCACCGGCATGGCACGCGAGGTTAGCACTACCGGAGGCCGGCCTTCCGGCCCCGCGCCCAAATGGCCGGCCGGAGAGGTCTGGCCGGAAAGGCTGGCGAGAGATTCGTCGTCCAGGTGTCCCAGATCCGGGGGCGGCGCCGAGGACCGGAGGGAGCGGCCGCCAGGCCGGGATAAGAGGACCGCAGAAGCCAACCCCGGAGATGGGGTGCATGGGCGGCGAAGATCCGCCTGCCTTTCCGGCCGGACCTCTATCTATGCAGGCTCCCGGCGGATGTCCCCCACCGCCGCCGGGGTCACGATGGTGGCATCCTGGATCCGGGCCAGGCGGACCTCTCGGTAGGCGGCGGTGGCGATCGCCTGCAGCAGGCCCGCGATCGGCGCGCCGAACAGGGCGCCCCACAGGCCGAACAGCTCGCTGCCGGCGACCAGGGCCAGGAGGGCCACGGCCGGGTGGATGCCGACCGACCTGGCCATCACCCGCGGCCCGACCACGTCGCCCTCGATGACGTGGACCACCACGAAGTAGCCGAGGACGACCAGCGCCAGCACCCAGCCCTGGAAGAGGGCGATCAGGACGCAGACGGCGCCGGAGATGATGACGCCCAGGACCGGCACGAACTCCATGAAGAAGGCCAGGATGCCGAGCAGCAGGGCGTAGCGGACCCCCAGGACGCCCATCCCCACGCCCACGAGGAGGCCGACCAGCGTCGCCATGGTCAGCGTGCCCCGCACGTACCCGCCCACCACCTGGTTGACGATCGAGATCAGGATGTTGGCGCGGCGGACCTGCCCGCGCGGGGCCTGCTCGCGGAGCCAGGTGACAATGCGGGGGCCGTTGGCGACCAGGTAGATGCTCAGGATCAGCACCAGCACGGTGTCCACGATCGCGTTGAGCACCGTTCGCACCAGGTCGATGGCGTCGCTGGCGGCCTGCGCGCTGAGGCCCTGCAGGTACGCGATGAGACGGGCCTCCGCCTCGTTCAGCTGTCCCCGGGTCACGCCGAAGCGGCTCAACAGCCCGAGCACCTGGGGCTGGAGGTCCTGTGCCCGGCGGGCGTAGCTGGGCAGGCTGCGGGCCAGGTTGCTGATGTCGGTGGAGGCGCTGGCGACGACCACGCTGAGGAGGCCCGCGACCACGGCGAAGCCGATCACGTAGGCGACGGCCACGGCGAGGCCGCGCGGCAGCCAGCGTTCGAGCAGGCTGACCAGCGGGGTCAACGCGAAGGCCACGACGGTGCTGAGCACCAGGATCAGCACCGTGTGGGTGACGTGGCTGATCAGCCAGACGGCGACGAGGAGGACGGCGAGCCAGGCCAGGACGATCAGCGGCCAGAGCAGCGCCCTGACCAGGTTGCTGGGGGGCATCTCTCCCACCATCCTGACGCCGTGGTCAGGTTTCTGCCAAGGAGCCCTAGCGGGGCTGGAAGCTCGTGAAGAAGAGGAACGCGATCAGCAGGATGAAGAGCCCGTACTCGATCATCACGTTGAAGCTGAGCGTCTCCTCGACGGTGTGGCGGATGATCCCGCGGTTCACGTACCAGAGCAGGAACAGCAGGACCGCGTACACGCCCTCCGGGAAGTAGACGTAGACGCTCATCGCCCACGCGAAGAAGAAGACGAGCTGCGCGACGAAGGTCGAGAACAGGAGCGCCCGCCGGGGGGTCATCGGCGTGCCCAGGACCCGGAACGAGCGGTAGCTGGCCAGCAGGGAGATGGCGAAGATGCCGGCCAGGCGGACCGGGAGGCCGACGTTGACAGTGACGATCACCAGGTAGGAGCCGGCCAGGCCGACGCCGAGGAGGACCTCCTGGATGATGTAGTGGACCGGCCGGAGGCGGGCCCGGATCTGGCGGTAGTCGAGCTGCGCCGCGAGGCAGAAACCGATGCCGAAGGCGCTGGTGATGATCGAGTACTTCCACCACTCGGGCACCAGAAGGGAGAGGCCCGCCACGGCCAGCGTGCCGAGCATGACCGGCACGAAGTGCTCCAGGCTGGGCTTGGCGTTCTCGGAGTGGAGGTAGCCCATCAGGGCCGGGGTGGCGAGCACGAGGAGGCCGATGCCCAGCCCCCAGACCTGGCTCGGACCCACCATCTCGGACTTGAAGCCCATGGAGATCGCAACCAGGACGAGCCCCACGAATATCAGGAAGCGCTTGTCTCGCTCGCTCCGTGCCTTGAGTGCCGGCAGCACACGAGCCTCAGCGGGAGGCGTCTTCACGACCGGACATCTTAGCCATACGTTCCGACCCGGACCAGTCCAGACCGCAAATGTTCGGTTAAGGCGAACGATCGAACGACAATCGTTCGGTTTTGCCGTCCGGGGCCTAAGATCCAGGGTGATGGGGGACCACACGCAGCAGCCGCCGCCCAAGGATCTGTCCGGCTACCTCGACGCGCTGGCTCGCGTCATGTTCCAGACTGGCATCAGCTGGCGCGTCGTCGAGGCCAAGTGGCCCGGCATCCGCGACGCCTTTGATGGATTTGACCCCGAAGCGGTCGCGGCGATGGGCGAGGCCGACATCGACCGCCTCATGGGCGACAGCCGCGTCATCCGGAACCGGAGGAAGCTGGAGGCGACCGTCTCCAACGCGCGGCGCATGGTCGAGCTGGACGCCGAGTACGGCGGGTTCGGCCGCTATCTCGACAGCCTCGGGGACTTCGAGCAGGCGCGGAAGGACCTGCACAAGCGCTTCGCCTTCGTGGGCGACGCCGGCGCCTGGTTCTTCCTCTGGAGTGTCGGCCGCCCGGTCCCGACCCACACCCAGGCGCACTGAGACCGCACGGCATCTCACCGTGACCGATCGCGCCTCCGGGTACGGCGAGGCCGTCGTCGAACGGGCCGGCGGCCTCCGCATCGAGACGCCGTCCTGGGGCTACGGCGATTCCGGGACGCGGTTCAAGGTCTTCGCGCGGCCGGACGCGGCGCACACGATCGCGGAGAAGCTGGCGGACGCCGGCATGGTCCACCGCCTGACCGGCATCTGCCCGACCGTGGCCATCCACCTTCCCTGGGACCGGGTGGACGACTGGGACGCCCTCGCGAGGGCCGCCGCCGAGCAGGGAGTGGCCGTCGGCGCCGTCAACCCCAACCTGTTCCAGGACGACGCCTACCGGCTCGGCAGCCTCTGCCACCCGGACGCCGCCGTGCGCCGGCGGGCCGTGGACCACGTGCTCGACTGCATCGCGGTGGCCCGCACCCTGGG
>JBKPCH010000207.1:0-12721 GCA_046727275.1 Candidatus Dormiibacterota bacterium
GCCCGGCCCCGGGCTCGCCGGCCGGCTGCTCCGCCCGCGCCGCGGGCTGCTCGGGCAGCTCCTGCGTGTCCGGGAAGGGCAGCTCCTCCAGCGACTCCAGGCCCAGCATCTGGAGGAAGCGGATGGTCGTCCCGAACAGACGGGGCTGGCCCGGCCCCGCTCCGCGGCCGACCTCCCGGACCAGGTCGCGCAGCTCCAGGTTGGCGAGCACGCCGTCCGAGTTCACGCCACGGATCTCCTCGATCTTCGACCGGGTCACCGGCTGCTGGTAGGCGACGATGGCCAGCGTCTCGTAGGCGGCGGCCGAGAGGCGGCCGGTGACCTCGGGGCGCAGGGCGCGGCGCACGTAGCCGGCCAGCTCGGGCCGCGTGACGAGCTGCACCTGGTCGTGGTGCCGCTGCAGCATCAGGCCCCCGTGGATCAGCGACTCCCGCAGCTCCTCCAGGGCCTGCTCGACGCCGGCCCGGTCGCTGTCCGTGACCTGCTGCAGCTCCCGGACCTTGAAGGCCCGGCTGGAGCTGAACAGGATGGCCTCGATCGCCGCCGCGAGGGTGTTCAAGCCGCCTCCACCAGTATCCGACCGAAGTTCCGCTCCTGGCGCACCCTGACCTCGCCCCGCCGCAGCATCTCCAGCACCGCGATGAACGTCACCACGGCCTCCAGCCGGTCCCGGCACTCGAGGATCACCTCGACCAGCTCCAGCGGGCCCCCGCGCAGCCGGCGGCCCAGGGCCTCCAGCTTGTCCTCCACCGTCCAGCCCGTGCCCACGTACACGATCGGCCGGGGCGGGAGGCGGGCCAGGACCGACTGGAAGGCCTTGATCAGGGCCGCCACCTGCAGCGGCTCCTCCTGGCCCTCGACGTCGATCTGCCGCGCCGGCGCCGGGTAGCTCGGCTCGTCCGCGGCGGCGCGCTCCATCAGCTTCTCCGCCATGTCCTTGTAGTGCCGGTACTCGAGCAGCCGGCTCCGGACGTCCTCCTCCCAGCCCAGCAGGTCGGCCTCCTCGTCGCCGGGCTCCTCGCCGGGCAGCAGCCGGATGGACTTCAGCAGCAGGAGCCTGGCGGCCAGCCCGAGGAACTCCGCCATCTCGACGGGGTCGCGCTGGTCGAGCGCCGCGATCTCGGCCAGGTAGGCCTCGGTCAGCGCCGCCAGCGACACCTGGAAGATGTCCAGCTCCTCCCGCTCTGCCAGGACCAGCAGCAGCTCGAGAGGCCCCTCGAAGATGGGCGTCTGGACGTCCAGTCGCGCCCTCTCCGCGCCGGGCTGGCCCACGGCAGGCAATCATAGCCCTCGATGTCCCGCGTCCCGACCGCGCTCGCCGCGCTGCTGTGGCTGGGCCTCGCCGCCTGCGGCGGCCACGCCCCGTCGTCGATCGGCTCCGCCGGCGACCGTCCGCCCTCCCCCTCGATCGCCGCCCAGCCGCCGCCCGGCCTCCGGCTGCGGGCGCCCGCCGACGCCATCCTGGCCGACCAGGTGGTCGGCTCGGCCCGCCGGGCAGGCCAGGACCACCTGGTGGCGACGGAGGCGGCCAGCCAGCAGCCGGACCAGGCGGCGGCCCTCCGGCGGTACACGAGCTGGGGCTGGCTGGACGGGGCCACGCGCGCCTGGACCGGGGCGGACGAGACGCTGGTCGCGACGGCCTCGGCCGCGGGGGCGGCCCGTGCCTTCGCCGACTGGTCCGCCGAGGCCGGCCAGGCACCGTTCGCGGCCGGCGACTGCTCGCTGGCGGCCTCCGCCGGCCTGGACGACTGCCGGCTCGGCCTCGCCGGCGACCGCGCGCTCGTGGTCGGCCGGCTGGGGACTGCGGTCTTCCGGATCTCGTGCCCGGCCGCGGCGGCCGAGCGGCTGACGGTCGCCCAGGTCGCGGCCCTCCAGGGCTGATTCGGGCTAGGGTATGGGCGCTGATGCGTGAGGTTCGCACGGCCGGTGGCGTGTTCGTCGCCGTGCTGCTCACGGCGGGGCTGGTCTCCTGCGACGCCACGGCGCCGTCGCCCTCGGCCGGCGCGCTGGCGCAGCCCTCGCCGTCGCCGGTGGCGAGCGACGAGGGCCCGAGCCCGACCCCGAGCGCGTCGCCCAGCCCCGCCCCCAGCCCGCCGGCGGTGCACGTCGGGACGCTGTCCGGCACCAGCCCCAACGACAGCGGTCCCGGCGCCTACCGCTACCAGGTCGAGTACCCGCGCCTCGACGGGCTGGGGGGCGGCCGCGAGGTGACGCTCGACACGGCGATGCAGGGCACGCTGCAGCGAGAGGTCTACGACTTCGTGGACGCGGCCCGGGCGGCACCCATGGGCCCGACCCGGAGCGAGCTGGAGTGCCGCAGCCGCACCGTCCGCGTCACGGGCCGGCTGGCCGTGCTGCGCGTGGACTGCACGGAGTACCAGGCCGGCGCCGCCCACCCCAACACCACGACCACGACGTTCAACTGCGACCTGGAGGCCGGCCGCGTCCTGGCGCTGCAGGACCTGTTCGGCATCGGCTCCGGCTACCTGACGGTCCTCTCAGACGCGGCCCGGGACCAGCTGGTCAGGCTGCACGTCGCCGACGAGCAGACCCTCCTGGACGGCACGGCGCCGGTCCCCGCCAACTTCCGGGACTTCCTGCTCACCCAGGCGGCCCTGGTGATCGTGTTCGCCCGCTATCAGGTCGCCCCGGGCGCGGCCGGCCAGCCGGAGGTGTCGATCCCGTACCAGGCCCTCGAGCGGTACCTGGTGCCCCGCGTACGGGAGCTGGTCGCGGCGTAGGCAGGCCGGCCGCCGCCCCGGCCGGATCAGCGCAGGTCGACCTGGACGAACCGCTCCTCGGCGCCGGTCCGGCGCCAGCGGGCGGCCAGCTGGCGGGGGCTGCCGGTCTGGCTCCGGTGCTCCAGGCGGGCCCGGATCTTGGCGTCCAGCACCTCGCGGACGTCGACCTTCAGGTCCACGTCGGCGCCCTCCGGGCCGCCGAACAGCCACGCCTCCGCCGTCTGGTGCGGCGGGCCGGCCTCCGGGTAGGACAGCGGGTCGCGGGCGCAGGGCCAGGCCGCGTCCATCGCGACCCGGCCCACGACCCTGTGGTCCGGGTGCTGCCGGTAGCCCGGCATCGGGCTGAACGTCAGCAGGACGTCCGGCCGGCTGCGGCGGATCTCGCGCACCAGCAGGCCCCGCAGCTCCAGGCTGTCGACGACCTCGGCGTCGCGGTGGCGGAGGAACTCCACGCGCCCGATGCCGAGCAGCGCCGCGGCGGATCGCTGCTCCCGCTCGCGGGTGGCGGCCAGGTCGGCGCCGGCCGCCGCGGCGTCGCGGGTGCCCTTGTCGCCCGACGTGACCACCGCCAGGTCCACCGCGGCGCCGCGACCGGTCAGCAGCAGCACGGTGCCGCCGGCGAAGAACTCGACGTCGTCCGGATGCGCGGCGATGCACAGCGCCCGGCGGACGCGCGGATCGCCGGGACCGCTAAAGCGCCTGCGCGGCGGCAACGCGCCGCACCAGCTCCGTCAGCGCGGGGGCGGGGATGCCCCGCTCCCGAGCCCGCCGCAGCACCGACCCGGCGATGGCGTCCACCTCCGTCGGCCGGCCCGCCGCGATGTCCTTCTGCATCGAGCTGCGCATCTCGGCGGGCATGGCGCCGAGCACGCGGATGAAGACATCGGCGTCGAGGCTGGCACCCTCCGCAACGCCGACGGCGCACACCTCCCGGACCGCGCCCGCCATCAGCCCCATCAGCTCCGGGTCCTGCCTGGCGACGCCGATCGGGGCGCCCGCGCTGCTGGTGCCCAATGCGAACGGCCCGAGCAGCGCCAGCTTGGTCCAGAGCACCTGGGCCTCGCTGTCGCCGACGTTGCAGGCCAGGCCCGCCTCGCCCATCTCGCGGGCGAGCGCCTCGGCGCGCTCGCGCAGCGCGGGCTGCGGCGCCAGGTCCGTCGCCACGAAAGGACTGGACTGCACCACGTGGGCCGGGCCCACGCGCTCCGACTCCACGCGGATCGCGCCCGGGACGACCTGCTCGCCGAAGGTCTCCCGCAGCCGGGCCACGTGGTCGAGGCCGTTCAGCAGCGGCACGACCATCGCGTCCGGCGCGACGGCCGGCGAGGCCGTGGCCAGCGCCGCCTCCAGCTGCGTGGCCTTCACGGTCACCCACAGCACGTCGACCGGCCGGTCGAGCCGGGTGACGGCCGGCACGTCGACGTCGAACTCGCCGAGCACGGCGCTCTCCACGTGGACGCCGCCCGGGTACTCGGCCAGCGTCTCCGGCCGGAGGATCAGGACGACGGGCTGCCCGGCCAGGGCGAGGCCGCCGCCGATCAACAGGCCGACGCCCCCGGCCCCGAGGATCGCGTGTCTCATAAGCAGATCCAGCGAAGGCTAGCGCGGCCGGACGCCTGCGCGTGTGAACCCGTGGGAGGGATCAAGCCGCTATTCGGATCGCTCTCGCCTCCTCCAGGAGCTCCCTGGCACGCGCCAGGGCCTTCTCCGTGACCGTGCCGCTCATCATCCGGGCCAGCTCGCGGGCTCGCTCGTCCATCGTGACCAGCTCGCGGATGCGAACGACGCTGCGGCCGCCCGGGCCCGCGGCCTTCTCCACCACGTGGTGGTGGTCCGCGAAGCACGCGATCTGCGCAAGGTGGGTCACCACGAGCACCTGGTGGCTGTGGCCCAGGGCCTTCAGCCGCAGGCCCACCTGCGCCGCCGCCTCGCCGCCTATGCCGGCGTCCACCTCGTCGAACACCAAGGTGGGCAGGTTCTCCGACGCCGCGCTGGCGGTCCGGATCGCCAGCATCACCCGGGACAGCTCACCGCCCGAGGCGACCCGGGCCAGCGGCGCCGGCGCCTCGCCCGGGTTGGCCGAGAAGAGCATGTCGACCTCCTCGGCGCCCTCTGCCCCGATCTCGGCCCGCGCCGCCAGGCGGACCTCGAACACCGCCCCCTCCAGCCGGAGCCCGGCCAGCTCGGCCGTCACCGCCCGCCCCAGCCGCGAGGCGGCCCTGGTCCGTGCCCGCGTCAGCGCCTCCGCCGCCGTCTGGAGCGCCGCGCGGGCGCCCGCCACCTCTCGCTCGGCCGCCTCCAGCGCGGCCGCCAGGTCCTCGACGCGGCCGACCTGCGCCTCCAGCCGCTCGCGCTCGCCGATCGCGGCCTCCAGGCTGCCGCCGTACTTCCGCTTGACCTGCTCGAGCGTCGCCAGCCGCGCCTCCAGCACCTCCAGCCGGCCGGGGTCGGCGTCCAGCGTCTCGACGTAGGCGCGCAGCTCGGCCGCCGCGTCGGCCAGCTCGGCGTCCAGGCCCTCCAGGCGGTCGGCCATCGCCGCCAGCCTGGGATCCAGCTCGGCGGCCCCGCGGATGCCGCCGGCGGCCGCGGGCAGGCCCTCCTCCGCCCGCAGCGTCTCGACCGCCGTGCCCACCAGCTCCGCCAGGCGGGCCGCGTTGCGCACGACCGCCCGCTCGGCGGCCAGCTCCTCGTCCTCGCCGGCCCGGAGGTCTGAGGCCCGCAGCTCCTCGAGCTGCCACCGCAGGTACTCCTCCTCCCGCTGGCCTCGCGCCTGCATGCGCACCAGGTCGGCCAGCCGGGCACTGGCGGCGCTCCAGCCGGCGTGGGCGGCGGCGACCGCCTCCCGGGCCGGCAGCGCGCCGCCGAACGAGTCGAGGAGCAGCGTCTGGGCCTCGGGGTCCATCAGCAGGCGCTGGTCGTGCTGGCCGTGGATGCCCACCAGCGCCCGGCCCAGCTCGCGCAGCTGCCCCGGTGTGGCGGGCCGGCCGTTGAGCCGGGCCGCCCCGCGACGGCCGACCTCGCGGGCGAGCACCAGCCCGCCGCCCGCGTCGTGCCCCATCGCCTCCAGCGCCTGGCGCACGGACGCCGCCCCGGTGACGTCGAAGAGGGCCTCGGCGTGCGCGCGGTCGGCGCCCTGGCGGACCTGGTCGGCGCTGGCCCGGGCGCCCAGGCTGAGACCGAGCGCGTCCACGATCAGCGACTTGCCGCTGCCCGTCTCGCCGGTCAGCAGGTTGAGCCCGGGGCCGAACCGGACGCAGGCGCCGTCCACCAGGGCGAGGTCTCTGACGTGCAGCTCCTGGAGCATGGCGCCAGCATACCGAACGCGCGTTCGTCGAGCAAGCGTTCGGGTGTTAATCGCTTGGTTCTGGGGACCCCCGCCGCGACGGCGTCGGCACGAGCGGCAGGCCCCACCCCAGCTTCTCCCGGAGCAGGGCCCAGAAGCGCTCGGGCGGCGTCAGGCGGACCATGCGCAGCCGCCGCTCGTAGCCGGCCGCCCGGACGCGGTCGCCGGCGCGGAGGCGCCAGACGGTGCCCCCGTCGACGGTGGCCAGCGCCGGGCTGCGGGGCAGCTCCACCGTCGCGCGCTGGTGCGGCGGCAGCACGATCGGCCGCACGGTCAGGGCGAACGGGCTCATCGGCACCAGCAGGAGGTCCTCGATGGTCGGCTCCAGGATCGGGCCACCCGCCGCCAGGGCGTACGCCGTGGAGCCGGTCGCGGTCGCGACGATCACGCCGTCCGCGTCGATCTCCCCGATCTCCTGGCCGTCCACCAGCATGCGGAGCCGGACCAGCCCGGCGTCGGCCGGCCGCTGGATCGCCACCTCGTTCAGGCCCACCGCACGCCGCACCTGCCGGCCGCCGCGCAGCACCGTGACCTCGACCAGCGTCCGCTCCTCGATCCGGTAGTCGCCGTCCAGGAACCGGCGCAGGCCGTCGCAGAGGTCGTCGACGTCGACCTCGGTGAGGAAGCCCAGGCGGCCCAGGTTGACGCCCAGCACCGGGATGTCCCGCTCGGCGGCGATGCGCGCCGCGTGGAGGAGGGTGCCGTCGCCGCCCAGCGTCACCAGCAGCCGGGTGTCGTCTCGCAGCTGCGACGGGTCCTCCCGCGTTGACTCGCAGTAGGGGACGCCCTTCCCATCAAGGAACTGGCGCGCCGCCAGCAGCCCGGGCAGGCCCGGGTCGACGTGGGGGTGGCGAACGAAGGCGATCACGACCCGCCGCCGGCTCGCAGGTGGAGCAGCAGCTCGCGGTTGCCGCTGGCGCCCGGCAGCGCCGACCGCGTCTCGCCCAGGACCTCGACGCCGTGCTCGCCGCACCAGGCCCGGAACCGCTCCAGGGCGGCCGCCACGGCCGCCTCGTCCCGGACGACGCCGCCCTTCCCGACCTCCGCCCGGCGGACCTGGAACTGCGGCTTGAAGAGCACGACCAGCTCGGCCCCGGGCGCTGCCTCCAGGAGGGCCGGCAGCACCTTCTCCAGGCCGATGAACGAGACGTCCACCGTCAGCAGCGACACCGGCTCGGGCAGCGAGCGCAGGTCCCGGGCGTTGACGCGCTCCATGACGACCACGCGCGGGTCCTGGCGCAGCCGCCAGTGGAGCAGGCCCCGGCCGACGTCGACCGCGTAGACGCGGGCGGCGCCCCGCTGCAGCAGCACGTCCGTGAAGCCGCCCGTGGAGGCGCCGATGTCCGCGCAGACGCGGCCCTCGGCGGTGACCCCGAACTCGTCCAGCGCCGGCGCCAGCTTCTCGCCCCCGCGGCTGACGTAGGGGGCCGGCGCCACCACCTCCAGCCGCTCGTCCGGCCCGACCGGCCGGTCCGGCGCCCGGACCGTCTCGCCGGCGACCCGGACGTGGCCGGCGATGATGAGCGCCTGGGCGCGGCTGCGCGACTCGGCCAGCCCGGCGTCGGCCAGCGCCACGTCCAGCCGCGTGCCACGCGAGGAGCTCTGCCTGGTCAGAACGGCAGCAGCCCCACGGCCACCCCGAGCGCGGCGCCGACGAGCACCTCGAAGGGCGTGTGGCCGAGCAGCTCGCGCAGCCGGTCCTCCTGGATCCCGCGCATCGAGACCATGTCCTCGACCAGCCGGTTCAGGACGGCGGCCTGGCGGCCGGCGGCGCGGCGGACGCCCTGGGCGTCGTACATCACCACGATGGAGAAGATAAGCGCGATCGCGAAGACGGCGGAGCTGACGCCGTTGACGCGCCCGACCGCCGCCGTGAGGCCCATCACGATCGCGGCGTGGGAGCTGGGCATGCCGCCCATCTCGGCCAGCACCCGCAGGTTCAGGCGGCGGTGGGCGACCGAGCTCAGGACGACCTTCGTGACCTGGGCGATGGCCCAGGCCAGCAGCGCTGGCAGCAGGTAGTGCACGTCAGCCGGGCGGCGAGGGCCGCTCCCCCTCCGGAGGTCCGGCCACGCGCTCCGCGGCGGCCTCCAGGCGGGTCCGAGCCGCTTCGACCAGCCGGCCGGCGGCCTCGTGGTCCGTGACCAGGCGATCCAGCGGCGCCGTCGGGTCTGAGAGGCGCGCGATCACGTCCTCCAGCCGGTCCAGCAGCGCGTCCAGCCCGGCGTCCGGCTCGCTGGCGCTCATGGCGAGGTCGTCTGCGCCACCTTGCCCAGGATGCCGTTCACGAAGCGGCCGGACTCCTCGCCGGAGAAGGTCTTGGCCAGCTCGATCGACTCGTTGATCGCGGCCCGCACCGGGACCTTGCGGGCCACGGCGATCTCGTACACGGCCATCCGCAGCACCACCCGGTCGACGCGTCCCATCTGCTCCAGCCGCCAGTTGGTCGAGGCGGCCTGGATGGCGTCGTCGAGCTGCTCGCGGGCGCCCATCACACCGCGCACCAGCTCACCGGCGAACTCGACCACGGTGCGCGGGGCCTGGTCCTCCGCGGCGTGGTAGGCGAGGGCCTCCTCCAGGTCGTCTTCCGGGCTGTGCTCGAGCTGGAACAGGACCTTCAGCGCCAGCTCGCGGGCGCGGTGCCGGGGGCCCGCCACCGGCGATCAGCGCGGGAACGCGATGCTGGACACGAAGACGTTCACCTCGGCGACCTCGAGTCCCAGCATCCGCTGCACCGCCTCGATGACGTTGTCCTGGACACGCTCGGCGACGTCGCGCAGCACGGCGGTCGAGTCCACGGTCAGGAAGACCTCGAGGTGGATCTTGCGCTCGGGGTCGAGCAGGACCCGGACGCCCCTGTGCGCCGTCTCGCGCTTGATCCAGTCGCCGAAGTGGCGGGCGCTGGCCTCGTCCAGCCCCCGGACGCCGTCCAGCTCCCGCGCCGCCATCGCGGCGATGCTGGCGATGACCTCGTTCGCCACCCGGACGCTGCCCGGCGGGGCGCTGTGCTCCATGACGTCAGACTCTTTCAATGTAGTTCCCCGAACGGGTGTCCACCCGGATGCGGTCGCCCTGGTTGACGAACAGCGGGACCTGGACGGAGGCGCCGGTCTCCAGCCGCGCCGGCTTGGTCGTCCCGGAGACGGTGTCGCCCCGGACCCCGGGCTCGGTCTCCGCGATCTCCAGGTCGACGGTCAGCGGCAGCTCGACGCCGATCACCGAGTCCTCGTAGCGGAGGATGCTGACCGCGTTGCCGTCCCTCAGGAAGGGCAGCACGTCCTCCAGCTGGGCACGGGCCAGGGGAACCTGCTCATAGGTCGTGGTGTCCATGAAGTAGTAGAAGTCGCCCTCGTTGTAGAGGTACGTGGCCTCGCTCTTCTCGATCCGGACGGCCTTGAACTTCTCACCGCTCCGGAAGCTCTGCTCGAAGATCGAGCCGTCGCGAATGTTGCGCAGCTTGGCCTTGATGATGGCGCCGGCGCGGGCGAGCTTGATGTGCTCGACCGTCACGATGCTCAGCAGCTTGCCGTCCATCTCGAATGCGGTCCCCGCTCGGAAGTCATTCGTCTCGATCAACCACGTACTCCATTGCCTTCAGTAGCCGGCTCGGCGGCTTGCCCTCCAGCCTGAGCACGATACCTGACAGGGGCGGAATCTCGCCCTCCGGCACAGCCGGGGGGAAGCAGCCGGTTCCGCACGACGAACGCCTCAGCCAGCCATCGAGACCGTCCCCCCCTTGCGGGGGAGGGCAGGGTGGGGGGTGGGATCGTGCCAGCGCGACCGCCCGGAACAGGTGCGCCAGCCGTCCCCACCCCCACCCTGACCTCCCCCGCAAGGGGGGAGGGAATTTCGCTAGCCCAGCAGCGAGCCGACCACCTCGGCCACCACCTCCGCCGGCACCTCCGCGCCGACCTGGGCGCGGCCCACCTCGCGCGGCAGCACCCAGCGGACCGTCCCGCCGCGGCTCTTCTTGTCGCGCGGGATGGCCGCCAGCACGCCGGCGGCCGTGACCGGCGGCAGCTCGCCGGGCAGCCCGTACGCCGCCAGGAGGCCGTCCTGGCGCTCGGGCAGCGAGGCGTCGCAGCGGCCCAGGGCCGTCGAGATCCGCGCCGCCGCCCTCATGCCGAGCGCCACGGCGCGGCCGTGCGCGGCGGTGTAGCCGGACGCGCTCTCGACCGCGTGGGCGACCGTGTGGCCGTAGTTGAGGATCGCGCGGGGGCCGCCCTCCCGCTCGTCAGCCGCCACCACGCGGGCCTTGAGCTCGACGCAGCGCGCGACGACCGGCTCCAGCGCGTCCGGCGAGCGGCGCAGCAGCTCGTCCCGGTCCTCCTCCAGCCGGGCGGCCAGGCCCGCGTCCATGGCCACGCCGTACTTCACGATCTCGCCGAACGCCGCCAGGTACTCCGCCTCCGGGAGCGTGTCCAGCACAGCCAGGTCGGCGACGACCGCGACCGGCTGCCAGAAGGCGCCGATCGCGTTCTTGGCCCTGGCGGTGTTCACGCCCGTCTTGCCGCCCACGCTGGAGTCGACCATCGCCAGCAGCGTCGTGGGCACCTGCACGCAGCGCACGCCGCGCAGCCAGACGGCGGCCGCGAACCCGGCCAGGTCGCCGACCGTCCCGCCGCCCAGCGCCACCACCACCCCGTGCCGGTCGAGGGCCGACGTCTCCAGGAAGTCCAGCACCTGCTCCACGCCGGCGAGCGTCTTGCTGCGCTCGCCCGGCTCCAGCGCGCGCACCTCGGCCCGCACGCCGGCTCCCGTCAGGCCGGCGCGCACCGGGGCCGCCCAGTCCTCGGCGACGGTCCGGTCGGAGACGACCGCCGCCGCCGTGGCTCCCATCTCGCGGACGAGCCTGGGCAGTTCCTCGAGCGCGCCTCGGCCGACCAGCACCGGATAGGGCCGGCCCGGGACGTCGACGGTCACCCGGGCCATGCGCCGTCCAGAGGTCCGGCCGGAAAGGCTGGCGAGAGATTCGTCGTCCAGGTGGCCCAGATCCGGGGGCGGCGCCGAGGACCGCAGGGAGCGCCCTCCAGGGCGGGATAAGAGGACCGCAGAAGCCAACCCGGAGATGGGGTGCATGGGCGGCGAAGATCCGTCTGCCTTTTCGGCTGGACCTCTAGCCTCAAAGGCCTCTCCGCAGCTGCTCCGAGAGGACGAACACCTGGTCCCGCAGCATCTCCGGGGAGCGGACGTAGGGGAAGACCTCGCTGGAGCCGGCCACGTCGATCTCGACCACCCCGTAGTCGAGCACCCGGCCCAGCAGCGTCTGCTTGGTCGACACGTCCTGCACACGGTCCAGCGGCATCACCTTGCTGGTCCGCTGGAAGATCCCCTCCTCCAGGATCACCCGCTGGTCCGTCACCGTCAGGGATGCGGCGTTCCACTGCAGCCAGACCACCACCGTCCAGAACCCCCCGGCCGCCAGCAGGACCAGCGTGGAGAGGACCCGCAGGTCGGGCGGCACGAACGCCACCCCCAGCCAGTCCAGCAGGGCCAGCAGGACCACCAGCCCGGCCGCCGGGAGGACCAGGTCCTTGGCCAGCCAAACCCAGTGGCGGTGGAGCGGAGGCAGCACCAGGCTCTCGCCAGCCAGCATCTTGGGCATCGCGGATCGGATTCTAGAGGACGGGTAGCCCGCCGGCCATTTGCCGGGTCGGTGAGTCGGCGGCGGGCGGCGCTATGAGCCGCCGAGGGCGAACAGGGCCGCGATCGCGCCCACCGCCAGGAACGGGCCGTAGGGGATCGAGTCCCGCATGGTGCGCAGGCGCAGGAGCACCAGCGTGACGGCCACGACGCCCGCCAGGATGAAGCCGATCACCACGGCGCTGAACGTGGGCCGGGGCCCCAGGACCAGCCCCATGAACACGCTGAACTTCACGTCCCCGAAGCCCATCGCCTCGGCCTTGAACAGGACGGTGCCCAGCAGCGCCAGCGCCAGGAAGGCGAGGCCGGTGACCAGGCCGGTCAGGACGGCCGTGACGAGGCCCAGGCCCGGCGTGAACGGGCTCAGGACGAGCGCCGCGACCCCGGCCGGCAGCAGCACGCGGTCGAGGATCAGCTGGTGCTCGAAGTCGAAGAAGATCACCTGCACCAGCACGGCGAGCCACAGGCTCCGGATCAGCAGCACCGGCGCGGGCCCGATCCGCCAGGCGAACAGCCCGTACAGCAGGCTGGTCGCGACCACCGGGCCGAACGACTGCCAGCGGCGGCGCCCCGGCTCCAGGCCCTCCAGGCGGGCCAGCAGGACCGAGGCGGCGCGGACGCCCACGCCCACGGCCGCGCCCACCACCGCCCAGCCGGCCGCGACCAGGAGCCCGCCGACCACTAGCCCTCCAGTGCCGCCCGCATGGCGTCGACCGGGGCCGGCCGCAGCGTCCACGCCTGGAACGCCGCCGCCCCCTGGGCCAGCAGGACGCTCCAGCCGTCGGCGCAGCGCAGGCCCAGCTGCCGCGCCCGGCGCACCAGCGGCGTGCCCCGCTGCACGTAGACCAGGTCGACCACTGCCCCGCGGGGCGGGAGCTGCCCTGGCCGGAGCGGCATCTCGCCCCGCCGGCCGAGCGGCGTCGCGTTCAGCAGCAGGTCGGCGTGCCGCGCCAGCACGGTCCACTGCGGGTCGGACCAGGCCCTGTCTCTTATA
>JBKPCH010000208.1:0-6366 GCA_046727275.1 Candidatus Dormiibacterota bacterium
GCAGGTCTGGCGCGCGAGGCAGCCGGACGGCTCCTACTACGTCGGACTGTTCAACCTGGACACGGTCAACAGCGCCTCGGTGAGCGTCAGCTGGTCGCAGCTCGGGTTCAGCGGCGCAGCCACGGTGCGGGATCTCTGGAGTCACACCGACCTGGGCACCTTCAGCAGCGGCTTCGGCGCCACCCTGAACCCCACCGCCTCCCGGCTGCTCAAGGTCGTGCCCAGCAGCACCGGCTTCTCGGTCTCCGCGACGCCCAGCTCGCAGACGGTGACGGCAGGCAGCGGCGCGAACTATTCCGTCACGGTGTCGCCGTTCAACGGCTTCAGCGACACGGTCAACCTGAGCGTGAGCGGACTGCCCGCCGGCGTGGCGTGCAGCTTCAATCCGGCCTCGATCAGCGGCGGCTCGGGTTCCTCGACGATGACCTGCACCACGAGCCCCACCTCGGCAGGCACCTCCACGCTGAGCATCACCGGCACGGATGCCAGCGGCAGCCCGTCGGTCACGACCACGGTCGGCCTGACGGTCAACGGGCCGAGCGGGCTGCCTCCGGGCTGGAGCGACGTCGACATCGGCGCTCCCGGCATCGCGGGCAGCGCGACCTTCAGCTCGGGCACCTTC
This sequence comes from Candidatus Dormiibacterota bacterium, assembly GCA_046727275.1. GTDB lineage: Bacteria > Chloroflexota > Dormibacteria > Dormibacterales > Dormibacteraceae > CF-161. The sequence continues at coordinate 623 of JBKPCH010000208.1, forward strand.
ACGGTGCAGGGCGGCGGATCGGACATCTGGGGCAGCTCCGACCACTTCAACTACGCCTACCGGTCGCTGACCGGGAACGGCACGATAACGGCGCGCGTCGCCAGCCAGCAGAACACCAACGCCTGGGCCAAGTCGGGGGTCATGATCCGGGAGACGACGGCCGCCAACTCCAGGTTCGTGCACGTGTTCGTCACGCCCGGCCATGGGGTGAACATGCAGTACCGTTCCTCGACCGGAGGCGGCGCGGTGCAGCTGGCGCAGATCGCAGGGCCGGTCGCCCCCTACTGGGTGCGGCTGGTGCGCTCGGGCGGCACGTTCACCGGCTTCACCTCGCCGGACGGGGTCACCTGGACGCAAGTCGGCCAGGTCAGCGTGACGATGGCGAGCGGTTCGCTGGACGGGCTGGCGGTCACCGCGCACAACAACACGGCGCTGAACACCAGCACCTTCGACAGCGTCGGATGATCTATCCAGGCGTCTCGGCCGCCGCGGCCAGCGGGACCGCCTCCCGCTCGGCCGGCTCTCCGAAGAGGGCCCTTACGATCGGTCCGGTCATCATCGTCGTCACGATGGCCATGACCACCATGATCGAGAACAGCGCCGGCGTGATGATGCCGCGCTCGAGACCGATGGTGAGCACGATCAGCTCCACGAGGCCGCGCGCGTTCATCAGGGAAGCGATGCCCAGCGCTTCCCGGTTGGAGTGACCGGTGCCCCGAGCGGCCAGCCAGCAGCCGATTCCCTTGCTGCCGCAGGCGACGAGCACGATGACCAGCGCGACCAGCGCGAGGTCCCCGCTGACGAGCACGCCCACCCGGGTGTGGAGGCCGGCGTAGACGAAGAAGGGCGGCAGCAGCACGGTGGTGACGATCGGCAGCATCCGCTTGCAGGCGACCCGCAGGGCCTCCGTCCGCGGCATGGCCACCCCGGCCATGAACGCCCCGAACGCCGGGTGCAGCCCGGCCACCGAGCTCACCCCGGCCATGGCCAGCAGCACCAGGAGGACGACCGGCGGCAGCCACGGCCTGGCGTTCCACCTCTCCATGCTGGTGGCCAGCGGGCCCGCGGCCGGCGAGCGCCGGAGCAGCACGACCAGGACCACGAGCACGGCGCCGGTGAGCAGCGTCGTGGCCGCACCCCGGAGGCTGCCGCTGAGGCTCGCCGCCACCAGGCCCAGCAGGCACCAGGCCCCCGCGTCGGTGAATGAGCCCGCGGCCAGCGCCGTCGTGCCGAGCCTGGTGCCGGCCAGGCCCGTCTCGCTGAGGATCCTGGCCATGACGGGAAAGGCCGTGATCGACATCGCGAGCGCGAAGAACGCGATCGCCGGCGGGTGGCCCACGGTGGACGGGAAGAGACGCGGGTCCTGGACCAGCCAGACGGCCGTCGCCGCGCCGGCGGCGAGCGGCAGCCCGATGCTGACCGTCGAGATCGCCGCCGCGGCGCGGGCGTTCCGCCTGAGGAGCCCGAGGTCCAGCTCGGCTCCGACGGTGAACATGTAGAGGACGAGGCCCAGGTTGCCCAGCTCCTGGATCACGCTCATCGACGCGGGGGCGAGCACGAGCTGCCGCCACGGCGCCAGGAGGCCGAGGGCTGACGGGCCGATCAGCACGCCGGTGACGATCTGGGCCACGACCGACGGCTGTCGCAGCCGGACGAAGACCTGCCCCACCAGGCGGCAGACGAGCAGGATGGCGGCGAGCTGCAGAAGGATCATCGGAACACGAAGGACATGGCGATGCAGAGCAACCCGAATGCCAGGCCCCAGAGGGAGAGGCTGAACACGTAGCCGCGGAAGTGCCATGCCGTCTCACCGGGATGCGTTTTGTCGACGACCAGGCCGAACAGCATGAAGGCCACGACCAGGTCGGTCGCCAGCGCGATCGTGCCGACCTTGGCCGACAGCGACAGCGTCGCCACGCTGGCGAAGCTCTGGATGATCGCCAGGACGATGCCGGCCGTGCTGATGACCGCGGTCACCAGCTGGAGCGTCGCGTCGCTGGCGCCCCTGTCGTGCGTCGGCGACTCGCCCGGTACCGCGAGGGCGCCTGGGCCGAGCGCGGGGAGCGGCCGGCTGGGCGGGGCATCGCCGACGTTCGCGCCGGCCTCCGTCCGGCTCAGGTGGTCCCAGATGATGTCCACCACGACGTGCACCAGGACCAGGGCGCCGAACAGCAGGACGGAGAGCCACAGCGCGGGGCTCCTGGCCTCGGCGCCGCGGACGAAGGCCATGGCTCCGATCAGGAGCGTGGTCACGCCGACCACGCCCCGGAACAGCCTGTGCCCCGTCTTGCTGAGAACGAACGTCAAGAGCCGTCCAAGTTGGGGCTCGATCATCGGTGACGGAGGACCAGCGACGCCAGGAGCGCTACCTGCCAGCCGGGACGATCCGAGGCGTCTCGATCACGACGCTCCGCACGATCTTGTCGGCGAAGGTCTGCCGCTTCGCGTCCCACAGGGGGACCAGGAAGCCGAAGCCGACCGTCACGAAGTCCGCTGCGTGAGCCATGTCGCGGATGATCGCGTTGCCGACGCCGATGGGCTCCCCCGTCAGCTCCGATACCTGGGTAAGGCCGGCGAACCTCTTTCCCCAGGACTGGCCGGTGAGGCCCACCAGGACGCAGCGGTTGTAGAAGGTGATGACCACGCCGTAGGCCGCGGACATCATCGCGAGGAAGAGGAGCAGGCTCGCCACGTACCGGTTCTGGACGTCCCCGCTCGTGGAAATCACGACCAGGATGTACGCCACGACCGCGAACGGCGCCGAGATCGTGATGTCGATCTGGTGCGCGGTACAGCGCTTCATCCAGGAGCCATACACGCGGGCGTCGCGCGACGCCGTCTTCTCATCACCGTCGAGACGCTGAGCCCCGACCCGCTGCACCTCTTCTTGAACGCTCATCTCAGTCGCCTCGCTCCCAGCGCACTCCCGGATGGACGGAGGCGACCGCCCAGGTGCGGCCGCGTCATCCATTCTTGCGCGGGGCGGACAAGCCTGTTTGCTCAACAGTGCGCGTCCGCGCCGAGACCGAGGCCCGAGTGTATGCTCCCGAAGGGAGCGTCAGTCGAGCTTGTACTCGAACGTGATCGTTCCGTCCTGGGGGCCCGTGGACTGGTAGGTTCCCCTGCCACTGAGGCCGCTGAGAGCTCCCGTCCCCGAGCTCGGGACCACGGCGAGCGTGCCGCCTGCGGTGGTGCCCTCCCAGGTGCCTCTCACCTCCAGCCCGAAGGTGCCTGCCTTCCCGTCGATGCTTCCGCTCACCTTCTGGATGCCGACGAAGAGCGCGTAAGTGGTGGAGGGATACGCGATCACGTACTCGATCTGGGATTCACCCTCGATCACGCCGCTCAAGGATTGGGCGACGCTCGCATGGTTCACCTTTGTCTCACCCTCGGCTTCCAGGAGCGGCTTCTCGTCCCAGGACTTCACCTTGAACGTTCCCGTGCCTTGGCTCATGCATGTCCTCCAGGTAGGTGCAAGTAGTAAGCCTTTGGTCCTCGCAGCGACGCTCATCCGATCTCGAGCGGCCGTCCGGACCATCCTAGCATCGGGGACCTCAGCACTGCCTGATGAACCGCTCGGCCAGCCCGACGACCTCCGGGCCCGCGTGGAAGAGCGAGATGTGATCGCCGTGAGGTCTGACGTGCAGCGTCCCGTTCTGCAGTCGCTCCGCGACGACCGCCGACCCGGCCGGATGTGCCGTCGAGTCGTCCCCACTGGTGACCACGAGGACCGGCTGTGCGACAGGATCGAGCAGCCGGTCGACCGCGGCGTCCATGATGCTCCAGTTCAGGCGGCAGTAGCGGAACAGGAGGTCGGGCGTGGCGTACGGATAGAGGACGAGGTGGGCCAGCTCGGGGGCCACCTTCGCGAGCACCGCCTGGCAGAGCACGACGTGGACGGCGCGCGCGCTCGACGGGCTCCGCATCGCCATGGCCATCAGCTCCTTCAGGTCGCGCTGGTGGTCCGTCTTCGCGCAGTCCGGGCCGAGCTCGTAGTCACCGTGCCACAGACTGAGGGAGGAGATCCGCGCCGGTCCGGCGGCTGCCGCGGCGGCCAGGGCGATCACCGCTCCCCCGCAGAGCCCGACGACGTGGGCGTCCTCCAACCCGTAGTGGTCGAGGACCGCCAGCAGGTCGCCGGCCTGAGCGCCCAGGTCCCACCCCGTCGTCTCGGAACGTCCCCCCTCCCCGAACAGGTGGCGGCTCTCCCACGTCACGACGAAGCGCTCCCTGGCCAGGAACCGCATCCAGCCCTCCGACAGCCTCGCCGGCATGCCGCACGCCGAGGCGATGACCACCGGTCTGCCCGGCCGCGGCCCGGCCGCGTACGTCCGGATGCGGGCGCCGTCCCGCGACGTCACTGGTGAGCACGCGCTGAACGAATCGAAGCTGCCGGCCGCGACCGCGCCGGCGGTGCGCTCGACCGGGGCGTCGGTTCCCGGAACGGAGGGCCAGGCGGCCGGGTCCAGGTCGAGGTGCCCGCTCACGATGCGCTCGAACAGGCCGAGCTGATCCAGCGTGGCGCGGGGACACACCACGACCGGAGGCAGGCCGAGGCGGGACGCCAGGCTCTCGACGAGGGCGGCGAGGGGCCCGCAGTCGCCGTCGCCCGTGGCGGCCACCCGGACCGGCGGATCGAGGACGTCCAGCAGCGGCCGCAGGGAGAGCAGGCCGCGCCCGACCCGCGCCACCGTCTCTCCCTCCCCCTGCGCGGGGGAGGGAGAACCGGGGGCTACCGGGATGGGAATCGGTGGCCCCGCGTCGTGGTCGTGACGAGACGATTGTGCGAGTGGCGGTCCTCGCCGCACGCCAGCACGGCGCCGTACCTGTCCAGCCGGACCCGGCCCCCGTACTCCTCTATCTCCTCGGTGTCGGGATAGATCCGGACCGACGTCGGCACGTAGCGGGCCGCGAAGCCAAGCCGCATCTGGTCCGTCTTGCCGCTGTGAGGGTAGGAGGCGTGCATCAGCGTCGACCAGAACATGATCGCCTGTCCGGGACGCATCACCATCGCCACCGCCTTCGACTCGTCCGGCTTCCAGTCCGGGTCGATCTGCAGTTCTCTGTAGTCGTATCCGAAGAAGCCGCGCCGGATCCCGTCCTTCTCGGCCTCGTTGATGCGGTCCGGATCGTAGTGCATCTTCTTGGTCTCGTCGTAGAACATCGTCCGGTGCGTGCCCGGGATGAACTGCAGGCAGCCCGTGTCGACGTTGGCCTCGGTGAAGGCCGTCCACACGGTGATGGTGCCGCCGAAGTCCTTGCCGGCGTCCGGCCAGAGGATCTGCGGCTGCCCGGAGGCGTTGGCGAAGGTGTCGGCCTGGTGCCAGTCGGTGCCCTCGTCGCCCGGATACTTGGGGAAGAACTCGGTCCGCCAGCAGAGGACGTCCGGTCCGAGGACGCTGCTGACCCGGTCCACGATCTCGGGACGGCAGATGTGGTCGGCCAGGAACGACGAGTCGAGATGACGGTCGTAGTTCGAGATGTTGGTGTTGCCCGCCCGGGCCACGTCCTCCTGGTAGACGGCATGGCTGCGATCCAGGAGCCGCAGGCGCTCCCGTCTCCAGGCCGACCGCATCTCGTCCACGCCGTACACGTCGAAGGGCCCGAAGTAGCCCTGCCTGTGAAAGTCCGCGAGCTCCGACGGGCTGAACGCGAACTGCCGCTGTCGATCGGGAGCCTGCATCTCGGTTCCTCCAGAGTGGAATCAGGCCGTCACCGCGGCCTCTACGCAGTCCGCCAGGCGA
>JBKPCH010000209.1:0-39289 GCA_046727275.1 Candidatus Dormiibacterota bacterium
CCCCACGCTCGTCCGGGCCTAGCGGCGCCCGCCGGCGCGCCGCCGGAGACGTCACGCGCAGGAGGATTCACGTGCCACGACCATTCGTCCGCTTCCCGTTCCGCCCCGCGCCGGCCGCGCCGGAGGTGGCCGATGGCCACCGCGCGTAGGCCGCCGCCCAGGGCGAGGCCCCGGCGCCGCCGCAGCCCGTGGACGCCCGTCCTGGCGACCCTGGCCGGGGTTGCCGTGCTCGTCGCGGCGTTCCTGGTCATCCGCTGGGCGACCACGCCCGCCGCGCAGCCCGCGCCGGCCACCACGGTCTCGGCCGACCAGCTGACCGCCGAGCTGGCCGCGATCCCGCAGTCGGAGCTGGACCAGGTCGGCATCGGCTCGGCCTCGCCGCTGGTCAAGCGGATCTCCGGCACGGCCCTGAACGGGCCAGACGGCAGGCCGGAGGTGCTGTACGTCGGCGGCGAGTTCTGCCCCTACTGCGCCGCCGAGCGCTGGCCGCTCGTCATCGCGCTCTCCCGGTTCGGCAGCCTGTCCGGGCTGCGGACGGCCCAGTCGTCGGCCACCGACGTGTTCCCGAGCACGCCGACGTTCACGTTCCGCTCGGCGGCGTACAGAAGCCAGGTGGTCGACCTGGTGGCGGTCGAGGAGTTCGGCGACAGCCCGGGGCAGACGCTGCATCCGCTGACGCCCGCCCAGCAGGCGCTGGTTCAGCAGTACGGGAGCGGCAGCATCCCGTTCGTGTACTTCGGCGGCCGGGCGGTCCTTTCCGGCGCCACCTACTCGCCCGGGCTGCTGCAGGGCTGGGACTGGCCGCAGGTGACGCACGCGCTCCAGACCCCGACGTCGGACCAGGCGCGGGCGATCCTCGGCTCGGCCAACCTGCTCACCGCAGCCATCTGCCAGGCCTCCGGCGCGCAGCCGGACGCGGTCTGCGCGTCGGCCGGCGTGAAGGCGGCGGCGAGCCACCTGCAGTGAGCGAGCGGCTGCGGGCGGCGGTGACGATCCTGGCCGCCCTGGGCGGCACGGCGATCTCCGTCTACCTGACGCTGGTCCACTCGTCGGCCGCCCCGCTGGCCTGCAGCGCCAGCGGGGTGGTGGACTGCGAACGGGTGCTGAGCAGCGGCTTCGGCGTGATCGCGGGGTCCGGCGTGCCGACGTCCGCCGCCGGCATCGGGTGGTTCGCGGTCAGCGGCGCGCTGGCGCTGGCCCGCCTCAGATGGGACGGGCCGCTGCCGGCGCGCCTGCAGCTGGCGTGGTCTGCGGCGGGCCTGGCGGTGGTGCTGGGACTGGTCTTCGTCGAGATCGTCGTGGTGGGCGCGCTGTGCGCCTGGTGCACGGCCGCTCACGTGCTGGTGCTGCTGACCTTCCTGGCAGTGGTCCAGGGGACGGCCCGGTACGACTGAAGTGTAGATTCCAGGCGACTAGTCCATGAAGGTTGACAAGGCCGCGCCCTGCGGTCACAATCTGCGCCATTCCGGTTCACAGGTCGCCGGTCTTCCGAAGGCAGGCGGCAGAGGAGGGCGGTCGTGGGTGGGGTCCTCGGGGTCGTGGTGCTTGCGCTCGTCTCGCTGCTGCCGGCTGCGCAGCCTACGCCCGGCACGCCGGGTCCGCCCACCGGCGTCACCGCACGCGCCGGGGTGGGCAGCGCCGAGATCAAGTGGACGGCGCCCGCGTCGAGCGGCACCAGCCCCATCACCGGCTACGAGGTCGTCTCCTCGCGCGGGCAGAGCTTCACCTCGTTCGGGACGGTGACCATGCTCCTGATGACCGGCCTGGACCCCTTCGCGCAGACGTTCACGGTGGCGGCGTTCAACGCCTCCGGGACCGGGCCGGCGTCGGCGCCGTCGGCGGAGGTGGTTCCCTCGTTCGGCGGGACCTACCATCCTCTGACGCCCAGCCGAATCCTGGACACGCGGACCGGCCGGGGGCCCCTCGGGCCGGGGCAGCAGCTGTTCCTGGACGTGGCCGGTCTGGGTGGCCTGCCGACCTCGGGCATCTCGGCGGCGGTGCTGAACGTGACCGCGACCAACACGACCGCGTCGAGCTTCCTGACCCTGTGGGAGGCGCGGCAGGTCCAGCCCGCGACGTCGAGCCTCAACTGGTCGGCCGGCCAGACGGTCCCCAACCTCGTCGACGTCGGCCTGCTGGGCACCACCACGGTGGCGGCGTTCAACCTGCAGGGGTCCGTCGACCTCGTGTGCGACCTCGAGGGCTGGTTCGGCGACGCGACCAACTCCACCGGCCCCGCCGGGATGTTCAACCTCCTGCGGCCGGCGCGCCTGCTGGACACGCGAAACGGGCACGTACCCCTGGGGCCTGGCGAGAGCCGCGACCTCCAGGTGGCCGGGAGCGGGGGTGTGCCCCCCGGCGGCGTCTCCGCGGTGGTGATGAACGTCACGGTGACCAACCCGACCGCGTCGAGCTTCCTCACGGTCTGGCCGGCCGGGGCCGCCAGGCCGCTGACGTCCAACCTGAACTTCGTGGCCGGCCAGACCGTGCCCAACCGGGTGATCGCGACGCTGGGCGCCGGCGGCCAGGTCAGCATCTTCAATCCGGCCGGCTCGGTGGACATCGTCGTGGACGCGGGCGGCTGGTTCACCGATTCCAGCAACCACGGCGGCGGCAGCGCGCTGTTCAGCTACCCGGTCCGCGTCTACGACTCGCGCGTCTACCGGTCGCCGCTGGGACCGCTGGAGCCCCGGATAATCGACTACAACATCTCGATAACGACGGCGCTCGTGCTGAACGTCACGGGGACGGAGGGGACGGCCGCCACCTTCCTGACGCTGTGGCCCGACAGGACGCCGCGGCCGCCGACCTCCGACCTGAACCCCGCCGCAGGGCAGACGGTGGCCAACCTGGCCGTGGTGGGGGTGACGCCGGACCTCTCGAACCCCCTGCTGATGGAGTTCGACGTCTTCAACGACAACGGCTACCAGCACGTCGTCATCGACGAGGAGGGCCACTTCGGGCCGGTGATGCAGCCGCTCACGGGAGCGCCGGTGGGCCTCGGGAGGAGATAGCTACACTGCGGTCCATGACCCCGGCCGGGGAACGGGCTGAGCAACGCCCGCTGGGAGAGCGGCTGGAGCACCTCTTCCGCACCGTGCTGCGCAGCGACGGCAGAGAGTACAGCAACGAGGAGGTGGCCGCCGCCATCGCGCGCGACCAGCAGGTCGGCATCTCGGCCTCCTACATCTGGTACCTCCGGACCGGCCAGCGGGACAACCCCACCTTCAAGCACCTCAACGCCCTGGCCAGGTTCTTCGGCGTGCCACCCGCGTACTTCTTCGACGAGCAGACGAGGGAAGACGTGGAGGCGGAGCTCGGCCTGCTCTCGGCCATGAAGGACGCCGGCGTGCGGGACGTGGCCCTGCGGGCGGCGGGGCTGTCGACCGAGAGCCTGGAGGCGATCCGCGAGGTGATCGTGCGTGTGCGCCAGCTGGAGGGCCTGTCGTCCAGACGCAGTGAGACCGCGAGGTCCGAGGCTTCCACCCCGCCCGGCAGGTGAGGCGGTGAGCCGGGACCCGATTCGCAGGCGGTGCCAGGCCCGGCTGGAGGGCGTGCGCGTTCCCCGGCCCTTCGACGTCCAGGAGCTCTGCGAGTGGGTGGCGGCCGACCGCGGACGGCCCATCCGGCTGGTGCCCATGAGCCTCCCCGGGGACGGCCCCTGCGGCCTCTGGATCGCCACCGAGCGAAGCGACTACATCGTCTTCGAGGAGCGCACCAGCCGGCTGCACCAGGAGCACATCATCGTTCACGAGCTGGCCCACCTGATCTGCCGGCACACCAGCCCGGGCCCCCTGCCCGGCCGGCACCTCGACCGCCTCTTCGCGACGCTCGACCTGGAGACCGTCCGGCGAGTGCTGAGTCGAGCCGGCTACTCCAGCGAGGAGGAGCGGGAGGCGGAGATGTTCGCCTCGCTGGTCCTGGGGACGGCAGATCGGCGCTCGCCCCGGGTCATCCGCTCCGCGGCCGCGGACGCCGAGACCGCGGCCAGCGTCGCCCGCCTGGAGTCCACCCTGGGGCGTTGACCAACCCGGCCCTGCTGGCCCCCGCCGTGCTCCTCTGCTGGCTGGGCCTGGCCCACCTGGTCCTGGGCCTGCGGCACCGGAGGCGCGACCCGGCGATGCTGGCGCTGTGCCTGGGCGCCGCCGCCATCACCGTCAACATCACCCAGGACCTGCTGGCTCCAGCCATCGACCGGGCGGTGGGCGTCGCGGGCGTGGCAGAGGTCGTGGGTGACTGCTCGGTGCTGGTGGCGGCGGGCGCCGGCCAGGCGTACCTGATCATGGTCGGGCCGCCAGGGCCGGCGGCTCGACGCCGGGCCCGGACCCGGTACGCGGTCCTGGCCTCGACGCTGGCCGTGATGCTGGCCATCTTCGTGGTCGCGCCGGGCCCGGTCGGTTCCGGCGCCGGCCCGGGTGGCACGGCTCGCCCGCCGTACGGGTCGCTGTACACCTTTCTCTACTGCGCCTACCTGGGAACGGCGCTCCTCGGCATCGTCCGCGGCGCCTGGCGTTACTCCCGCCTGACCGACCAGGCCTTCCTGCGCCTCGGCCTGCGGATCGTGGCCGCGGCCTGCGTGTGCGGGCTCGGCTACACGCTGCTGACGGCGTTCTTCCAGGCCACGCGCGACCTGCGCCTCGACGCCACCCGCTGGGAGGCGGTCCTGATCCCGGCGCTGTACGTTCCCACGTCGCTGTTGATCCTGGCGGGTATCGCGGCGCCTTCCTGGGGGCCCTGGCTCGACCCGGTCGCGCAACTGGCCCGGGACTGGCGGAGCCTCCGGCGCCTGCACCCCCTCTGGCGAGCGCTCCATCGGGCGGTGCCGGGCGTCGCCCTGGCCCCGCCCTCGCCGCCCCTGGCGGATGCGCTCGATCCGAGAGACGTGCGCTTCCGCCTCCACCGGCGCGCCATCGAGATCCGCGACTGCCAGCTGGCGCTGCGCCGCCACGTCCCGCCCGGCGCCGCCGACCTGGCCGTGGACCTCTGCCGGCGGGCCGGCCTGGCCGGCGTCCGGCTGGAGGCGACGGTCGAGGCCGCCGAGCTGGCGGCGGCGCTGCGGGCCAGGGTCCGCGGCGAACCCCCCGCATGCGGCCAGGCCGCGTCCAGTCGGGCGCCCATCTGCACCGATCCGGCCGACGAGGTCGCCTGGTTGGAGCGCGTGGCGGCGGCGTTCGCCTCCCCGGTCGTTGCGAGGGTCCTGGACCAGTTCGATGCCGTTTCGAGTTCAGGCCTGCTGGCGAGGGGGCAGGCGGGGCCGGCGGGGCAGGACGCTGGGGCCGAGGACCGACGCGCCCAGCGCGGTCACCCGCCGCCGCAGCTCGCGGTCGCCGGTGACCACGAGCCGGGGCCGGCCGGCTCCGGCCCCGGCCACCAGCCGCACGATCGCGTCGTCGCCGCTGCCCGCCGCCCGGACGACGCGGACGGTGGGTGAGGGCGCCACGTGGCGGGCCGCGCCCTCCACGACCAGCACGACCTCGAGCGGTGCCGAGGCGAGGCGGCGCAGCCCGGCGGGCAGGAGGCCTTCAGGGAGGCCGGTCCCGGCGAGCGGGCCCAGGGCGTCGCGGAGCAGCCCGGTCGCCTCCGCGCGCCGGCGCCACCAGCCGTCGGGCACCGAGCCGACCACGTTGGCCGCGTCGACGACGAGCAGGGGCGGCGGGCTGCCTGCCTCTTCCGTCACCGCCCTGTAGGGTAATGGTCCGGCTGGCCGACAATGCCGGGATGGACGATCCAGTGCGGGACTACATCGACGCCATCCCACCCGAGCACAGGCCGCTGTTCGACCGCCTCCACCGGCTGGTCCTGGAGACGCACCCCGACGTCCGGGTCGTGCTGTCGTACAAGATGCCGACCTACAGGGTCGGCCGCCGGCGCCTGTTCCTGGGGGCGTGGAGGCACGGGGTGTCGATCTACGGCTGGGGCGAGGGCGGCGACGCCGGCTTCACGGAACGCCACCCGGAGCTCAAGACCAGCACGGGGACCATCCAGCTGCGGCCCGCCGACGCCGCCGGCATCCCGGACGAGGAGTTCCGCGCCCTGGTCCGCGCCACCCTCGGCTGAGAACGGCCCATGCGACCGGCGCCCTGGGAGCGCCCGGTCGGCGCCGACTGTCCGCCCAATGGCGGGAAGGCGCCGGCCATCATTGTCGGGGGCCGATGTTGGGGCGTTCTCAGGAGACGAGCGAAGAGGAGGCGACAGTGGAGACTCGAACGTGTCTGGCCCGGCGGGTAGCAGCCGAGCTGGTGAGCCCCACCCGGTAGGAACCACGCCAGGCGGCAAGCACTCGGCCCTGTGCCGCACGTCGGAGTTTGGGAGCCGGCGCAACGCGTCGTCGCGTGGGTCCCATTGCCCCGGGCCACCGACGAGGAGGACGCGACGGGTGTCCTCGGGGGGATCGAGGGCCCATTCCCTCGTGCCTCGAACGGAATGCTCTCCGCAGCGCCTCACCATTCGTTTGGCCGTGTCGAGCAGCCCATCGACGCGCTCCTCCAGCAGGGCGAGGATCGTCTGGCCAGCGGCGCTGGAGCGACCTTCGAAGGTTCGCGTCAAGGAGGCGCTGACCTGGCCTGTCGGTGCCGAAGACTCCCCGATCGAGGGCCGGCGACTCCGATCGGTCGACGCGCGAAAGCCGTAGGGCTCGGCGAGCGACGCCTGGCATGCGGGTCGGCCGCGCCTCCTTCCCAACACCGCGTTGACCGCCAGGTGCAGCTTGCCTGGCGGCGTAGAGTCCTACCATGCCGGGTCTGTGGTCCGGCGAATGGGTATAGCCCCGAGGAGGACAGATGAGAGGGGGGATCCGGCTGTTCGCAGCCCTGGCGGCGTTCGCGGTCTGCGCCTGCGCCGCGACCCCGCAGCAGCCGTCGTCCGAGAACCAGTCTGCGGCTCCGGTGCCGGACCGGATCGTGATCGGCGCGACGCTGCCCCTGACCGGTGCCGAGTCGCGCGCCGGAGGCTTCTACAAGGAAGGCTACGACCTCGCGTTCGAGCTCGCCAACAAGGGCGGCGGCCTGACCCTCGGCGGAAAGAAGGTCCCCGTCGACCTGAAACTGCTTGACGACACCACGACGCAGGCGACCGCGGTCAGCCTCGCCGATCGCCTGATCAACCAGGACAAGGTCCACTTCCTACTGGGCACGTACTCGACGGACCTGGTCCTGGCCCAGAGCACGGTCGCAGAGCAGGCGCAGATGCCGTACGTGAACGGCGGCGGCGCGGCGACCGAGATCTACGGCCGGAAGTATCGGTGGCTGTTCGGGCTGCTCGCCCCGATCACGAAGCTGGCCGAGGCCGAGATGCGGTGGATCGACACCCAGCAGAGCGCCGGCAAGCTGCCCAAGCCGGCCCGGATCGCACTGGCCTGGGAGAACACCTCGCACGGAAAGGACTTCCGGAAGGGCGTGACGGACTTCGTCGACAAGTCGAAGGGCGCGTACTCGGTGGTCGTGGACGAGTCCTTCGAGTTGAACGGCAAGGACTTCAGCCCGCTGCTCGGCAAGGTCAAGGCGGCCAACGCAGACTTCTTCCTGGTTGACGCCCACCTGCCCGACTACATCACGATGCAGCGCCAGTACGTGACGGCGAGTCTGTGTCACAAGGTGATCAGCTACGGCGCCAGGGGCCCTGAGAAGCAGGCCCTGGACGCGCTCGGCCAGGACAACGTGAACTACATCCTGAGTGCGGTGTGGTGGAACGCCCAGCTCGGTTCCCGCGGTCTCAACAGGGAATTCGTGGACGCGTTCCGGGCCAAGTACAGCCGGGACCCGGAGTGGTACCAGGCGCTCGGCTACGAGACCGCTCGCGCGCTGTTCACGGCGATCCAGAAGGCCAACTCCGTCGACCGCGGGGCGGTGCGGAGCGCGCTAGCCGGCCTGAAGATGGAGAGCGTCCTGCCCGGGGGCCAGCTGACTTTCCCGGCGCAGTCGGGGCAGCAGGCGCAGAACGCGTTTGTTGTCCAGCAGAACCAGAGCGGGAAGTCGCCGATCATCTTCCCAAAGGACGTTGCGAACGCCGACGGCATCGCGCCCAACCCGAACTGCAAGTAGCGGCGTGGAGCTGCTGGTCGGACTGGCTCTCTCGGCCCTGCTGCTTGCCGGGCTGTACGCCACCATGGCGTACGGCCTCGGCCTGATCTACGGCGTGCTGCGCGTGGTCAACCTCACACACGGCGGCGTGCTGATGGCGGGCGCGTACCTGGGCTGGTGGCTCTACACGCGGCTGGGCGTCGATCCCTACCTGGCGATTCCGATTGTGGTGGCGGCGTGCTTCGCATTCGGTGTCGGGCTCTACGTGGTGCTCGTTCGCCACCTCCCCCAGGGCGCGGCCGGCGGCGTGCAGTCGCTTCTGCTCCTGTTCGGCGTGTGGCTAATCATGCGCAACAGCGCCTACCTCCTCTTCACCGGCAACGACCAGGCGATCCGCACCGGCTACTCCACGCAGGCGCTGAAGCTCGCCGGCACCTCGCTGTCGATCAACCGGATCGCCGTGTTCGGGGCCGCCATCGTGGTCTTGGCCGGCCTCCATCTGCTGCTCACCCGGACCTACGTCGGCCGGGCCATCCGGGCGGTGGCGCAGAACCGGGACAGCTGCACTATCGTGGGGATCGAGGTCGAGCGCATCTACGTCATCACGTTCGGCCTGGGGACCGCGCTGGCCGGGACCGCAGGGCTGCTGGGGGCGACGATCTTCGCCTTCAACCCGACATTCGGCGCGGTCGAGCTGCTGAAGAGCTTCGTGATCGTGGTGCTGGGCGGTCTGGGCAGCGTCCTCGGCACCGCCGCCGGCGCGCTGGTGCTGGCCTCGGTGGAGGTCTTCGCGATCCTGTTCATGCCCGCCTACCTGACCGCCGCGGTCGGGTTCGTGCTGCTCGTCGTGGTGCTCGTCCTGCGGCCTGGCGGCCTGTTCGGGCAGCGGGTGCTCGGCTGACGTGCGCGTACTGGGCCTGGCACGCCGCCTCTGGCCGACCTGGCTCTCGCCTGCAGCCACTGGGCTGTTCCTCGCCGCGTTCGCGGTCCTCTACGCGCTGCCTCTGGTGGCGCCGCTGACCACATACCAACACAACCTGCTCACCCTGGTCTTCATGTTCGTAGCTACAGCCTTGGCCTGGAATTGGCTGGGCGGCTACGTGGGCCAGGTGAGCTTCGGCCACGCGGCCATGTTCGGGGTCGGCGGCTTCGTGGCGGCGCGTCTGGTCCTCACGTTGGGTCTGCCATTCCCCCTGGCATGGCTCGCCGGCGGCCTGGTTGCCGGCGCATTCGGGCTGGCCTGGGGCCACCCGACGCTGCGCCTGCGCGGGCCGTACTTCTCGATCGCCACGATCGGCGTGGGCGAGGCAACCCGGCTCGTGCTGACGTATTGGGAGGGGTTCACAGGGGGATCCTCGGGCGTGTCGCTGCCGATCGCGCCCGGGCTCAAGTACACGCTCTACTGGTACGGGCTGTACCTGATGGCGGTGGTGGTCGCCGCGTCCTACGCGATCCGCCGGTCCCGGCTGGGCCTCGGCCTGCTCGCCATCAAGGCGGACGTCGAGGCGGCGGCCGACGTGGGCGTGGCTGCGACGTTCTACCAGGATGTTGTCCTGTTCCTGAGCGGCGCGGTGATGGGAGTGGCCGGCGGCTTCTACGCCTCCTACTTCTCGTTCATCGAGCCTGCCGATATGCTGGGCTTCGACCGGTCGATCTCGTTCGTGCTGATGGCCGTGATCGGCGGGATCGGCACCGTGCTGGGCCCGGTGCTGGGCGCCGTCGTGTTCGTGATCATCCAGCAGCTTCTGCTTGCCTCGTACCCGCAGCTGTACCTCGGCCTCTACGGCGCTCTCCTCGTCCTGGTCATCCTCTTCGAGCCGCTCGGCCTGAGCGGTCTCGTACTCCGCGTGCGGAGGATCGTGCGGCCCCCATGAGCGCACTCCTCCAGGTAAACCAGGTCAGCAAGCACTTCGGCGGCCTCCGCGCGATCGATGCTGTCGACCTGGAGCTCCACGCCGGCGAGATCCTTGGCGTCATCGGCCCCAACGGTGCGGGCAAGACGACGCTCTTCAGCGTCATCGCCGGCTCCATCCCGCCGACGTCCGGCCTCGTGCTGCTGGACGGCAGGCGGATCAGCGGCTGGCCCGCCCACCGGGTCGTGCGCGCCGGCGTCTGCCGGACTCACCAGATCGTCCGCCCGTTCGGCAACCTCACCGTGGCCGAGAACGTGCAGGTGGGGGCGCTCTACGGGCCCCCGGCCACGCATCGGTTGGGCGCCAACCCGCAGCGCGACGCGCTCGAAATTCTGGAGTTCGTCGGGCTGCGAGAGCGGGCAGACCACCTGCCGCGCAGCCTCACGCTGGCCGGGCGGAAGCGACTCGAGCTGGCCCGGGCGCTGGCGACGCGACCGCGGGTGCTGCTTCTGGACGAGGTCGTCGCCGGCCTGAACCCGGTCGAGGCGCAGCACCTGACGCACCTGGTGCGCCTGGCCCGCGACGAGCGCGAGGTGTCGATCATCATGATCGAGCACGTAATGCACGCCGTGATGAGCCTGTCCGACCGCGTCGCGGTGCTCGACTACGGCCGCAAAATCGCGGAGGGCACGCCGGACGCGGTGTCGCGCGATGAGCGGGTGATCGCAGCCTACCTGGGCCGTGACGCAGCGGTTCAGGAGCCAGAGGAGACGGCGACGGGTGCTTGAGGTCTGCGCCCTCGAAGTCTTCTACGACGACGTCCAGGCCGTGTTCGATATCAGCTTGCAGGTCGCCGAGGGCGAGATCGTCACGCTGCTCGGCTCCAACGGCGCCGGCAAGACGACCACACTGCGCGCCGTCGCCGGCCTTCGCCGCCCGCGGGCCGGCAGCATCACGTTCGAGGGGCGATCGCTGCTGTCGATGCCGGGCAGCGAACGTGCCCAACTGGGCATTGCGCTCGTACCGGAGGGGCGCGAGCTGTGGCCGCAGCTTACGGTCCTGGAGAACCTCCAGCTCGGCGCGTACAGCAGCCGCGCACGGCCGCACGTCGGCGATTCGCTGAAGCGCGTGTTCGACCTCTTCCCGCGGCTTGGGGAGCGGCGCCGGCAGCTGGCAGGCAGCCTCTCAGGTGGCGAGCAGCAGATGTGCGCGGTCGGTAGGGCGCTCATGAGCCGGCCCCGGCTGCTGATGCTCGACGAGCCGTCACTAGGGCTCTCGCCGATGCTGGTGCAGCAGGTCTTCGGGACCATCCGCACGCTCCACGAGGACGGGATGACCATCCTGCTGGTGGAGCAGAACCTGAAGCTGGCGCTGGAGGTCGCGGACCGCGGATACGTGATCGAGACGGGGCGGGTCAGGCTCCAGGGCCGCAGCGCCGACCTGGTGGCCAACGCGGACGTTCGCGCGTCGTACCTGGGCGTATGACCGGCGGCGGCAGCCGAGAACTAGCAGGGACCCAAGCGAGGTCAGGAGCCAGTCCTACAGGCCGGCCCGACTCAGCAGCAGCGGCACGTCGGCGCGCCAGGCGATCACGCGGCCGCTGACGACCTGGCCGAACACGTGGAGGCGGCCCCCGATGGCGACCGCGGTGACCGCGTGGACCGGGTGCGCGAACGCGGCGAGCGTGGCCAGGCAGCGCTGAGTGCAGGCGTCCCACAGCCGCACCGTGCCGTCCCGATCCCCGGTGACCAGCAGGGTCCGGTCGTTCAGCACGGCGAGGGCGAGGCAGGTGACCGGCGCATCGCGTCAGCCATGTTGACGACGCGGTAGGCGGCCGCGACCGGCAGGCCGAGCAGCGCGTGGAGGAGCAGCGGCGCGGCGACGGAGTCGGCGAGGTTCTCTGCCAGAGACTGGATCGCCGCGGACGCTCAAAAGCGCCGCGTCGAGCTCGGCGGTCGGGCGCGAGACCAGGGCGCGCAGACGCAGCCGAGCGTCCTCCAGCCGGTCGCGCTCGAGCGCCGCCGCCACCGAACTCCCCTCCTCCAGCAGGCAGCGGATCGAGAGAGTCTGCTTCAGCGCGGCGCCGGCGATCAGCATCCCCGGCCGGCCGGGCGCCGCCAGGCGCTCGGCGCCTCGGCCGAGGGCCGCCACCGCCACCGCAACGCCGGTCAGCGAGACGGCGCCGCCGCCCAGCTCCACCAGCGGTGGACGCCGCCACCACGGCTCGTACGCGGCTTCGAGCAGTTGGCTGGCCACGGCCACCGGATGCCAGGCCCCGCCGACCTCGCCGGCGATGGCGTCGAGCGCCACCGCCACGACGAGCATACGCACGCGGTCAGGCATCGACGGTGCCGAGCGCGCGGCGCCGACGCTCAATCCCGGACCTCGTCTCGAAGCGTGTACATCCACCTGCCCGCGCGCCGTGTCCGCGCGCAGCCGACCACGACGACGGTCTCCATGTCGACCGCCAGGTCCCGCAGCCCCCCGACGTCGGAGAGCACGATCTCCTGGCCGTCACGCCAGGCGCGGCGAACCGCCGCGACCGGCGTCCCGGCCGGCCGGTGGCGTTGCACGGCGGCCACGGCGGCCTTCCAGAGCTCCCGGCGGCTCCGGCTGGCCGGGTTGTAGAGCACGAGAACGATGTCCACGGCGGCCAGCGATTCCACTTTCGCCAGCACCTCGGCGCGGGGCAGCAGCAGGTCGGACAGACTGAGGCAGGCGAAGTCGACTCCGAGCGGGGCTCCGAGCAGCGCGGCCGCCGCGCTGGCCGCCGTGACCCCGGGCACCACCACCAGCGCCGGCGCGACCGCGCCCAGCGCCACCGCCTCGTCGATTGCCAGGGACGCCATCCCGTAGACCCCCGCGTCGCCGCTGCTGACCAGCACCACCCGCTCGCCCGCAGCCGCCGCCTCCAGCGCCCGCCGGGCGCGTCGCCGCTCCTCCCCAAGCCCGTATGCCTCTCGCCGCCCGGCGGTCAGCGAGGCCGGCAGCAGGTCCAGGTAAGCCCGGTAGCCGATCAGCACCTTGGCCCGGGCCAGCTCTCCGGCCGCCGCCCTGGTCAGCTGGTCCGGCGAGCCGGGACCGATGCCCACCACGGCCAGGCGCCCGCTCATGGAGGGGTCTCCGCCACCGCGACCGTCACGGCGGGGCCCGTCCGTTTGGGCAGCAGCAGCCGGCCGGCCGCCGCCAGCAGCGCCGCGGCCTCCGCCACGCTCTCCGTCCCCACGGCATCTCGCACGCGCGCCGACCCGTTGGGTACCGGGATCTCGGCCAGCTGTGACGGCGAGAACGCCACCAGCTCGGCCTCGAGCGCCGCCGCCAGGCCGGTCGCGGCGGGATGGGCTGCCCGCCGGTCGATCGTGGCCACCGTGCGCACGCCGGCGGCGGCCAGTCCCGCCTCGCGGAGCGCCTCGAGTGTCAGCGCCAGCGCCTCCTCGGGCGCGGCGCCCGTCGAGCAGCCGAAGCCGAGCACCAGACGGCGGGGGCGGGCCAGCGCCCAGCCCGCCGGGAGGCCGTCCAGCACCAGATCGCTCACGGCCAGGCCGGAGGCGTGTCGGGCGCCGGCGGCCAGGCCGCGGATGCGCCGGAAACCGAAGCCGGCGGGCGCCTCCAGCCCGGGCCCATAGAAGCCGAGCGGCTCGCCGTTCACCACTGCCGCCTCCAGGTGGGCGAGCGAGCGGGGTTCCTCCAGCCGCCAGCCCAGCTCCGCCAGCGCCTCGTCAAGCGCCGGCAGGCCGAGCCGCTCGGCCGCGGTCGTGATCACGGCTTCGGAGCCCAGAACGGAGGCGACGTAGGCGGCCAGCCGGTTGGCGCCGCCCGCGCGCCCGCCGAGCAGGCTGACCGCATACCGGCCCGCGTCGTCCACCGCGACCACGGGGGGCTCCCGGCGCTTGTCGCGCAGCGCCGGCGCGAGCAGGCGGACCGCCGCCCCGGCAGCCATGAACGCGACGATCGGGACGCCCTCCGCGAACAGCCGCGGGAGCGCCGGCGCGCCGGTCACCAGGCGGGATCCGGGCAGGGCGGGAGCCAGGCGGCGGGCCAGCCGCTCTCCCGGCGCGGTCAGGCTGACCAGCGCTGGAGGTACGGCGAGCGCCGGCGCCGACGCCGCGCTCCGGCCCCGGTGCACGTGCGCGTGACCGGAGTCGTAGAGACGCGACCGGGCGCGGCCCGGCCGCAGGCAGTCCCCGACCAGGATCAGCGTGTGCCGGCGCAGGCCGAGGCGGCGGACGGTCGCGCCGATGCCGGCCACGTTCGTGCGCTCGATCGCCTCGTCCGGCCAGGACACGCGGTACGCCACCGCAGCCGGCGTCGCCGGGTCGAGCCCGGCCTCCAGCAGCTCGCGCTCCACGTCGTGTGCGGCGGCGGCGCTGAGGAAGACGGCCAGCGTGGTCCGGTGCCGGGCCAGCTCGCGGAGCTGCTCGCGCTCCGGCGTCGGGACCCGGCTGCCGTGCCGGCTCAGCACGACGGTCTGAGAGCCGCCCGGCTCGGTCAGCTCGACGCCGAGCGCGGCAGCGGCAGCGAACACCGAGCTGACGCCCGCCACCACCTCGTAGGGACACCCCGCCGTCCGCAGCATGGCCATCTGCTCCGCCGTGGCGCCGTAGAGCGCCGGGTCCCCGCTGTGCAGCCGCACGACCAGCTCCCCACGGTTCGCGGCCTCGATCATCGGCGGGACCAGCTCCTCGAGCGGCAGCCCGGAGGAGGCGACCACGCGGCCGCGGGCCAACGCCACCACCTCGGGGGCGACCAGGGAATCGGCGACGACCACCAGGTCCGCTCGCCGGATCAGCGCGAGCGCACGGCGGGTGAGATGGCGAGCCGCGCCCGGCCCGGCGCCGACGAAGTGGACGCGGCCGCGGTCGCGGACGGCGCCGCCGCGAACGAGCCATGTCGAGAAGTAGGGCGGCGGCTCCGCGCCGGCCGCCTCGCCACGCAGCACGCGCTGGTCCGTGCCGCTGGCCTCGACGACCAGCGCTGAGGCGTCGAGCAGGCCGTGCTGGCGCAGGCGGCCGGCGAGATCGACCGCCAGGCTGGGCTTGAACAGGACCGTCGTGTCGAAGCTCTCCAGCACGTCGTCCAGGAGCGCCGCAGGCGCCGAGCCAGGCAGCACGGCCACGGACCCGTCGCCGACGCCGAGGACCAGACCGGCGGAGGCCGCCGCCGCGGTCACCGCGGTGACGCCCGGCACCAGGCGGACCTCGACCTCGGGCGCGACGAGCGCGAGCGTGCCGCTGAGCAGCCCGAAGGTGCTGTACAGGCTGGGGTCGCCCTCGGTCAGGTAGACGCCGGTGCCGCCGGCGGTCTCCCTGACCACGACCTCCGCGGCCTCCCGCAGCGCCCGGTCACGGTCGCCCCGCATCTCCATCTCCAGCTCGACCACCCGCCTGCCGGTGAGCTGGACCGCCGCGATCGTCCGGGCCCGACCCGGCCGGCCGGCGGGGCAGAACACCACGTCCGCCTCCGCGATCAGGCGGACGGCCTTCAGCGTGAGCAGCTCGGGATCACCCGGCCCGACCCCGACGCCGTAGAGCACCGTCACCGTGGCACGCTCGCCGAGAGGACGTGGACCGGGTTGAGGGCCTGCCAGCCCAGACGGCCAGCCAGGTCTCGGCCGCGCGCGACCGAGACCTGGGCGAGCCGGCACTCGAGGCCGGCGCGGCGCATCTCCGCCGCGGCCTCGAGGACCGATTCCACGGCCGCGAGGCAGGCGACCAGCCGTCCGGCGACCGGCGACGGCCGCTCGGCCAGCCTTCGGAGGGAGAGCGCCACGATCTCGGCGACCTCGGCGCCGCCTCCGCCGACGAAGACCGCGTCGGGCGCGGGCAAGCCCGGCAGCAGCTCGAGCGCCTCGCCGGTGAGGACCTCGACGTTCCAGGACGACGCCGCGTTCTGGCGCGCCCGCTCGGCACGCTCCGGCCGGCGCTCGACCGCGTACACGGCTCCCGCGGCGGCCAGGCGACCGGCCTCCACCGCCATCGAGCCCGACCCGGCGCCGACGTCCCAGACCACGTCCTCGTCGCCAAGATCGAGCGCGGCCAGCGCGATGGCTCGGACCTCGGCCTTGGTCACCATGCCGCCGCCGGGCACGTACTCGGTCTCCAGCCGGCCGACGCCGGGGCCGGGCGCGGAGCGGCGCTCGAGGACGAGCACCGAGAGCGGTTCGAAGGGTCCCCCGGGCGGCTCCCCCACCGTTCCCTCACGCACGCGCTCCTCCGGTCCGCCCAGCCGCTCGCAGACGACAATCCTGGCGCTCGACTCCACCCCGGCGCCAAGCAGGGCCACCGCGACCGAACCCGGATCGTGGTCCGGGTCCGTGAGGATCGCCGCCCGGCGCGTGGCCGCCGCCCGGCCGGCCGCCGCCGCCAGCGGGCGCCCGTGGGCGCTGAGGACCGCGGTGCCTGCGACCGGCACTCCGGCCCGGGCGAGGGCGAGCTGCACGCTGGAGACCGACGGCTCGACGTCGACGGCGCCGCGACCCAGGCGCTCGACCAGCGAGGCTCCGATCCCGAACAGGTTGGGATCGCCGGACGCGAGCAGCACGGTCGAACAGGACTCGTGGCCCTCCAGCAGGGCCGGCAGGTCTGCTGGCGCGCCGTGCCAGAGCACCCGGCGAGCCGCGAGGCCCTCGAGGAGCGCCAGGTGCCGCTCGGTCCCGACGACGACCCGCGCGCCGGCCAGCAGCCGCCGCCCGCGCGGGCTCGCGCTCGCCAGCCCCTCCAGGCCGAGCCCGACGACCCTGATCATCCGGGCGCCCTGCCCAGCAGCCGGCCGTCGAAGTCGAACAGCAGCGCCCGCACCTCGGGCCGGTCGCCGGCCAGCTCGGTGCAGGAGCTGACCACATCGGCGCAGAGGAGGTCGAAGTAGCGAGGCAGTCGTGCGCCGGTCACCAGCTCCTGCGCGTGCCGCGCGGTGTTCGCCGACCGTACGGCCTCGACCAGTCCGGGACCCGCGCCGGCCCGGCCGGCGAGCCGGGCCAGGTAGTCGAGGTCGACCTGGTTGCCCGCCACGTGCGTCATGAGGTGGCCGCACGCGATCTTCGAGAGCTTGCCGACCATGCCGGCCAGGTGGACGACGCGCAGCTCGCGCTCCCGCGCCCGCCGGAGGACGTGCCCGGTGAACTCTCCCATCTCGACGAAGGCGACCTCGGGCAGGCCGGGCAGCGTCCGGCGGGCGTACGCCTCGCTCCGGCCGCCCGTGCTGGCGACCACTTCGCTGCAGCCGGCCGCCGCTGCGACGTCGACTCCCTGGAGCACGCTGGCCCGCCACGCCGCTGTGGAGTACGGCCGCACCACGCCGGTCGTGCCGAGGATCGAGAGCCCACCCTCGATCCCCAGCCGGCCGTTCAGGGTCCGGCGGGCGAGCGTGGCGCCGTCACGGACCCCGATGGTGACGATCACGAAGGGCTCCGGCGGGCGCAGCGCCTCGCGCAGGGAGCGCACGATCATGCGCCGCGGCACCGGGTTGATGGCGGGACCGCCGACCGCCAGTCCCAGGCCGGGGCGCGTGACGGTCCCGACGCCGGCGCCGGCGCGCAGCTCGACCGCGGCATGGGCATCCAGGCGGCGGGCGACCGCGCCCGGCCCGACCACCCGCCATCCGCTCCGCAGGCCTGCCGGCGGCTCGTCGAGGAGCTCGACGTCGGCCGTGATCTCCGCGCCGTGGGTGACGTCCGGGTCGTCGCCGGCGTCCTTGACCACCGTCGCCCGCGCCCGCGGCCCGTCCGCCTCGACCGCCTGGAGCGCGAACGTGGCATCGAACCCGGCCGGCAGGCGGATCTCGACCGCGGTGGGCGGCTCGCGGCGCAGGGCGAGGCAGGCGCCCTTCGTGGCCGCCGCCGCGCAGGCACCGGTCGTGAACCCGGTCCGGAGGCCGCGCCGGCGCACCTACCGCACCTCCAGCAGGAAGTTGACGGCGGCCGCGGCCAGGCCCGACCCGCCGCGCGTGCCGGTCACCGTCACGCTGGGCAGGCCGGACGCCAGCAGCGCCTCCTTCGCCTCGGCGGCGAGGTTGAGACCCGGGCACGTGGCGACCACGCAGGCTGGCGGACCGCAGCGCTGCGCCAGGTCCAGGGCGGCCAGCAGCGCGGTGGGCGCGTTGCCGACGGCGATCACGCCCCCGGCCCCGAAGTCGTCCCAGCCGCGCTTCATGCCGGCCGCCGCCCGGGTGCTGTCCGTGCGCCGCGCGATGATCTCGGCGCCCGGCAGCCGGACGGCGACGGCGAGGCGCCGGCCGGGCGGCAGGCGGATGCCGGCACGCACCATGGTCACGTCGGCCAGCAGCGGCGCGCCGCACCTGAGCGCCATGCGGGCGCGGCCCACCGGGTCACCGCAAAGGCGGACGTGGTCGACCAGCCCGGGGTCGCCGGCCGCGTAGACCAGGCTGGCGACCAGCCCCGCCTCCTCTCCGTGCCAGCGGTCGCCGGTCAGCTCCTGGGCAGCCCGCCGGCTGCGCGCCTCGATCTCGTGCGCGGGCAGGCCCAGCCGGTCCAGCAGCCCGTCGGGCACCGGCCAGCGGGTCAGCTCGCGGGTCCGCATGCGTCGACGAACCTGGCGGCCAGGCCGGGCCTGGCGCCGAGATGGATGTGGACGTACGAGGCCACGAGCCGCGGTCCGGCGCACCCCTCCGGTCGGCCTCCCTCGTCGAGCACCAGCCACGCAGGCCGCCCCGGCCTCGGGCCGCGGCACAGCTGCGAGTAGTGGAACTCGTGGGCGGGCAGCTCGGCGCCCGCCAGGAAGCTCGGGGGACAGGCCCTCACCGTCCGGTAGCCGACCGTGAGCCGGCGACTGCGGAGGCTGACCGTGACCGGCCAGAGCCCGGCCATCCGGTGGCTGCGCCCGTCGGCGTCCTCGATGGCGCGCGCCGCGTACATGGCGCCGCCGCACTCGGCGTACACGAGCGCACCCCGCCCGTTCGCGCGCCGCAGCGAGCGGCGGACGCCCGTGTTCGAGACCAGCTCCTGGAGGAACAGCTCCGGGTAGCCGCCGCCCAGGTAGACCCCTCCCGCGCCGGCCGGAAGCTCGGCGCTCTCCAGCGGCGAGAACGGCACCAGCTCCGCGCCCCATGCCTCCAGCAGGTCGAGCGAGTCGCGGTAGTAGAAGTGGAAGGCGTGGTCGTGTGCCACCGCGACGCGGGCCCGCGCCGGCACCGGCCGCGTCGGGAACAGCTCGGGGCCCCGGGCGGCCGGCGCCGGCCGCCGGGCGCCGGCGACGATCGCGTCGAGGTCGAGCCCGCGGCCCACCTCCACCAGCGCCTCCCGCAGGCCCGGCCGGGCCTCGGACTCCGCGGGCGAGACGAGGCCCAGGTACCGCTCCGGCAGCTCGAGGTCGGGGCGCCTCGCCAGGTGGCCGAGGTCGCGCACGCCGACGGCGGCCAGGCCCTCTGTGCAGGCGGTGTGGTGTCGTTCGCTGGCGGCCCGGTTCACGATCGCGCCGGCGACCCGGAGCCGGGGATCGGCGCGGGTCAGCCCGAGCGCGACCGCGCCGACCGTGCGGGAGGCCCTGGCGGCATCGAGCACCACGATCACCGGCGCGTCGAGCAGCCGGGCGACGGCGGCGGTGCTCGCCTCGTCGCCGCCGCCGGCCCGTCCGTCGAAGAGGCCCATCACCCCTTCCACGACCGCGACGTGGGCGCCGCGACAGGCCCGGTGGAACAGCTCCAGCAGGTGCGGGGCCGGCAGCATCCAGCCGTCCAGGTTCCGGCACGGCCGGCCCGCCGCCCAGGACAGCAGCGCCGGGTCCAGGTAGTCGGGGCCGACCTTGAACGGCTGGACCACGAGGCCGCGCGCCCGCAGTGCAGCGATCAGCGCCATCGCCGTCGTCGTCTTCCCGGCGCCGCTCTGGGCGGCTCCCAGGACCACGGTCGGGACGCTCACAGGAGCGACTCCAGCCGGCTGGCGACCAGGTCGACCAGCCCCGGCGCATTGCCCAGGTGCGACAGCACCACCAGGTGGACGCCGTGCCGTTCGGCGACGGGCGCCAGCACCTCTGGCACGCGGCGGGCGAGCACGCCGGTGTGCAGCAGGTAGGGGAGCGCCAGCACGCGGCGAGGCCGCGGGCGCAGCGCCATGACGAAGCCCTCCGCGAGGCTCGGCCGGCTGATCCCGGCGTAGCAGACGACGTGGTCCACGCGGGCCCACCGTGCAACTGCCCGCGCTACCTGTTCTGTCTGCTGGCGTGCAACCGGCTCCGAGCTGCCCCGGCCGACGAACAGCAGGACGTCGCCGGGACCGGGCCGCAAGGCCGCCAGCCGTCGGGCGGCGAGGCGCGCGAGCGCGGGTTCCCGCCCGAGGGCCGGGGCCAGCCGCACCTCGACACCTAGCAGCGCCCTTGCCTCCGCTGCCGCAGCAGGGATGTCGTGACGGCCGTGGAGACCCTCGAACAGGATCAGCGGTTGGGCGGCCACGCGGCCGTGGGATCGCAGCGCCGCCAGGACTTCGTCGAGACCGGGCAGGCCCGGCGCCGGGAACTCGAGCACGCCCATGCCCACCGGCCGGTTCAGCCGGCGGCCCACCAGCGCCCTCAGCTCCTCCAGCTCGGCGCGCGCCGCCGGGTCCGGGCTGCCGTGGCCCACGAGCAGCGCCGCGGTCACGACCCGGCTCCCGCGCCAGCCGCGGCGACGAGATCGCCCGCCAGTTCGGCGGCCAGCGCGACCACCGCTCCGACCACGAGGATGGCAGGCGGGCCCAGGCCGGCTCCCGCGGCTCGATCCGCGATGTCGCCCAGGCTGCCGATGACCTGTCGCTGGGCCGGTCTGGTCGCCTGCATCACCACCGCGGCCGGTGTGCCTCGGTCCCAACCGGCGTCGACCATCTGCCTGGCGATGGTGCCGAGGCGGCAGGCGCCCATGAGGACGACGACGGTGTCGCCGCACAGCCGGTCCCACTGCGGCGGGCGCCCCGGGTCTCGCTCGTGACCGGTCACGATCACGACGGACCTGGCCAGTCCCCGGTGCGTCACCGGGATGCCGGCGGCGGCCGGTCCCGCCAGCGCCGAGCTGATGCCGGGCACGACCTCGCAGCGGACCCCGAGAGCCAGCAGCGCCTGCACCTCCTCGGCGCCACGGCCGAACACGAACGGGTCCCCGCCCTTCAGGCGGACCGTCACAAGCCCCCGCCGGGTGGCGCCGGCCATGCGCCGGGCGACACGGGCCGGGTCGCTCCGCCCGGCGCCCACGCGGTGCCCGACGTCCATACGAAGCGCGTGCGGCGGCGCCAGCGCCAGGATCTCCTCGCTGACCAGTCGGTCGTGGAAGACGGCGCCCGCCGCGCGGAGCACGGCCGCGGCCCGCACCGTCAGGAGGTCGGGGTCGCCAGGGCCGGCGCCGACCATGTACACCAGCCCGGGCTCGACCGGGGGCATCACGCGCCCTCCTCCCGGCGGCCGGAGACGCGGCGGTTCTCACCGTCCCAGTGCGGCCGCACCCCCAGCAGGTGCAGGATCTCCGCCTCGTCGTCGCCGTGCGTGCGCATCGCCGAGGTGCCCCACGCCACGATGCCAACCGTCTCCGGGTAGGCGCCCACCTCGTCCAGGTACCGCTGGAGCAAGGCCCTCGCCAGCTCGCCGCCGACCTCGTAGGCGATCGGCGAGGGCAGGCTCTTGAGGTCGACCGAGTAGAAGTTGCGGCCGGTGGGCGGGAGGTGAGCCATTCCCCTGGTCGGCGCGCCGCTCGGCCCGGCCGGCACGAAGCGGCCGGCAAGCGCCGCCACCACGCTGTCGAGCTCCTCCGTCGTGCGCTCCAGGCGGGGCGCCAGCGAGCCGCCGATGTTGCGGATGCTCTCGGCGACCTCGGGCCCTCCCTCCTCGAGCGCCGCCTCGAGGCCGCGCTCGAGGGTGAGCCGGACCAGCTCGGCGGCCCGTTGGTGCGCGGCGTCCAGCTCCACGCGCGAGCCGCCGCGCTCCAGCGAGGCCCGCAGGCCTGGCACGCCTTCGTTGGCGCGCCTGGTCAGCTCCACGACGAGGTCGACAAGCTGCTCGCCGCGCGGAGCGGCCTCCAGTACCTGCAGGCCGCCGCGGACCTGGGCGTCCTTCAGCTCGCAGAGGTAGCCGTCCATGTGTTGCACGAACGCGTCGAAGTCGTGCGGGCGCTCCTCCTCGCCGAGGTCGCGATCGAGGTTGGCCTCCCTGGCCGTGATCGAGCCGAGGACCTCGTCCAGGACGACCATCCGGTAGCGGCCTCCGGCGACGGCGTCGCGCGCCATCTCGAACGCGGCCCGCGCCGCCAGGTGGTGATCGGACATCGGGACTCCGGGGTCGCGCAGACGCTCGATCGTGAAGCCGCGGCCGCCGACCTCGATCTCGATCTCGGGCAGACCGCGCCGGATCGCCTCGCGTTCGGCGGTCTTCGAGGAGCCCTTGATGAACTGGAGGACCTTGACCGGCATCCGGTTGCCAGCGGCGCGGACGGCGAGCGCGAAGGCGGTGCTCTTGCCCTTCCCCGCGCCGGTGAAGACCAGCAGCAGGCCGCGGCGGCGGGCCTTCGCCGTGCGCCGCTCCGCGCGCTCCTCCTCAGTCAGCGGCATCGCGCTCCTCCCGGTCGCTGACGCCGGCCTCCTCGAAGGTGGCCATCTCGTTCAGCACCGCCACCGCCGCCCGCAGGAGCGGGAGCGCCAGCAGCGCACCGGTCCCCTCGCCCAGGCGCAGGTCCAGGTCCAGCAGGGGCCGCAGGCCTAGCGCGGCCAGCGCAGCGGTGTGGCCCAACTCCTGGGAGCGGTGGGCGGCGACCAGGTAGTCCACGCATCCCGGAGCGAGCGCCACCGCGGTGAGCGCGGCCGCGCTCGCGATGAAGCCGTCGAGAAGGACCGGCCGCCGCCGCCGTGCAGCCTCCAGGATCACGCCGGTCAGGCCCGCGATCTCGAGGCCGCCGAGCGCCGCGAGCGCGGCGAGCGGGCCGGCGGCCATCTCCCCGCGGTTGACGTCCAGCGCCCTGCGGACGACCCCGACCTTGCGCTCCAGGCCCGCGTCGTCGATCCCGGTGCCACGGCCGACCACCTGCGCCGGGTCCACGCCCGTGAAGTGACAGACCAGGCAGGCGGAGGGCGTCGTGTTGGCGATGCCCATGTCGCCAGTGAGCGCCACGTCGAGGCCCCGATCGAGCTCGTCGGCGACGAGCTGGCGGCCAGCCGCGATGGCGGTCAGTGCGTCGGTACGACTCATCGCCGGGCCGTGCGCGATGTTGGCGGTGCCGGCCCGCACCTTCAGCGAGCGCAGCCCCGGCTGGGCGGGCAGGTCGCGGGCGACCCCGAGGTCCGCCACCACCAGTCGCGCGCCCACCTGGCGGGCCAGCACGTTGACGGCGGCGCCGCCGCGCAGGAAGTTGAGCACCATCTCGCCGGTGACCTCGCGGGGATAGGCGCTGACCCCCTCCGCCGCGACGCCATGGTCGGCTGCGAGCGTGAACACGACGGCCTCGCGCAGCGGCGGGTCGAGTCGGCCGGTCATCGCGGCCACGCGGACGCCGAGCTCCTCGAGCGCGCCCAGGCTGCCGGGCGGCTTCGTCAGTCGCTGCTGACGGCGCCTGGCCCGCTCGGCCGCGCCGGCGTCGACACGCAAGATCTCGAGGGCGGCCAGTGACGCGCTGGCCGCGCCGGGATGCTCCTGCACGGCTCCTCCTCAAACGGCTTGGTTCGGGTCGGTCTCCTGGCTTCGAGGATCGCCGCTCCCGGTCGCCTTCCCAGGGCTCTCGCCCCAGTGGCACCCTCGACCGGTCGCTCCCCTCTCACAGTTGCGCGACAGCGCCGGATTCGCACCGGCTTCCCTGGCCCGACTGCCTATTCACTTGTGTGTCGAAGTCCTGTTGACGGCGTCATGGCAACGCCGTCCGTTCGATGCCGCCCCTCCGGTGTCAGGTCGGTGCTCTTGCCGCACCACCACCCTGGCCGAGCGCCCGCTGCGCCAGGAAGCTGAAGGTCAGCCCGATGCCTGCCCACGTGACCGCCTGGACGCCGATCGACCCGACCCTGAAATCCCAGAGCGTGACGGCCGAGAAGCCGTCGGGCACCTCGTCGACACTGGGCAGGAGCAGGCCACCACTCAGGACGATCAGCAGGTAAGCAGCGATCGCGACGAGCAGGGCGTGGCCACCGAGACGTGCGGTCAGGCGCCGGCTCAGCCAGACCGAGTAGATGGCGCCGCCCAGCGAGATCAACAGCATGGCGAGGTACAGCGAGGTGCGCGTCCCCAGGGTCTGCGGCCGGCCGACCGCCGGCGGGTTGGCGGGGTACTTGAGGAACGGCACGAGTGAGACGACCACGAACGCGCCGGCAGCAAGCCAGGCCGCCGTCCGGGCCGGGCTCGTCGGCCGCACGCGGCCGAACACCGCCACGAACGTCAAGGCGAACAGACCGCCGAGCGAGATCCCGTACACCGTGATCGCGGTCAGCAGCCCCAGTGTGCTCTGGAGATCGCGACCGACGATCTCGACGTACGGGCCGGCGCCCGCCACCACCGCCCGCCGCTGCTCGAACGCGATCGCCGAGCTCACCGCGGGCTCGCCGATCAGGCGGGCGATGGTGGACGCAAGCACGCCGGCCACCAGGCCGGACAGCATGCCACGAATCAACAGCGCTCTGGCCACGAATCTGGCTTCCTGCCGATCAGTGGCAGGGGAAGCCGAGCAGGTGGCGCCCGTCGTGCACGAACTCGTGTACGTACATGCCGGGAACGACCGAGACCGCGCCCTGGTCCATGGCGACGAAGTAGAGCAGCGCCAGCAGCGCCAGTCCGAACAGCGCCCAGGGCCAGAGCTCACGCAGCGAGACGGGAGCCGGCAGCGAGGGCAGGTACGGTTGCGGTGGAGCCAGAGACCCTCGTGCAACGTGCTGCATTCACGAACCTCCTCCGGGATGACGCGTCCCGTTCAGATGGCGAGCGCGATGGCGAGTATCCTGGCTCTCCGGATCTCTGCTGTCCGCCGGCCTTCCCAACCTTCAGGTCAGTGGCCTCTCGCGGCGAACCGCTCCCCGGTCACAGTGGCGCGACCGCGCCGGATTTTCACCGGCTTCCTCGTGCCAACGCGCTATTCGATGAGTCAGCATACGGGCTGCCGGCCCGGCCGTCAATTGGGACGAGCCCGATCACGATGAGCACCACCACGACCCGCCTCACCCTCATCCGTCACGCAGCCACCGCGGCCACGCGGCGAGCGGCCTTCGACGACGGCGAGCCCTTGGAGCCGTCGGCGAGGCAGGTCATCCGCGACCTGGCGCCGCGCCTGGGCCATTGGGACGCCGCCTGGTCCGGGCCGGCGCGCTGCGCGATCGAGACGGCGACGGAGCTCGGCCTGACCGCCCCGGTGGCCGGCGCGCTCGGCGACGTCGGCGCCGGCGCGTGGCGGGGGCGCTCTCTGGCGGAGGTCGAACGCTCCGAGCCGGAGGCGCTGGAGGCCTGGTTGGTCGACCCGTCCGTCCGGCCACCGGGTGGCGAGTCGGTGCTGGACGTCCTCGCTCGCGTGGCCAGCTGGCTCGACGAGCAGGCGTCCAACGGCGGCCGGGTCGTGGCGGTGACGCATGCCATCGTGATCCGGGCCGCCGTGGTGCACGCGCTGATGGCCCCGCCCTCAGGCGTCTGGCGCATCGACGTGGCGCCCCTGTCGCGGACGGTCCTCTACACGCGGGCAGGTCGCTGGTCCGTGCGCTGCGTGAACGCCGGCGCGGCGGAGGTGACGAGCGACTGATGGCGCAGGCCATCGAGCTGGCGGCGACACAGGACAAAAGTCATGTCTTCACAGCCGCGATAGAGCGGCTCCAGGCGGTGGCAGCGTTGTCGACGGCGCCATCAGACCAAGGGCGAGCTCCGCGTAGGATCGAAACCCGCCGACGATGAACGCGGAGCTGCGAACGATCTTCGAGGCCGACCGGGCGGACCGTCGGTCAGGCATGGGGCCCGAGACGGCGGCCCGCGACCGGGACCACCGCCGCCGGGTGCTGGAGTTGCTTGCGGCCGGTGACGTGATGGACCGCCCCGACCACTTCCACGCCGCGATGGTTGCCGGCCCGGAGGGCCGCAGGAGTACTACCGGCGTGCGCGAACTGGCGCTGCGGGCCGTCGAACTCGGCCACCGCCAGGCCCGCTGGCTGGCCGCATCCGCGCACGACCGGCTGCTGGTGCGCCGAGGCCAGCGGCAGAAGGCAACGACCTACTCTCCCAGCGCCCGCCTCTGCGCGGCCGCGGCGAGCGTCCGGCAGGCGGCGGCCAGCAGGTCCGCCAGGTCGGCGCCGCGCACCGTCACGCCGATCGGGCCCAGCCGGCGGATCGCCGCGTCGGGCGCCTCGGCCGCCCAGGGCCGGACGCGAACCTGCTCGAGCTCCGGACCGGCCTCCCAGAACCGGTCCAGGGGGTCCTCGAGCGCGGGCTCGACCCTGACGCTGCCGGGTGCGGGTCCCGCGGGCTCGGGGTCGGGGCGAGCTGGCCTGCGCAGCGCGGCCAGCCGCTCCAGCAGCTCCTCGCGGGTGCGGCCGCGCCACGCGAAGACCAGGAACGGGTCGCGGTCGAACGCCTCGGCCAGCAGGTAGAAGACGGCGGCCACGTGCTTGCACGGGTTGGCCGCGTCCGGGCACGTGCACGAGCTGGAGAGCTGGCGGGCGGACGTGGGGAACAGCGACAGCCGGCTGGCCACGAACGTCTCCTCGATGTCGTGCGGCATCTCGCCGGCGAGCAGCTTGGCCGCGAACACGGCCTTCGCCGCCATCGCGCGCTCCGCACGGGCCCAATCGCCCTCGTCGAGCGTCTCCACGCCCAGCTTGACCCGGTATGGCCTCACCCGGGAGCCCTGCACCCGCGCCTCCACCACGCCCGTGCGGACCTCCAGGTCGAGCACCTGGCCGCGCCGCGCGTAGTTCCGCCCGCGGTCGAGCCGCGACCCGAAGCCGAACGACTCCAGGATCGCGATGAAGCGGCGCGACCACCACGTCTCGCCGATGTCGCCGCGCCGGCTGCGGGCCCTGAGCCCGCCCTCCACGGGCAGGGGCGCGGTCGGAGGCTCGCGCCGCCAGAACTGGTCGCCGCCCACGTCGTTCAGGCCTCCGCGACCGCCTCGGCGGAGAGCGCGACCAGCTCCCGAAGCTGGTCGGTCGACAGCTCCGTCAGCCAGCCCTCGCCGGTGCCGACGATGCGCGCGGACAGCTCGCGCTTCTCCTCGATCATCCGGTCGATGCGCTCCTCCAGCGTGCCGACGCAGACCAGCTTGCGCACCTGCACGTCGCGCCGCTGGCCGATCCGGAAGGCGCGGTCGGTCGCCTGGTCCTCGACGGCCGGGTTCCACCAGCGGTCGTAATGGATGACGTGGTTGGCCGCCGTCAGGTTGAGGCCGGTGCCGCCCGCCTTCAGCGAGAGGATCAGCAGCGGCGGCCCGGCCGGGGACTGGAACCAGGCGACCATCTCGTCGCGCGCCCGCCTCCCGGTGCCGCCGTGCAGGAACGGAACCTCCCGGCCCAGGCGCTCGCCGAGGTGTGCGCGCAGCAGCTCGCCCATCTCCGCGAACTGTGTGAACAGCAGCGCCCGGTCGCCCTCGGCCACCACCTCCTCGAGGATCTCCTCCAGGCGCGCCAGCTTGCCGGAGCGGCCCGCCATGCGCGAGCCGTCGCGCAAGAGCTGCAGCGGGTGGTTGAGCACCTGCTTGAGCTTCATCATCGTGGCCAGCACTAGCCCCCGCCGCTCGATGTCCTCGCCGGCCGCGTCGATCTTCGCCAGCATGTCGTCGAGCACCGCCTGGTAGAGCGTGGCCTGCTCGCGCGTGATGTTGCAGAAGACCTTCATGTCGACCTTCTCGGGCAGGTCGGCGATGATGCTGCGGTCGGTCTTCAGCCGGCGCAGCACGAACGGGCCGGTCAGCTTTCGCAGCAGCGCCGCCGCCTCGTCGTCCCGGTACCGCTCGACGGGGACCGAGAAGCGCCTGCGGAAGTCGGACGCCGAGCCGAGGAGACCCGGGTTGAGGAACTGCATGATCGACCAGAGCTCGGCCAGGCGGTTCTCGACCGGGGTCCCCGTAAGCGCTACCCGCTGAGGCGCTGACAGCGCGCGGACCGCCTGAGCCTGGCGGGCGGCGCTGTTCTTGACGTTCTGCGCCTCGTCCAGCACGACCCGACCCCACTCCAGCGCGCTCAGCGCCTCCTGGTCGCGGACGGCCAGGCCGTAGGTCGTGATGACGAGGTCGCGGTCGCGGACGGCCTCGGCGAGCTGGTCGCCGCCCTGCCGGCCCTGGCCGTGGTGGACGTGGACGCGGAGCTGGGGCGCGAACCGTTCCGCCTCGCGCTGCCAGTTGCCGACGACGGACATCGGGCAGACGAGCAGCGTCGGCGCTGGGCGTTCCCCGGCGTTCCGCTCCGCGACCAGCAGCGCCAGGAGCTGGACGGTCTTGCCCAGGCCCATGTCGTCGGCGAGGCAGGCGCCCAGGCTGAGGTCGCCCAGGAAGCGCAGCCACGCCAGGCCACGCTCCTGGTAGGGGCGCAGGTCGCCGCAGAACCCGGCCGGCGTCGGCTGGGATACGAAACGGCGCTCGGCGGCACCGGCGAGCAGGTCCCCGACCCAGCCATCGGCCTCCACCGCCACGACCGGCGGGCCCTGCTCGCCGCCCAGCCCGATGCTCGCGCGCAGGAGGTCGGCCAGCGTCATGCGCCGCTCCTCGGCGGGCTTGTCGAGGAGCGCCAGCGCCGCCGTCAGCTCCTCGGGCCGCAGCTCGACCCAGCGGCCGCGGACCTGCACGAGCGGAATCTTCAGGCGCGCCAGCTCGCGTAATTCCTCGGGCTGCAGCACGGTCTCGCCCAGCGCGGCCTCCCATTCGTACTCGCAGAGCGCCTCCAGACCGAGCTTGCCGGGCCCGGTCGCCGCGACCCCGCCCCCGGTGGCGGCCGGTCGCGCCCGCAGCCGCAGCCCGAGGCGCGCCTGGGGCTGGTGCCACCACGGCGGCACCAGCACGCCGAATCCGGAGTGCGCCAGGAGCGTGGCGTCCTCGCGCAGGAAGCGGTGGGCCCCGGCGGCGTCCAGCGTCAGCTCGGTCGGCCGGGCCGCCGCCAGGGCCGCGTCCAGCACGGGCGCCAGGCGGCCGGCGCGGCCCAGCTCGGCGAGCAGGCGGTCCTGCGGCTGCTCGACGATGCGCTCGAAGGCCACCAGCCTGCCCTCGGCGCGCCACACCTCGGCGGCCGGCACCAGGAGGCTGGGGTCGTCGGGCGCCTGGAGCAGGAACTCGACCCGCCACGGCCGGTCCACGCGCCCGTCCCCCGGCGGCACGACCCGGAAGCACAGCCGCAGGCCGTCCGTGGTCGGCTCGGCCGGCCCGCGCCAGGCCTCCAGCCGGCGCTGGAGCGCGGCCAGCTCGATCACGTCCGCGTCGACGTAGTGCTGGCGGCCGGTCAGCGCCCGCACCCACGCCTCGGCTGCGGGCGTCCCGCCGACGCTGGGCGGGGGCAGCGCGAACGCCCCCCGCCGTGCGGCGGCGTCGGCGACCGCTGCGACCAGCTCGTCCACGACCGCGCCGGCAGGACGCATGCCCGGCGCCTCGGCCCGGCAGACGGGCGGCATCGCCGCCGCCAGCAGGCGCATGCGGCAGACGTCCTCGGGCTCCGGCGCCACCCGCCAGCGCGCAGCGTAGCGCGAGCCCTCGGGCTCGAGCGTGGGAACCACCCGGCCCCTGGCGACCAGCTCCAGCGCCAGCTTGGCCGCCTCGGCGAGGAAGCGCAGGGAGGCGGAGAGGGCTGCCTCGCCGGCCGGCGTGAGCAGGAGGTCGAGCGTCGCGTCCGGCTCCAGCGCCAGGGCCGGCACCGACCACGGCAACAGGCGCGGTGCGGACTTCGACGCGCTGGCCGGGCGTCCGAGGTCCGGCGACGGCAGCGGGGCCTCCCGCCGGCTGGGCAGCAGCAGCGTCAGCGGCGCCGGCTCCGTGCAGAGGCGGCCGTGCTCCCCGACGAGGCGCTCCAGCGTATCGACGCCGCCGGCGAACGGGTGTGGACGGACGCTGTCCGGCGAGCGTTCCGCCCGCCGTCCGTCCGGCGCGTCCTCCTCAGCCCAGACGCAGAGCCGCGCGCCACCGCTCCAGGTCCCGTGCAGCACGGCCACGAACCAGGAGTGTATGGCGGCGACATGACGGCCCGAGCGCCGCCCTGCTCGGCCGCTTGGACAAGCAGCGCGAACAGGTGCGGCCCGACCTCGATCGGCCGTAGCTACCGTCTCGGACCTTGCCCTGGTCCTAGTCGGACTGGCGCTCATCGTCAGCGCGTTCAGCAACGTCCCTGTCGATGTTTCCGGCAGTGTGGTGAGCGTCGGCCTGTACGCCCCGGGCGTCCTGGCGGTCCGGATCGTCTTCGGAGTCGGGGCTTCGCGCTGTTGCTTCTCGGCCTGGCTACGCTGTTCGACCTCGCGCCCTGCGGCCCAAGACGCTCCTGTTCAGCCTCGTCGCATTCGCGAAGCCGACCCCAGCACTCCGGAGCCACGATGTTCACGATGCCCTCGATGCGACGATTCGCTCTGCGACGCCCCTCACGTCGCGCGACCAGACGTGGTCCGGCTCGCGCAGGCTGAGCAGGTCACCGCTCGCCATGCGGACAAGGTCCTCATTGAGAGGCAGGACCGCTGCGACGGTGACGTCGTAGGCCGACTGCACCTGCTGCACGAGCTCCGCCACGTTCGCTTCTGGGAGTGCCTTGTTGACGACGAGGAGCAGCTCGGGCACCTCCAGCTTGCGGGCGACTTCAACGGTGACCGCGGTGCCCTGGTAATCCTGTCGATCCGGGCGCATCAACAGGATGAGCAGGTCGGAGACGGCGATCGAGAGCAGGGTTTCTTCGTTCAATCCGGGGTGGGTATCGAGGAAGAGGTAGTCCAGGCGAAGTCGGTCACACAGATCGTGGAACCCGTCGTTCAGGCGTCCCACGTCATAGCCTTCCCGCAGCACCCGCGCGATGTCGGCGGACTTGATGCTGGAGGGCACGAGGTAGATGGCAGCGCTCCCGCGCCGACCTGAATCCAGAGCGCCGCTCACGTCGTGAGCGGCCTCGTCCACCCGGCAACGCTCCCACAGGTAATCGTTCAGGCAGCGGCCGATCCGGCCCTCATCCAACCCGAAGAGCGCGTGAATGCCGGGCGACTGGATGTCCGTGTCGACGATGCCGACTCGAAAGCCGTTCAGCGCGACATTGGCCGCGAGGTTGGCGGTCACATTCGACTTCCCGGTCCCACCGCGGAACGAGTGAACGGCGACGATCCTCGCCATCAGTCAGGCTCCTGGTTGGTGCCAGGTGCGGACGGCCGAGGGGACCGGGTGCGCAGGGACCTGGCCCGGCTCTGCAGGTCCCGGAAGAACTCCGTCTCGGTGATCTCCTGGACCTCGCGCGCCTTTCTCGCGTGGTCGATCTCGACGCGCAGGGTCTCGACCTGCTGCCGCAGCCGCTGCTCACGCGCCCTGACCTCCTCCACCATGCTCTGAAAGACCCGCGCGAGGTTGCCCAGCGCGTCCTGTCTGGGGGTCACCTCCTCCAGATGTGCGGCGACCGAGGTGCCGTTCTCGACCGCGCTCGCCGCGGCGGTCAGGTGCTCGACCTGTTGCAGGTACTCGACCTCCTGATCGCGCAGGCGCTTCTTCTCCAGGGACGCGCCGATCCTGGCCCGCAGGAGAACCGGCTCGAACGGCTTGGACAGGTAGTCCTCGGCTCCCAGCTCGATGCACCGGCCGATCGTCTCCATGCTGTCCATCCCCGAGAGCATGATCACGGGGATGTCCTTCGACCTCGCCGAGGCCTTCAAGGACTCGAGCACCTCCAGTCCATCCATGCCGGGCATGACCATGTCGAGCAGGACCACGTCCGGTCCGCGGGCCTCCACCTCCGCCAGGGCGGCCGCTCCGTCCTCCGCCGTACGAACCGTGTAGCCGAGTCGGCCGAGCCGGCGCGCCAGCAGGTCACGGTTGGCCACGTCGTCGTCGACGACCAGGACCACTCCATTCGCCGCGAGCGGTCGAGGTTCGCGACCCGTGGGCCCCGGTTCGCTCTCCAGCGAGCGCGCATCGAGCTTGTCGGGTGCGAGAACCTCAGTGGCCAGGGCCAGCAGGCTCTTCCCGGCGGTAGCGATCTTCGCGAGGTCGGGCCCGAACTCACCCAGGCCCTGACCCGGGGCGTCCTCCTGCAGGATCTCGCTGTAGCCGATGACCTCGGTGAGTCGCGTTCGCAGCTGGGAGTGCAGTGCCGCGAGGTCGACCTTGCGGGCCCGAACCGCCGCCTCGCTCAACCGGTCGTTCACGAGCCCGAGCAGATCGAGACCGGCCGCGTGAATCGCCCCCAGGTCCCGCCGGAACTGGTCGAACTGACCACCGGGCAGCTCCTCCATGATCATCTCCGCATAGCCGATGACATGGTTGAGCGGCGTCCGGAGCTCATGACGGATCCAGGCCAGCCGGTTTCTGTTCAATTCCCGCCGCCCAGGAGCGCCTGGATCTTGTCCAGGAGGCGTGGGACGTCCACCGGCTTGGAGTCGTAGTCGTCGCAGCCCGCAGCCAGGGCTCGCTCCCTGTCGCCGGCCATGGCATTCGCGGTCAGCGCGACGATGGGGATCTCGCGCGTGTCCGTCTCGGACTTCAAGCGCCGCGTTGCCTCCAGGCCGTCGATGCCGGGCAGATCCAGGTCCATGAGGATGAGGTCGGGCTTCAGCGAGCGGGCCATCTCGATCCCCTGCGCACCGTCGACTGAGACCTGCACCTCGTAGCCTCGCCTCGAAAGCCGGCGGGACAGCATGTCTCGGTTCAGGTCGTTGTCCTCGACGAGCAGGATGGTCGCCATCTGGAAGCTCAACCTCCTCCCGGAACGCGCTGCGGCGACCGCAACCGGGCCTTGACAAGGTCCCGCAGCTCACCGAGCAGCTCCTCGCGGCTGAAGGCACCCTTCTGGAGGATGGTTTCGACCCGGCCGTTGAGCCGGATCCGGTCGGCCGTGTCGACGTCCTTGGCCGTCACCACCACCACGGGAATCGAACGCCAGTCCTCGTGCCGGCGCAGCTCCGCCAGGAATTCGAACCCGTCCATCTCGGGCATCAGGAGATCGAGCAGGATCAAGCCCGGCCTGGTCTTCGCCATCTCTTCGAGCGCGACGCGTCCGTTGGGGACGTCGGTGACCTGCACGCCAATTGCCTCGAGAGAGCGGCGGATGACATCCCGACTGAACTGGTCGTCCTCCACCAGGAGGACAGGTCCGGATGGCCGGGACGCGACCCGGGTCAACGTCGCCACCAGCACGTCGCGCTCGATGGGCTTGGTCAAGAAGTCCGAGGCCCCGAGCGAGAAGCCGAGGTTCTTGTCATCCAGGATCGTCAGCATGACCACCGGGATCGCGGCGAGCCCCGGGTCCGACTTGAGCCGGGACAGCACCGTCCAGCCGTCCACCCCGGGCATGATCGCGTCCAGGGTGATGACGTCGGGCCGCGTCTCGGCGGCGAGCCGGAGGCCCTCCTCGCCGCCCGTGGCCGTGACCACCTGGAAGCCCTCCCGGCCCAGGAACCTCTGGATCAGGTCGCCCACGGTGGGATCGTCGTCGATCACCAACACGCGTCCGGCAGTCGGGCCGGTCGCGTTTCCCGTCGCCTCCGTGGGGGCCGGCTCCCGGGCCAGGCTGCTGACCACCGCGGGGAGCCGGATCGTGAAGGCGGTGCCCCGCCCGAGCTCGCTTTCGACGCTCACGTCGCCGCCCATTAGCTGACAGAACTGGCGTGTGATCACAAGGCCGAGCCCGGTTCCGCCGAACTTCCGGCTGGTGGACGCGTCGGCCTGCGTGAAGGCCTGGAACAGCTTCGAGAGCTGCTCCTGGGTCATGCCGATGCCGGTGTCCGAGACGATGAACAGGATGGACGCGACAAGGTCCTCGTCCCGGCGCGACACGGCCAGCGTGATCCGGCCATCTTTCGTGAACTTGCAGGCATTGCTGAGCAGGTTGAAGAGGGATTGCCGAACTTTCGTCAGGTCCGCTCGCATGGTGCCCACGTCGCCCTCCACCTGCACCTCGAGCGTGTTGCCGTTCTTGTGCACCAGAGGTTGGATGGTGGATACGACGTCGGCGACGACAGCCTCTACCTCGA
Organism: Candidatus Dormiibacterota bacterium; assembly: GCA_046727275.1. Taxonomy (GTDB): domain Bacteria; phylum Chloroflexota; class Dormibacteria; order Dormibacterales; family Dormibacteraceae; genus CF-161. The sequence continues at coordinate 33,916 of JBKPCH010000209.1, forward strand.
AAGTCTCCAGATAGAGGTCCATCTTGCCCGTCTCGACCTTGGACAGATCGAGGATGGAGTTGATGAGGCCGAGCAGGTGCCTGCTCGCGGACAGGATCTTTTCGAGGTCCGGAACGAACGGCTGCGCCTCGCTGTCCTCCGCTTCCTCGATCAGCATCTCGCTGTAGCCGATGATCGCGTTCATCGGGGTGCGCAGCTCGTGGCTCATGCTGGCCAGGAAGGCGGATTTGGCTCGGCTCGCATCCAGGGCCTGGTCACGCGCGACCGCCAGCTCCGACTCCGACTTGATCAACTCCTGGTTGGCTCGCTCCAGGTCGGCGGTGCGCTCGTCCACCCGGCGCTCGAGCAGCGACTCCGATTCCTTCAAGGCTGCGTTGGCAGCCTGGGCTCGGGCGAGCGTCCTCGTCAGGCGGTCGCTGTACTGCCAGAGCAGGAAGAAGATGTAGGCCGTCGCGCAGGGGACCACGACCACGATCAAAGCGGTGATGATCCAGGGCGGAATCCTGTTGATGTCGAAAGGCTCGACCCGTATCGAGAGCAGGCTGATCACGACGATGACCAGCCAGGCCCCGGAGAGCAGCGCCAGCAGTCCTCGGCCGCCCAGGTAGGGCAGCCCGATCATCACGGACAGGATGGTGATCGCGATCAGGATCGGGAGCACGATCGGCACGAGATAGCCGAGTCCGATGGCGATCACCCAGAACCCAGCGCAAGCAACGGACACCGCGGCGGCCACCCGGTTGGCACGCACGAGGCGGATGGCCACCAGGTAGCAGATCCCCTGGGCGAAGGCGAGCGTCCCGCCCAGAAAGAGGAGCCGGGAGCTGAAAGTGTAGGCGGCAATCCAGAGCGCGAGGCCGAAGGCCCACGCGGTTGGAAAGCCAGAGATCAAGAACCGGCGCAGCCCCGCGACCGCTTCGCTGGCCTCAGGCTCGACGCCCCCGGCTAGCGCCGGTGTCCGGGTCATGGTGCTAGCCGACCTCCTCTACGAACCTGAGCTCCAGCGACCCCGCCGCGCCGTCGAAGGGGAGGGTCAGCTCGCCCTCCGTGAGGCCAAGATCGTATTCCCCGACGCCGGGTATGGCCAGGACCGCCGGGACCGGCTCGGCGTCACCCGTGGAGTCGGACCGGGTTGCGGTCACCTTGAGCTGGCCCGCGGTCGTCGCGGGAAACTGGACGGTTGCCGCCTGCAGGGCGCCGGCTTCGGCGCGCAGGACGGGAGCCGGCAGCGTCTGTTCGCTGCCGTCCCGACGCCGCAGGCGCACCGTCGCGTCCGCCGGCCGGCCCGCTGCCATGATCGTCAGGGCCGCCAGCCCGCCGGCCCGCAGGTCGTGCCAGAAGCCGACGGCCAGCCTCGGAGTCAGCGCGCCCCGCCGCATCATCTGAAGCATCGCCAGCAGCATCAGCACCCCGGCCAGGACGCCGCTGGCCCGCTCCAGCGGGTTGGCCCAGATCACGAGTCCATGGACGAAGACGTTGGCCAGGAAGAGGGTGGCGACGATCCCGGCGACGGCGGGGTGGCCCAGGGCGCGAAGCACCAGGCCGGGGACGAACTCACCCTTGCGCCGGCTCGAGACCAGCAGCAGAGCCGGCAGCAAGCCCCCGAGGAGCGAGACGCCAATCACTCCGGTCCAGGCCACAGCCCCGGTGAAAGAGGCGCTGCCACTCGCCTCCAGGAGCTCCGTCACAACCAGCACCAGCAGCAGGGGCAGGGTCGAGAGCAGGAAGCGGCCACGATCGCCGGTGACCAGGTCTCCAGCTCGCCCGCGCACCGACGACAGCAGTCGACCTCGCCTTTTTCCACTCTGCCGCGCTTCCGTCTCGAGCCGATTCCAGATCGAGGCAGGGAGTGCGTGCCCAGACATCGCCCCGAGCTCCGGCTGATAGCGGAGGCGCCCGTCGACCCGGACCTCGCGAACCAGTCCGTCGTCACGCAGCTCCTGCAGCAGCTCGTGGGCTGCCGCCTCGGAAAGGCCGGCCTGGGCGGCGGCTTCCCCCAGGCTGACCTGGCGCTGGCGAAGCAGCCAACCCAGCAGCTTGGCCCGTGGCCGGGGTTGATCCAGCAGGGCGCTGGGCCGGAGGCTCGGAGCCGCCCAGCTCGGATCGACGCTCACCGCGAGCGGCGAGGTCAGCAGCAGCCTCACGCTGTCGGAACGCGCCGCCTCGAGGTCGATCGTGAGGCGGATTCCCGCCGCGCGGATCTGGGGAAGGCGCGCAGAGACGTCCGTGGCGTCCCATCTGCCATCCACGACGAACTCGACGACCTCGCGGTGGCCGTTCGCCTGGACCTCCAGCCGAAACCACGGCCGGCCGGCTTCCAGCCCCAGGTAGCTGAGGCCGGCCTGGCTCTTGCGGCTGCTGAGCAGTAGCCTGCCTCGCCGCCGACGCAGGACCACGGTCGAACGCCTGCGTCCGGGCAACCGCTCTTGGACGAGGTTGAAGAGCGCGAGCGAGAAATAGACCGACGCGAGGCCCATGCTCAGCACGACCAGGACCGACCCGAGCACCGTCACGGCGGGACCGGCCACGGCCGCCAGCGGCTCCAGCGACGTCCCCTGCTGGACGGCAAGCACCCGGGGGCCGACCGCCCCGCTGACGGCAACCACCCACAACGCGTAGAGGATGAGCGCGGTGGCCTGCGCCGCGACCCCGCCCCAGATCAGGGTTCGAGCCGTCGGGTCTCGGCGCAGGCCCGCCCCGGCCACCTGGCAGATGGAGACGTGCCCGAAGGTGGCGGCGAGCACAGTCCCGAAGATCAGCCCGACCGCGGCGGCCTTGAACGTCCCGCCGGTCAGAGGCGGAACGTCCGCATATGCCAGGTATTGCGGATGGAGGTGCGTCAGGGCGAGGCCAGAGATGGCCAGGACCAGGGCGATGTTCACGGCGCCGATCACCAGGGCCGAGGCGCAGGTGGCGCTCAGGGTTCTCCTCGAGATCAAGTACAGCGCGGCCAGCGCGAGCACGACCGGCCAGATCGCCACCGGGAGCTCCGTCGCCCGGGAGAGCACGGCCGAGACTCCGAAGTAGTCGACGACGAGCACGACCAGTGCGAGCAGGGCGAGCCCTGAGGTCGCGATCGCCGCGCCCGAGCCGCCCAGGTAGTCGGCGACGAGGCGGCCGTAGAAGGGCCTCCCCGAGCGCATCACCCCGCTCCTCCCGATCGCCTCCGCCAGGTAGGCGAGCGTGAGCATGTTCGCCCCAGCGAGCGCCGCGAGGAAGGCGAGCGCGGGCAACGGGCCCACCAGCGCCATGGCGATGGGCAGGGCGAGGATGCCGGCGCCTACCGTCTCGGTCAAGGTCAACGCGTAGACCATCCAGAAGGCGGGCAGCGAGTCGACCCAGCTGGACACCGCGGCGAGCGCCCAGCCCACGCGCTCGGCCGGTGAGCTCTGGACCTGGTACACGACTTCGATCGGCGTGCCTCCTAGCTGGCGGTGCGCCCGCTTGACCGCGTCCTGGTCCAGGCCCAGGGCGGCTCGCACCCCGGGGACGGCCTGATAGGTGAACCGGTACTTGGCTCCGAGGAGATGGGCGACGGCCGCCCGCAGTCGTGGATCGGCCGGCATCTGCGGGGCCCACACCGAGGCGTGACGCTCGATCTCCTGGATCTTCGGCCGGCGCGGCGGGTCGCGGCCGCTGTTGAAGGCCTCGACGAAGCTCTCACGGGGCTCCCCGGCGTCGGCCTCAGTCGGATACAGCTCCATCGCGTGCCGGGAGCGGGCGACCGCACGCGCGGTCAGGCTCTCGATCAGGTAGACAAGAGCCTGGGCGCGTCGGAGAGGGAGTCCGCCGAGGACTTCCTGGCGAGTGAAGGGAGCGGACCGCGGGTCCCCGTTGGGCAAGGCAAAGCTAATTCTCGACCCTCACACCGCGGAATGGAGCCGTATTCTCCGACGTACCGTGGAGCACGCCGGTTCGACCGACGGAATCGTCGTGGTGACCGGCGCCGGCGGCCATCTGGGTGGCAATCTCGTCCGCGCGCTGCTGGCGGCCGGCCAGCGTGTGCGTGCTGTGGATCTCAAGCAGACGCGCGCCCTCCAGGGACTCGACGTGGAGTGGTGCCAGGCCGACCTGCGCGACCCCGTCGCCGTGCGAGACGCCTTGGCCGGCGCCGAGATCGTTTACCACCTTGCCGCGGTCATCTCAGTCGTCGGCGACCCCACCGGTCGAGTCTGGGCGACCAACGTCGGCGGCGTGGCCAACGTCGCGCAGGCGGCGTTCCAGTATGGCGTGCGGCGGCTCGTCCACTGCAGCTCGGTCCACGCCTTCGATCTGGAGCTCTGCCGCGGGGTCGTCGATGAAACCAGTCCTCGCTCCACCCGTCCCGAACTGCCCGTCTACGACCGTTCGAAGGCTGCCGGTGAGGCTGAGCTGCGGAGATGGATCGAGAACGGCCTGGATGCGGTCGTCGTCAATCCGACCGGGATGGTCGGGCCCTACGACTTCGAGCCGTCGCGAATGGGCCGACTGTTCCAGGCGATGCGCCGGCCGCGGGTGAGGGCGGTGGTCGATGGTGCGTTTGACTGGGTCGACGTCCGCGACGTCGCCGCGGCGATGATCGCCGCGGCCGGTCGTGGCCGAAGCGGGGAATCGTACCTGCTGGCAGGACACCGGCTCTCACTGCGGGAACTGGCCGACCTGGTCGCCCGGGTGACCGGCTTCCGTGCCCCCAAGATGGTGGTCCCGATGGCCGCCGCCCGGGTCACCGCCTGGGCGCTCGCGAGAGGACCCCGACCTCCAGATTCCTCGCCGCTCTTCACGTCCGAGAGCCTGCACGCGCTGATGAACTGCCCGACGATCACGAGTCGCAAGGCGGAGATGGAGCTCGGTCACCGGCCCCGCCCGGCCGAAGCCACGGTGACGGACCTCTATCGCTGGTTCGACCACGCTGAGTCAGGCGCGGTTTAGTTTAGTTAATAAGCGACGTCAGGCGCACCGCTTTCCATAAGGAGTCCCTTCGGGACCGACGCAGGCGGCCTCCGACGTGAACCCACCGGCCGGCGCCCACATCGACCTTCCTCTGGGACCGTAGGATCGAGCCGCGGTGGCCGGTGGCCCGGCCGCATGGGCTGACGTCCAGCACGTCCGAGAGACCGTGGGAACCGATGCACGCGGTTCCCTTATTTGCCAATCCACGCCAACGCGGCCATATGGCCGCTGTTGGGGCGGCTCTGAATACGACGACCACAAGCGTTCGTCCACACCACGGCCTCCCCGGCCGCCTGGTAACGCCCGGACCGAGCACCCCGAGCCCCGCCGCGTAGCCGAGCAGGACGACCGTGGCCATCACTCTGTCCCGGCCTCATTCGACCCCGCCTCGCGCCTGCCTGCCAGCCGGTCGTAGGCGTCGTCCAGCGCCCGCATCTCCTCCGGC
>JBKPCH010000210.1:0-15401 GCA_046727275.1 Candidatus Dormiibacterota bacterium
CCCCCGGCGCCGCCGGCCGCCCAGCCCCCCACCGAGCGAGAGGAGAAGGAATGATGCGAACGCTGCGCCTGCTGGCCCTGGCGGGGCTCGGCGTGCTGGCGGCGGCGGCCTGCAGCTCCTGGCCCGAGCACGTGGTCACCGGCAGCGGGCACGCCCGGACCGAGTCCCGCCACGTACGCGACTTCGACCAGGTGGCGCTGGCGGCGGTCGGCACCCTGGTCATCACGCAGGGCGACACGGAGAGCCTGCGGATCCAGGCCGACGACAACGTGCTGCCTCTCCTGCACTCCAGGGTCAGCCGCGGCCTGCTGACCCTGGAGCCGAAGGAGTACGCGGCGATCCACCCCTCGACGCCGATCCGGTACGAGCTGACGGCCAGGCAGCTCCGGCTCATCCGCGTGGAAGGCGCCGCGGAGGCGCAGGCGCCCCGGCTGATCGCGGAGCAGCTCGCCCTCGAGGTGGAGGGCGCCGGCCGCGTCGGAATCGACCAGCTGAGCGCCAAGGCGCTGACCGCGAGCCTGGAGGGGTCCGCCGGGGTGACGGTGGGCGGCCAGGTCGCCCAGCAGACGCTCCACGTCATGGGGGCGGGCATGTACCGCGGCCAGGGCCTGGAGAGCCAGCGCGCCAGCGTCACCGTCACCGGCTCGGGCACCTGCGCGGTCCGCGCCCACGACAGCCTCGACGCGAGGGTCGAGGGCTCCGGCGTCGTCACGTACAGCGGGTCGCCCACGGTCACCCGGCACGTCACGGCTTCCGGGCAGGTGACCGCGGCCGCCTGACTTCCGCCGGCCCCGCGTGGAGTACGCTACCGCGGGGCATGACTCGCCATGTGACGTGGGACAGGGGGATCTCGCTGGTGGGCCACGACCTCTGGCTGGATCCCCTGACCGTGCGCGACCTGGCCTTCGTGTCGCACGCGCACACCGACCACACCCGGCGGCACCGGACCGCCGTCATGACCACCGCCACGCTCGACCTGCTGACGGCGGACCGCCGGCCGCGGGGCGCGCGCCTGCTCGCGCTCGGCGAGGCGTACGCACACGGCGAGGCGAGGCTCAGCCTGCACGACGCCGGTCACATGCTTGGCTCCGCCCAGCTCCTGTTCGAGCACGGCGGTTGCCGCCTGCTCTACACGGGCGACCTGAAGCTGCGCCGCGGGCGCGGCCTCCCGGACACGGTCATCCCCTCGGCCGAGGTGGTCGTGATCGAGAGCACGTACGGCAAGCCCCACTTCCGCTTCCCGGACCCGGACACCGTGGCGGAGGTGGTGGCCCACTGGTGCCGGAAGGCGCTCGACGCGGGCGTCACGCCGGTGCTGCTGGCCCACGCGCTCGGCAAGGCCCAGGAGCTGATGGTGGCGCTGGCCCCATTCGGCCTCCGCTTCGCACTGGAGGAGCGCTGCGTCCCGTACGCGGTCGCCTACGAGGCGGCCGGTGTCGCGCTGCCCGACTGGGTGCCCCTAGAAGGGGAGCCCGGCGACCGGGTCGTGCTGGCGCCGCCGACGGGCAAGGACGCCATCCGGCGGCTGGACCGCTACCGGACGGCACTGGTGTCCGGCTGGGCCCAGGACGCCAGCTTCTGGCGCGTCTTCGGCGCGGACGTGGCGTTTCCGCTCTCGGACCACTGCGACTTCGACGAGCTGCTGGAGGTGGTGCGCCGCTCCGGGGCCGACAAGGTGTACACGGTCCACGGCTTTCCGGAGGACTTCGCCAGGCACCTGAGGAAGCGGGGTGTCCGCGCCCACGCGCTCAACACGACAGAGCAGCTCGCCCTCGCTCTCTAGCGCCCCGCTGCGGTTCCGGCTGGCGCGCTGGCTGCTGCGCGCGATCCTCGCCTCGATCCTGCGGGTCCGCGTCGAGGGGCTGGAGCGGCTGCCGGCCGGGCCGTACGTTCTCGCCTGCAACCACCTGAGCTGGGTGGACCCGTTCCTGCTGATCGGCTGGCTGCCGGCCAGCCCGCGCCTCCACCTCCTGGGCCGGCGCTCGGCGATCAACAACCGGTGGTGGAAGCGCCGGGTGCTGGCGTTCATGGGGGGCGTGATCCCGGTCGAGAGCGGCGAGCTGCGCGACCTGGCGGAGTCCGTCGGGAGGACGCTCGCGCTCGGCGGCGCGGTGGCGATCTTCCCGGAGGGCGCCATCGGCGGCCAGGAGGGCGCGCTGCAGCCGCTGCGGCGGGGCGTCGCTCACTTCGCGGCCCAGGCGGGCGCCCCGGTGGTGGCCGCGGGCCTGGCGGGGACGCTCCGGCTGTGGCGGGGCAAGGAGGTCCGCCTCCGGGTCGGCGCCACGGTTCGGCCCTCAGCGGACGTCGCAGAGACGATGGCGGCGGTCGAGGCGGCGATGCGGGCGGCCCTGCCGGCGTACGAGGAGCGCCCCGGCCGCCGGCCGTGGCCCTGGCTGACGACGCTGCTGCGCTGAGAGGGGGGGCCCGCAGTCTAGCCGCGCGTCGGGGCCAGCTCTTCGGCCAGCCGGCGGAGCTGGCCGCCCGCGTCGTCGTCCACGACGCCGCCGTGGTAGCAGACGATCGCGCGCACGTCCAGGCCGGCGAGCTTGCGCACGGACGCGGCGGCGGTGGGGAGGTCCGGCGTGGCAGCGGGGTTCGGCCCCTGCAGCCGGCCCTCCGCGGCGGTCAGGGCGTCCCCGGCGATGACGGTCCCGCTCCGCTCCAGGTAGAGGCAGATGTGGCCCGCCGTGTGTCCCGGCGTGGCGATGACGTGCGTCCCGCCCGCGACGTCGAGGCGGTCGCCGTCGTGGAGGAGCTCGTCGACCGGCGTCGGCTGGAAGTGCTCGGCGACGGGGCGCAGCTCCGGGCGCCGCGCCAGCATCTCGGGCGTGGCGAAGCGGGGCGGCTGGCGGCCGTCGATGAAGGGCGCCTCGACCTCGTGGGCCAGCACCCGGGCGCCGCTGGCGCGCACGAGGTCGGGCAGGGAGCCGAGGTGGTCGATGTCCTGGTGGGTCACGACGATCCGCTTCAGGTCCTGCACCCGCACGCCCGCCTCGGCGAGGGCGCTCGCGATGGCGTCGTACTGCCCCGGCAGCCCGGCGTCGACGAGGGTGTGGCCGTTCGCCGTGTCGACGATGAGGGTGACGTTGAGGGGAAACGACGCGGCTTCGCGCACCATGGGCAGCGCCAGGACGTAGACGTCATCGTTCAGCTGCACGGCTGCCTCCTCGTGGTGGTCCGGGCGGTGTCGTCACGGCAGTGTACCGGTGGCGGGACGCGTCGGACTGGGCCCGGGCAGCGGCCTACTGGAACAGGTCCAGGCCGGACCTGCGCAGCTGCGTCATCACAGCTTCGGATTCCTCGCGGAGCCGCCGCTCATCGATCTGGTGGGCGCCTCTATCGGCATCGGCGGAGTAGCTGTCCACGGCCGTGTCCATGCTGCTCATGATCCGTCCGAACGGGCCGGTGAAGGCGTTCCAGTTGCTGTCGAGCAATTCGCGGCGCGTCTGCCAGTAGCGTCGGACAGAGTCCTCCGTGACGAGCATGTCGCCCACGTCGAGCTTGCGCCCGGTCAGCTTGGCGTCGACCAGGTTCCAGCCGACGCTGAAGGCGGCCATGGAGAGGCCCCCGACCGCCATCGGGATCAGGAAGGCGAACTCGCCCGACGGGTCCGTCGCGTTGGTGGGGCTGTCGCCCGCGTACGCGTGCGTGTTGACGTCGCCGCCCCCGAAGCCCAGAGGGTCCTGGCTCATGAACTGCTGCAGCGTCGGGCTGTAGTACCTGGCCTGGTTGTACTGCAGCCCGGTCCCGTCGTTCTCGCGGCCCGTGAACTGCAGCGGGTTGGCGTCTGCGGCGCCGCTCGTAGAAGCCCGCCCGAACGGCTCGTACGTGTAGCTCGTCTGCACCGTACCGGAGGCGTCCGCCATGGCCACGGTCGAGCCCAGCCCTTCGGTCAGGAACGACCGCGTGCCGGCCGCGTCCGTGCGGGAGAAGTACTCGTCCCACAGCCAACCTCCCCGAAACCATGCGCCCAGGCTTCTGCGCCGGTCCACCCGGCTACCGGTTCGTTGACTCTACAGCATGCTGCCGAATTGTCAAGCAGGCCGAATGGTCTTTACACTGTGGGTGGCCGCGAAGGCTTCAGCGCTCCATCGCCGACAGCTCGAACCGGTCGTGCATCGCGAACAGGCGCGCCGGCACGTCCAGCCCGATCGCGGCGTACGCCTCCGCCGGCACGCCGATGTCCGCCACCCAGATCTCGCCGGCGTGGGCCGGGCCGTCCGCCTCCAGCAGGCCGGCCTTGGGCAGCCCCAGGGTCACGGTCACATCGGCCCGGACGCACGCCCCGGCCGCCACGCCGGTGTCGGCGTCCAGGCCCGACGGCACGTCCACCGACACGACGCGCCGGCCCGAGCCGTTGACGACCTCGATCCACTCGGCCAGCACGCCCTCGGGCGCCCGCGTGAGGCCCGTGCCCAGCAGCGCGTCGAGGACCAGCGTGGCGTCGCCCAGGTCGGGCTCGGCAGCGATGGGGAAGCCCAGCGCGCGCAGCGCCGCGGCCTCCTCCGCCGCCGGGCCAGTGAGCCGGCTGACGTCCGCGCAGGCCACGCCCGCCAGCCGGCCCCAGCGGTGCAGGTGCCGGGCAGCGGCCAGGCCGTCGCCGCCGTTGTTGCCGCGTCCGCAGAGCACTGCGGTCCGGCCCCGGCAGTGGCGAGCCACCTGCCAGCCGGCCGCCTCCATCAGCCAGGCGACCGGGATGGCGAACCGCTCGGCGACCAGCCGGTCGACCTCGCGGGCCTGGGCGCTAACCAGCCGCGGGACCACCACCGGGCGGGCGCTGCACGAGGAAGGAGCAGTAGGGGTCCCGCCGGTGGATCGAGGCGTCCTGCGACACCTGCGCGTCCAGCAGCTTGACCAGCAGCCGCGGCGTGATTGTGCAGACCTGCGGGTACTTGAGCGCGGTGTTGCGGAAGGGGCAGTTGTGGATGGTGATCCGCACGCCCTCCGGCGTCTCCTCCTTCTCGGCCAGGGTGCCGGCGCGGCCGATCCACTCGACCATGCGGTCCAGCTTCTGGTCGAAGCTGAGACCGTCCATCTGCGCCTCGATGCCGCCGGCGTAGCGGTCCGCGACTCGCTGGAAGATCTGGTCCAGCAGCTCGGGGCCGCCCAGCTCGGCCACCTCGTTGAGGATCATCGTGGCCAGCTGCCCGTAGCGCTTGGGGAAGGCGGCGTCGGCTTTGTCGGTTAGCGAGAACATGAGGGACGGGCGACCGCGCTTGCCCCCCACGGGACGGCTCTGGACGAGGCCGTCTCGTTCCAGGTGGGTCAGGTGCTGGCGGACGGCGTTGGGCGTGATGCCCAGCTGCGCGGAAATGGTCTCGGCGCTTGCCGCCTGCTTCCGCCGCAGCAGCTCGAGCACTTCCATGCGGGTCGACCGGCCGGTGATGAGGGATGGCATTTCCGGCGGACCTGGGCGCGAGCTTAGCACAGCCACGGAAGGTCGCTTGACAACATTTTTTCAAGGATACCCTTGACAAAATGTGAGCGCGTCCTAGACTTTGCCTCGTCCGCCAGGAAGTCCAAGAGGGTGATACGTCAATGATCCACGAAGCCAGCGCAGCTATCGAGCGCGTGGAAGAGCGGGAGCGGCGGTCCCGCGAGGCGAAGTACGGCCGCCGGAACAAGATCCGGCACATCGACCGGTTGCTCAACGAGCTGGAGATGCTGAACCTCGCCGACCGGACCGTGGTCCCGGAGCGCCTGGCCATCGAGCTGGACCGCGTGATGCTGGAGAGCGCTCCCGTGGAGCTGGTCCACCAGCCGCGGCCCGAGAGCGTGACCCAGGCCATGGACGTCCTGTACGAGATCCAGGACAGCCTGATGTTCAACGAGGACGAGGCGGACTAGCTCCTCCCGTCGCCCGTCCGGAGACGGTGCGAGAGTCGGGACGGCGCCGCGGGGCGCCGTCCTCCGTCCGGGGGTCGTCGGGCCGAGCGGCCCATGTGCGGCGGCCCGACGGACGCTCGGGACGTCCGCGAGCCGCCAGGGGGTTCGGTCACGCCTTCGACACCTCGCCGGGGGCAACGTGCCCAAGTTTCAGGAGGTTAGGACACGCGGCCCGGGTTCGCATCAGGAGCGGCCCCGAATCCCGATCAGGGTCTACCCGGAACCCGGCCCCAACGCCTCGCGCTGCCGCTGCTCCAGGAACTCCTGGTACTGGCGGTAGGCCTCCTGCTTGCGGGCGTCCACGATCTTCGTGTAGCCCTGCAGCGTGTTGAGGTTGGCGTGCCCCAGCACCTCCTGGACCAGGCGCACGTCGCCGCCGGTGACCTCCAGCAGGCTGGTGGCTGCCGTGTGGCGCGCCACGTGCGGCGACCGGAACGACCAGGCCCCCAGCTCCTTCCGCAGCCGGCGCACGACGTGCCGGGCGCCCGCCGCCGTGAGCCGCCGGTCGTCGCCCGGCCGGGCGCTGCGGTCGTAGTTGACGAACAGGGCCAGGCTGGTGTCCTCCCGCGAGGCCAGGTAGTCGTCGAGGGCCGTCCGGGCGCCGTCGGTCAGGTAGACCGCCCGCTCCCTGGCGCCCTTGCCGGTCACGACCAGGCGGCTGCCGCGACGCGGGACGTCGGCGCGGTCGAGCCGCAGCGCCTCCGAGATGCGGCAGCCGGTGCTGAGGAGGAAGTGGACCAGGGCGCGGTCGCGCCTCTCGATGAGGGTGCCGGAGGGCAGGGAGGCAAGCAGCCGGGCCAGCTCCTCGCCAGGCATCGGCTTCGGCAGCCGCTGCTCCAGCTTCGGCAGCGTGATCCCGTTGGACAGGTCGCGCTCCATCAGGCTCTCGCGCGCCAGCCAGCGGAGCCACGAGCGGATCGCGACCAGCGCCCGCGCCCGGGAGGCGGGGCTGGGCAGCGTCCCGGCCAGGTGGCGCTGGTAGGCCCGGAGGTCCTCGTGGCGCAGCTCGTCCATCCGGAGGCTGTGGCCCCGCGCGGCCAGGAAGGCGGCCAGCCTGCGCAGCTCACCGCCGTAGGCGCGGACCGTGTTGGGGCTCCGGTTGGCTTCCAGCTGGAGCCACCCGATGTATTCGTCGGCAGCGGCCTGGAGATCGAGTGCCATGGCGAGGCCTCGGGCCATTCTAGGGGTCCGGCGTCCCGCGGTCGAAGGCTATGTGTCGGTCTTGCGCGTCACCTGGATGCGGATCTTCTCGGGCGGCCGCGGCCGCTCCTTCGGGATCCGGATCGTGACCATGCCGTGCTCGGCGTTGGCCGCCGCCCTCTCGAACCGGCTGTCGGCCGGCAGCGTCACCCGGCGCAGGTACTCGACGGGCCGGAGCTCCTGGTGGAGGTACTCCCGCTCGGGCACGCGCGAACGGCCCTGGATGGTCAGCACCTGGTCGGTGCAGCTCAGCTCGACGTCGTCAGGCTTCACCCCGGGCATGCTGGCCTCGACCACCAGCGCGTCGCCGTCCTCGTACACGTTGAGCGGCATGGGGACCGGGCCCGCCTGCTGGTGCCGGGGCTCGTTGATGATGCGCTCCAGCGCCTCGCGCATCGACGTCGACCAGGGGTCGTAGGGTCGCCAGGAGGTCACCTGGTGAATTCTATTCGCCGGGAGCGGCCGCGCTGGCCGATCTACCACTACCATCGTGGTGTGCGTCCCTGGGGATTGGGAGCGGCTGGCCTCCTGGCCGCCGTGCTCGCGGGGCTGCTATCCGCCGCGCTGCTCACCGTCGCCCTGCCCAGGCCGGTCACCGAGCCGCCGCCCGGGCCCGTCCTGGAGACCGTGACCCCGGCCCAGCTGGCCAGCCTCAACCTGCGCCTCGAGGCCACCGTCCAGCCGCTGCAGGTGCCCGACCGGGTGACGACCGCGCTCGGGTTCAAGCCGCCGGCGACCATCGTCATGCGCTCGGACGCCGAGGCGGCCGTGCGCAGGAACAGCGGCGGCGTGCGCTCCGTAATGGAGGTGACGCTGGCGTACGCCACCCTCCAGACCACCGGCCGGCAGCACTTCCGGGGCCCCACGATCGTCCACCGCCTGGTCTGGGCCGTCGTCGGCTCGCGCGCCGTCTCGGGCGCGGGGGCCGGGGTGCTGCAGATGCTCTGGCTCGTGGACGCGCGCAGCGCCCGGCAGCTGACCGAGCTGGCGGTGCCCGCGGCGCTGCCGGCGCCGGGCGGCGGGGCCGCCGGCCCGCCCGGCCACTAGCCCTAGCGGGCCGCGAGCACCGCCTCTAGCAGCTGCAGCAGGCCCACGGGCAGGTCCGGGCGGAGCTGGTAGTACACCCAGATCCCGCGCCGGCTCGACTCGACCAGGCCGGCGGCGCGCAGCTTGCCCATGTGGTGAGAGATGGTCGGCTGGCTCAGGTCGTACGCCGCCGTGAAGTCGCAGATGCAGACCGGGGCGCTGGCCGCCCGGAGGGCGGCGAGCATGTTCAGCCGGGTCGGGTCGGCCAGGGCCTTGAGGAGCGCCGCCCGCTCCCGCGCCCACCGCTCGTCGGCCGGCTCGGGCAGATCGCAGCAGATGCCCCGCTGCCGCACCGGCAGCTCGGTGGGTGCCACCGGCCGATCATACATCCCATCGGCGAACATCGATGGAAGGCCGGCTCGGGCCGGTCAGGCGCGCTCGGCCCGCTCGCCCTGGAAGACCAGCGCCCACTCGCCGAGCTTGAGGCGGAACAGCCGCTCCTCGACCTCGACGACCCGGTCGAGCAGGACCAGGGGCTCGGCCGGGGCGCGGAGCTCGAGCCGCACGTCCGGCGGCAGCTGGCCGAGGAAGCGGTCCAGCCGCGCCTGCCACGACGCCGGCACCTGCCGCCCGGCGAGCAACAGGTCCTGCAGCTCCCGGATCAGCTCGTCGGCCGCGTTGACGCATCGTGTCAGGCGCTGCCGGCGCTCCCACCTGGCGTGGTAGCGTTCCATCTCGCGGCAAACCTCGTCGACGGCCTCGGCGAGCGCGGATGGCAGTCCGATGGGTGGAATGTCGAGCTTCGCCACGAGCCAGATCGTGCGCCTCGCTTTGGCCCGAGGCTCACGGCGAAAACCGCGCAGCGCGCATGAGGGAAATCCCCCATGCCGGCGAAGCCACCCGGTGGTCGTAACCCATTGGGTCTCGACCATGTTGCAATAAGTGACAGCGCCGATGACCGACGAGCCGATGCAGACGCCCGCCGAACCGACCCTCCCCCGCCCGGTCCGCCGGCGCGCCAGCGCCTTCCACCGGGCGCAGCACGCCGCGTGGCTGCGCCGCCGCGCCGTCCGCTTCGGTGCCCTGGGCGTGGTGGTCCTGCTCGTCCTGGGCGTGCTGGCCACCGGAGCGGCGGCCGCCGGGCTCGGCAGCCTGCCGAACGCGGACTCGATGGTCGCGCAACCCCTGCCCAGCGACACCCTGGTCTACGACCGCACCGGCCAGGTGCTGCTCGCGGACCTCCACCAGCCGGGCTACCAGCACTACCAGGCGTCGCTGGCGTCCATGGGGCGCTACCTGTCAGAGGCCACCGTCGCGATCGAGGACGCCAACTTCTGGAACGAGCCGGGCGGCGTGGACCCCCTCAGCGTGGCCCGCGCCGGCTGGACCGACGTCAAGGCCCGGCACGTCGTGGAGGGCGGCTCGACGATCACCCAGCAGCTCGTCAAGCGGCGTCTCGTCGGCGACGACCGCAGCTTCGCGCGCAAGTTCCGCGAGGCGTCCCTCGCCATGCGGATCTCCGCCGACTTCTCGAAGCGGCAGATCCTCGAGATGTACATGAACGCCATCGCCTACGGGAACGCCGCCTACGGCGCGCAGGCGGCCGCCCGGATCTACTTCCACGTGGACGCCAACCGGCTCGACCTGGCCCAGGCCGCGCTGCTGGCCGGCCTGCCCCAGGACCCGACGCTGCTCAACCCGCTGCGCCACCGGGAGGCGGCCAAGCAGCGCCAGCAGGCCGTCCTGGATGCCATGGTGCGGGCCCACGACATCACCCAGGAGCAGGCCGACGAGGCGTCCGCGGAGGACCTCACGCCGCCCGGCCACATCTTCGGGCCGACCGCCCAGCCGATGCCGAGCTTCGTGGACTGGGTGACGGGCGAGCTGGCCGACCGGTTCGGCAAGGACGCCGTGACCGGCGGCGGCCTGCGGGTCGTCACGACGCTGGACGTGAACCTGCAGCAGCTGGCCCAGAAGGCGGTCGCCGAGGGAGTGGCGCAGAACCGCTGGCGCAGCCTGACCGACGGCGCGCTCGTCTCGATCGACCCCCACACCGGCCAGGTGCTGGCGCTGGTCGGCTCGGCCGGCTCCGACGTGCCCGGCGGCCAGTACAACATGGCCGTCTGGCCGCCGCGCAACCCGGGCTCCTCGTTCAAGGCGCTCACCTACGCCGCAGCCATCGACAGCAAGCGCTACACGATGGTGACGCCGGTCCGGGACACGCCGATCACCGTGCAGATGCCCGGATGGCACAGCTGGACGCCGAAGAACTACGACCTCGGCTACCACGGCACCTGCCAGCTGCAGGTGTGCCTCGGCAACTCGCTCAACATCCCGGCGGTCGAGGTCGAGCTCGGCACCGGCATGTCGGACGTGGTCGGCGTGGCCCGCAAGCTCGGCGCCCCGCCCTACGTGCACAACGACAAGACGAACCGCTACACGGACAGCGACGGGGTCGACGCCTTCGGCCCCACGCTCACGCTGGGCGGCTACGGCGAGACGCCGCTGCAGATGGCGACCGCCATGTCCGCGCTCGCGGCCGGCGGCGCGCTGCACGAGCCGGAGGGCCTGCTCGGCGTCTCCGACTCGACCGGCCGCCAGCGCTACCAGGCCGGCGGGGACGGCCGGCAGGTGCTGGACGCCGGGACCGCGTACATCGTCAGCCAGATGCTGTCCGACGCGGGCAACCGGGCGATGATCTTCGGCCGCTCGACGCCGCTGACACTCCCGGGCCGGCACGCGGCGGCCAAGACCGGCACCACCGACGACTTCAAGGACGCGTGGACGGTCGGCTACACCCCGGCCCTCGCGACGGCCGTGTGGATGGGCAACACGGACGTGCACGCGATGGCGCAGGGCTCGGACGGCATGGTCGTGGCCGCGCCGGCCTGGCACCAGTACATGCAGGCCGCCCTGGACCAGCTGGGGCGCGGCGACGACTGGTACCAGGCGCCCCAGGACGTGCAGACGCAGTACGTGGGCGGCCGTCCAGCCTACTTCCTCGCCGGGACGTCGCCCGCCCAGGCGGTCCCGCAGCTGCCGTCCTGGGTCAGGGGCGGCGGCGGCGCCTCCTCCGGCAGCGGCGGCGACACCTCCGGGCACACCGGGCCCGGCTGCCGGAGCTGGACGGTCAACGGGGCCAGCTACTGGTCCTGCACCCAGGGCGACTCCGGGCTGCCGGGCGACCCCGGCGGCGGCTGAGCGGGGGCCGGTGTCGAAAGGAGTCGAACATTCGGCCGGCCCTTGTTACACTGAGTTTCGCCATGGGGGTGCTGCGCGTCGTTCCCGACCGATTCGCCGCCGCCTGCCCGGCGGGCGGCGAGATCAAGGGGCGTAGCCAGGCACCCGACTGAGGAGAGAGATGAGTCCAGGGCCTGGCGGCGCCGCCAGGCCCTTTCTTTTTTTGTTGTACCGCTTGAAGGAGGTGAGCGCAGTGCGTGATCAGCGACGAGGGGCCGATGACCGGCCGCGGCCGTTCCGGTTCGCGCCGACCCCGGACAGCCTGGTCGAGGTCGACCGCGTGCTGACCAGGTGGGCGGTCACGGTCTATCGCATGCCCGAGCGGGAGGTCCTGGCCGAGGACTACTTCGACCAGTTCCACCTCGCCAAGGCGCGGGCCGAGGACTTCGGCCACCTCCTGAAGTCCCGGGTGGCCTGACCTCGAGGCCGGCGCCTCCCTCCCCCGGCCGGGATCCCCGGCCTGCGGGGAGGGAGGCCGGGCCGCGGCCCCGGCTCAGCCGGCCGGGGCCGCGGTCCGGAGCCGCACGGCGCCGAACATCGAGGTGACGGTGATCCGCAGCACCGGGGCGTCGCCCCTGGCAGCGGCCTCGTTCCAGAACGCGCCCTCCCTCGTCAGGAACCCGTCGCCGACGTCGAGCCCGCCCACGATCGACGAGGAGGAGATCCTGGCCGGGGTGGTCGCCGGCACGATGAGCTCCACGGCCGACACCCCGGTGTTCAGCCTGACGTCGGCGTCGCGGCGGAGCTGGCCTCCGAACTCCAGCCGGTAGGACGCGGCGCCCCCCGACACGGTCATCTGCTCGAAGTTGGCGTTGGCCAGCCCCCGCAGGTCCATCGCCACGCCGCCGGAGGCGACGTCGAACGCCGCCATCTCGGCCGGGTTGGGAGAGCCGAAGTCGACGGTGCTGCGACCGGCACCCTGGTGGATGGTGAGGCGCGCGACGGGCAGGCCGCCCAGGTCCAGCGCCGTGTCGTTGGCGCCGCCCTCGACGGTCAGCTCGAACGGGACCTTCGTGCCCAGGCGGAGGTCGAGGCTGGGCGGCTGCGTCAGCCGGCCGACCGAGCGGAGCTGGGTGGCCTGGGAGATCGAGACCTGCTGGGGGCCCTGGACCACCTGGACGGGCAAGAGGGCGGTCGGGTCCTCGTACCGGCCGGAGACGAACTGGTCCTGCGCGCCCGGCCCGAGCCGCAGGCGGCAGGGGCCGATCGTGAGCTTCAGCTGGGGCCGGTCGGCCTGCGGATACGGGACGAGGATGTCGGCGGTCGGGTTCGTCGCCATGCGACCAGGGTGCCACGGCCGGGCAGCCCGGCGCGTAGGATCCCTGCATGCTCGCCACCTCCGCTCCGGTCGCCTTCGTCTCCACAACCGATCCAGCCCGGGCCCGGACCTTCTACGAGGGGACGCTGGGCCTCCCGCTGGTCGCCGATGAGGCGTTCGCGCTCGTCTTCGACCTGGCCGGGACGCCGCTCCGGGTCACGCGGGTCGACCGGCTGGACCCGCAGCCGTTCACGGTGCTGGGGTGGCGGGTGAGCGACGTCACTGCCGTGGTGCGCGAGCTGGGGGACCGGGGCGTGGCCTTCGAGCGCTACCCGGGCCTGGAGCAGGACCCGGACGGGATCTGGGCCTCGCCGTCGGGCACCCGCATCGCCTGGTTCAGGGACCCGGACGGCAACACTCTGTCGGTCTCGCAGAGCCCGTAGCGGGCACAGCTACCGGCCGGGCAGCGTCGCGGCCAGGCCGTCGAGCACCTGGCCCAGGGCGGTCTCGAAGTCGCTGTCCGGATCCGGGTCCCGGGCGTCGAGCACGATCCGCCGCAGCATCGGGTGGCGCCCGCTGTCGATGAGCATCCGAATGTAGGCGGCCCGCGTGGCGCGCCACTGGTTCAGGTCGAGGCCGGTGCGGCGGCGGGCCTCCTGCTCCGCCAGCTCGGCCTGGACGAACCCCCTCACGAACGCGGTGAGGATGCCGACCACCCGGGACATCCCGTCGATGTCGAGGCCCAGCCCCTCCACCGCGCCCAGCGCGAACTCGATGGCGCGCAGGCCATTCGGCCCGAGCGGCGGCCGGCCGGCGGAGAGCTCGCTCAGCCACGGATGCCGGATGCCGACGGCGCGGCCGCCGCGGGCCTGCAGCGTCAGGTCCGCCCGCCAGTCGCCGGAGGGGGCGGCCGGGAGGTCCATCTCGCCCATCACGGCGTCGACCATGAGGTCGAGCAGGTCGTCCTTCCGGCTCACGTAGCGATAGAGCGACATGGTGCCGGAGCCGACCTCGGCGGCCACCCGGCGCATGGACACCGCCTCCACGCCCTCGGCGTCGGCGATGCGGACGGCCGCGGCCGCGATCTCCGCGCGGCTGTGCGACGGCTGGGGGCCCCGCTGCGGGCGCTCGGGGCGCATCCAGACGACATCCGGTTCACGTGTCACTTGCGTACATCGTACGCGGTCGGCTATGATCGGCTCACCCACTGCGTACAACGTACCGAGTTTGGAGAGTGATCCGATGCTACAAGAGAAGGTCCCTGTCCTGGTCGCCGGGGGCGGCAGCGTGGGGCTGTCCGCGGCGCTGTTCCTGGCCCACCACGGCGTGCGCGCGCTCACTGTCGAGCGGCACGCCGGCACCTCGATCCATCCCCGTGCGCTCGGCATCGGGCTTCGCTCGCTCGAGATCTTCCGCGAGATGGGGATCGAGGACCAGATGCGCGTCGCCGCCAGCCGCCTCGCCCAGAACGGCGGCCGGATCAGCGTGCGGACGGTCGCCGGGGCGGACCTGGACGCCCTCCCCCGCGGCCTGCCCTCGCTGCAGGCCAGGCGCGAGCTCGGCGGCCGGGTGAGCCCGGCCCTGGGCGGCTCGTGCTCCCAGGACCTGCTCGACCAGGTGCTGCTGGAGGGGGTGCTGGCGCGGGGCGCCGAGGTCCGGTTCGGCGTGGAGGTCGTCGCGGTCGAGCAGGACGAGCTGGGCGTGACGGCGACCCTGGCCGAGCGTGACGGCGGCCGGCCGGGCAGGGTCCGGGCTGACTACCTCGTCGCCGCCGACGGCGCCGGCGGTGCGATCAGGGAATCCCTCGGAGTGCCGGCCACCGGGCCCGGGACGCTGGGGCCACCCCTGGTCAACATCCTCTTCCAGGCCGACCTGCGCCACCTCGTCGGGGGCCGGGAGTTCCTGCTCTGCGAGGTGGCCAACGACGAGGTCCAGGGCCTGCTGATCGCGATCGGGGGCGACCGCTGGGTGCTGCACGTGGCCTTCGACCCCGACCGCGGCGAGCGGGCCGAGGACTTCACGGCCGACCGCTGCGCGGCCCTGGCCCGGGCGGCCATCGGCCAGCCGGAGCTCCCCGTCGCGGTCCTGAGCATCCTGCCCTGGCGAGCGGCGGCCCGGGTGGCCGACCGCTTCAGCGACGGCCGCGTCTTCCTGGTGGGCGACGCCGCGCACGTGGTGACGCCGCTGGGCGCCTTCGGCCTGAACGCGGGCCTGGCCGACACCCACAACCTGGCCTGGAAGCTGGCGATGGTGCTTCGGGGCCAGGCCGGCCCGGGCCTGCTCGACACGTACGACGCGGAGCGCCGCCCGGTCGCCCTGTTCACCTTGGAGCAGTCGCTGCTGCGCCTCCGGCATCCCGAGCTGCACTGGGACCAGTCGCTCGTCGCCGAGCGGGCGCGCCACGGCGTGGCCAACGCCATGGTCGTGGGGCTGGGCTACCGGTACGCGTCGAGCGCGGTCGTGGACCCGGAGCCGGCGCCCTCCCTGGAGGACCTGGAGCGCGACCTGGACGGCGCTCCGGGCTCGCGGCTGCCCCACGCCTGGCTCCTGCGAGACGGCGAGCAGCTCTCCACGCTGGACGTGGGCGCCGGGGGCTTCGCGCTCCTGGCCGGCCCGGCCGGCCAGCGCTGGTGCGACGCCGCCCGGCGCGCCGCATCGCGGCTGGGCCTGGACCTGGTCGCCTGGCGCATCGCGCCCGACGGCGACGCCGCCGACCCCGGCGGGCGATGGACGGAAACCGCGGGCACGGGCGACCACGGCGCGCTGCTGGCGCGGCCCGACGGGTTCGTGG
>JBKPCH010000211.1:0-19321 GCA_046727275.1 Candidatus Dormiibacterota bacterium
CGACCAAATGGCACGGCACTGCGACATCTGGCCCGCTCACGGCCCTTCCCAGGCCCTTCTCGCCGCCGTCGGGTGGTCCATCAGCCCGCACAGCGACCCTCATCGCCGCGTCGCAGACCTTACGCACGCTTCCAGGTCTGATCCCGAGCCAAGGGGCGGCCGGCGGACCGGCCGGCGGCGCCGCCGTACGGACAGCGTTGCGCTAACCACATCCACGACGGGCGTGTCAAGCACGTCCCCGGAAGACGGGACTGTCCCATGTCCGGGGCGGCCGCTACGGTCTGGTGAACGGGCCGGGTCTGGAGCGGACGGCGGGCAGCGGGGCGACGAGGCGCGGCGCGGAGGCCAGCCGGCGAGGTTGCCGTACCGTTCGGGCGGCGGACACGTCCCGGGGCGGCGAGCGAGCCGGGGCGCTGGGCCAGGGCTGGCCGTCGAGCGGCCCGATAAGGGCGTACCGCAAGCGTGCCAAATGTGTGCGTTTCGACCTTTCACGGGCGTGGCACCGTCCCACGCTCGCTCGGCGGAATCCAGCTGAGCCGGCCGCGGCATCACCGTGCCGGTTCAGCCACCCGTCGGGCCCGGCCGAACCTGTGCACGACGACGCCCACCACGCGCTCCTCGGGGAGGTATCCCCATCGGGTCGAATCGACGCCCGGCCCGCGGTCGCCCAGCACGACCAGGCGCCCCGGCGGAACCCTGGCGTCCGGCACCTCACCGACCACCTCGACCAGGGGAGCCGGCACCGGGTCTCCGGCCACGGCCACCGCCCGCTTGAGGTTCCAGGGGCCGCCCCGAAGGCGGACCGGCCTGCCCGCCGGCAGCCGCCAGACCCAGCCCGCCTCCGAGCGGCCGGGGGCTTCCAGCAGCACGATCTGGCCCCTCGTGACCAGCGCGCCGGCACGCCG
The DNA here is from genome assembly GCA_046727275.1 of Candidatus Dormiibacterota bacterium. Classification (GTDB taxonomy): domain Bacteria; phylum Chloroflexota; class Dormibacteria; order Dormibacterales; family Dormibacteraceae; genus CF-161. The sequence goes on from JBKPCH010000211.1 coordinate 906, forward strand.
GGCCACGAGCACGCGGTCACCGTCCCGCAGGGTGGGCTCCATGCTGATCCCCTTGACCCGCACCACCCACAGACGCCGCCGGAGAGCCACGACGGCTGCCGCGACCAGCCCCGCCGTGACGGCGGCGGCCGCCAGCCCGACCTGGATTCCCGTCAAGCCGGCTGGAGGGCGGCCAGCTCGTCGAGTGAGTGACCGCTGGCCCGCACCGTGCCGCCGCCGTCCACCACGCAGTAGGCGGGGAACCCGCGAACCCCGAACGCCGACGCCACCGGGCCCCGTTCGGCTTCGACGACGACGCGCGCGACCGGCAGCAGCCGCTCCACGAGGTCGCCGGCGCCGCCCTCCCCGTCCACGACGACCGCCAGAACGTGCGCACGCCCTCCCGTCCACGTGCTGGCGGCCTCTGCGAACCTGGGCAGCAGCGTACGACAGGGCCCGCAGCGGACCGAGAAGAACCCCACGAGGTCGGCGCCCCCGGCGAGATCCGCTCGCGACACCGGCTCGCCGTCGGTGGTCGTCGTCGTGAACGTCCGCACCTCGGCACCGGCCGGGAGCATGACGCCCCCCTGGAGCGCGGCGGCCTCCGCCCGAGCCGCCTCGTCGCTGCGGAGCCGGCGGATGATGCCGACGGACAGCAGCAGGTTGAGCAGGCCGAGCGCGCCAACCAGGACGAGGCCAGCAGCAAGGTACTCCATGGTCACTTCTCCTGAGCGGTCTGGACGGGCAGCCGGGGCGACCCGACGAACAGGCCGGCGAGGTCGTCGAGGAGGACGACCAGGAGGGCTCCGACGGCCCCGGCCGCCAGCGCCACCAGCACCCCTCCAGCCGGCGTCCCGCCCGGCGTCGCCCAGTACCCGGCAGGGCCGCCCGTGCCAGCCGCCGCGCCGGCCGCCGCGAACGCCGCGAGCAGGCCGTCGCGGAGCAGGTTGGGCCAGCCCAGGGGCCTGGCAGCCGCCCCGAAGCAGCGACAGCTCGCGACCGCCCCGCGCGCGAGCGCCACGGCGGTCACGACCGCGAGGACCGCCAGCAGGCCCGCCGCCAGCAGGAAGCCCAGCCGGACCAGGCCCGGGACCGGACTCGCCACCAGCAGGACGATGGCGGCCTCCACGGCGACTGTCAGCATCCCCGCGAACCGTTCCCGGCCCGCGGGGACCTCCGGAAGACCGCGCAGCGAGTCGACGAACGCGGCGAACGCGGCACGGCTGCGGAGCTTGCTCACGACCGCCACCAGGAAGACCGCCGTTACCAGCGCCCGGCAGGTCAGCGCGAAGAAGCCCACCACTCGTCGGGCCGCCCCCGGACCTCTACGAGAAGCACCCGCTGTACACGACGCTGCAGCTGGCGCCGCAGATGCAGCTGTAGATGTCGAAGTCACCGCAGCCCCAGCCGCAGTAGCACGCCCTCCAGTAGGACCTGGTGTTGCTGGCGTTGCAGTAGCAGAAGTCCTCCTCGTAGGTGCATTCCGCCCTGGCCGTGGTGCTCGGGACCAGCGCCTGCACGAGACCATCTGCGAGCTTGTGAACGATCCTGGTCATCGGTTCCTCTCTTCCAGCAGCCCGGGCCGGGCTGTCGTCGGTTGCGTGGTCCGGTCGGCCAGCTGTGGCACATCGTGTGAGACCACACCCACCGGCGGGCAGATTGTAGAGCCGCCGTCGCCTCGGGCACATCAGGGTCCACCCTGAATCTCGCGGCCTCGCCGGCTGCGCCAGATCGATGCCTGCCCGGCCTGCACGGCCGCGGGACCGATGATCCTGTCCACGTCCGGCGCGTAGGCGCTCGCGTTCGACAGCAGGATGCTGTTGCTGCCCGCATTGAGAGCCACGGCGCCGCACTCGAGCACCTGCTGGTCGACTGCATGCGGGGCGACCCCACGTACTTCACCCGCGCCGACGAGGTGGAACGGGCCTGGGAGCTGATGGACCCCATCGAGGAGCGCTGGGGGTACGGCTGCCCGACGTTCGCGAGCTACCCGGCTCGTGGGGCCCGGATGGAGGCCGGCAGGGCGGGCGGTCATCCCTGGGCCCGGGTCGGAGCGGCCGGGATGGCTGCGCTCACCGTCCTCGACGGCACCGTGGCGATCCTTTTGAAGACCTCGACCACGAAGCCGGCGCCGGATCCTCGGCTGTAGGCGCAGTCGATCTTCTCGCCCGGAGCGCTCTGTGTCCACAGAAGCGGGCAGAGTGCAGCCCTGGAAAGCCGTTCGCTTGCATCGTATCGTGGCCGGGTAGCGACGCAGGAACCGGAGGACAGGCTGACAGTCACGTCCATGGGCGACGTACTGGACTGGAGATGCGAGCCGGTGCCTGTCGTCGAGCTGGCTGTCGTGACCGCGGCCGGTCGCGGCACGCGCATGCAGCCGGCCACGAGGACGCTCCAGAAGGAACTGTTGACGGTCGTCGACAGGCCGGTGCAGGACTATGTGCTCGCAGAGATCGCGGGGTGCGCCATCCCGCATGCGTTCGTCGCGGTCGGAGATCACGCCAGCGACGTGCAGCGCTTCGTGGAGCGGGCCTCCACCGACTTCACATGCTGGGCTGGGCGCCCAACTACCTCGACGCCGACTCGGCCAAGGCGATGTTCGATCCCAGCCAGATCCCACCACACGGGCTGGCCACCGCCTACTACGACAACCCGGCGGTCACTGCGCTGATCCGGAAGGCCCAGGTCGAGACGAATCGGGACGCCCGGGCGCAGGAGTACTGCGCGGCGGAGATGCAGATCTGGAACGACGCGCCGTGGATCTTATCGCGATCGTCGGGCCATGAGCATCGAGATCGTCGGCATCGCAGGCAGTCTGCGCCGGGAGTCGTTCAACCGCCGTCTGCTGGAGGCGGCGTCGAGGGTGCTGCCCCCGGAGGCGGAGTTCGAGATCTGGGAGGGCCTGGAGCTGGTCCTCCCGTTCCGCGAGGACCACGAGTCGGGCCCGGCCCCGCAAGGGGTCGAGGATCTGCGCCAGGTGCTGGCCGGCGCGGACGGCGTCCTGATGGCCACGCCCGAGTACAACGGCTAGATCCCCGGCCAGCTCAAGAATGCCCTCGACTGGGCGTCGCGCCCGCGCGGCGGCGCGGTCCTGGAGGGGAAGCCAGTTGCGACCGTGAGTGCGAGCCCAACGCCATACGGTGCGGCGTGGGCCCAGGCCGACCTGCGCAAGGTGCTGAAGGTGATCGGCGCCGACCTGTGCGGTGACGAGCTGGCGCTGCCGCACGCCGTCCGGCAGTTCGACGCGGACGGCGGCCTGGTGGACCAGGAGCTGGCCTCTCGGCTGGCCGAGTCGGTGGCCGCGCTGGCGGCGAGGTGCCTTGCGGGAGGCAACGAGAATGTCGGGCACGCGCAGGAAGGCAGGCCCCCTGGGCTGTACGCGGGCGGCTACCGGTCGAGTTCGAGGCCAGCTTCCTGCCTACCTCGTACGGCTTCCGACCGAAGCGGAGCGCTGACGCCTGTCACCTGCCTTACTGAAATGTCCGGTCTAATTAGCGTCCCTCGATGGAGCATGTCCCGCAGGTCGGCGCCGGGGGGAGAGCTCGAATCGCAAATGTCGCCCCGGTACCTGATGGTTGCTGGATACTTGATGTGACAAGATAGGGGTCGGATCGAATGCAGCTCACCGACCCAGGGAGGATGAGATAGTGGCCCCCACGAACCCAGCGGATGTGCCATACATTCTGCCCCCCACGCCGACCGAAATCGACCGGCTGGACCTCCAGCACTATGCACTGCGGCAGATAGTCGGGGCCGATTACGTTGCCCCCGTCACCCGGCCGCGCTACATCCTCGACGTCGGCTCCGGCGCCGGGCAGTGGGGCTGGGACATGTGCGCGCGGTTCCCGGAGGCCCATGTTGTGGGCTTCGACCTGGTGCCGGGTAAGCCAGACCGCCCGGCAAATTACTCGGTCGTGCGCGGCAACTTGCTCCAGGGCTTGCCGTTTGCCAGCATGGCCTTCGATCACGTCCACCAGCGGGCGGTGATGCTGGGCATCCCCGTGCGCTCTTGGGGTGCTGCGGTGGACGAGCTCGTCCGCGTGGCGGCTCCGGGGGGCTGGGTGGAGTTGCTTGAGAATGATCTCCTGCGCTCTCGCAATGCCCCGGCCATTACGAGACTGGTTTCCCTTTACAGTCAGGCTTTACGGGCGCGTGGCCTTGACACAACCGGGCTGGTCTACAGGACCATCGACCAGTGGTTGCGAAATGCCGGCCTGCGGGATGTCGTTCGACACGAGGTGGACCTCCCTGTGGGCGAGTGGGCGGGGTATGCCGGTTCGTTGATGGCAACCGATGTGCGCCATTCATCGAAAATGCTGTGCGACGTGTTCGTTCGCGAAGGACGGGTCGCAGAGGGCGAGGCGCGCGACCTCGTACTCCGGATGCAGGATGAATTTGAGACGTTTCGCCCAGCCATCCCTGTGGTGGTCGCATACGGGCGAAAGCCAGCTTGAGCGAGGATCCGGTCAGCTCTCGCACTCTCAAGGATTGACATATCGCTGAGCCGCTGGCCGTAGCAAGCACCTGACGCAGCGAACTACGCCAACGGCCTGCTCAATCACCTGACTACTATCAACGGCTCGGGTAACATGCTGGAGTCGCACACGATCAGCTACCTGGACCCGAGCGGTAGCCCGCCTGCGCTCACTGCCCGCCCCTGGGCGCGCGAGCTTGTCGAGGCGCCCCCGGCGTGCCTCGACCAGGGCGAGCCGCTGGGCCACGGCCGGGCGGTGGTGGGGGCCATGCAGCCAGCTGACCCCGGGCCGGCGGAGGTGCACCTGGACCCGCCGTGCTTCGGCCTCGACTGCCCGCCAAGTGTTGGCGATCCACCGGCTTCACTCGTTCACTTAGGCTTGAAATGGCCCATAACCTTCACCCGGTTTCGGCCCACCGCGCTCCCACCGAGTGGACCGTAACGTCAGACCCGATTGGGTCGACGTCGTCGTCTCATCCATGTACTTGCGCATTCCCATTGCTAGCATCTGTTGGAGGTACGCCTCTGCCACCTGATCGCGGTCGCCGGTGAGCACCAGGTTGGTAGTCCAGTACAGGCTCGTCACGTTGATCGTCTGGTCGTCCCACCGCGTCCCGGGCACGACGGTCAAACCATCTCGGATCTGTGTGCCCGCGGCAGGCCCGGCCACCGCGGCCGTCGCGCCGGCCTGGCCCCCGGCGGCGGCGGCGGCGGTCGCCGTCACAGTGGTGGGGCTACCCGACGTCGAAGAGGCGTGGCCCTGCGCGCCGAGTCCGCACGCCGTCAGCGCGGCCGTGATCGCGAGCAAGACGAACGCGAAACATCTGAACATCCTCGATGAGCTGAGCATGGCGACGAAGGCTGGCAGGGACGTGTGCAACCGGTAAAGCCGTCCGGGCCGGATGTCGCACATTGTCCGCGCCTGGTCCGCACCGGCGTTCGGTCGCGCGGTTCGGCGTCAAGTCTTCACCCGGGCGCGGTGCCGGGCCTGGCCGATCCTGAACGCCTCGTCCGCCGTCAGGCCGCCCGACGGGGACGCCATGGCGGCCTTCGCACGCAGGCCAGCACCCGCGCGTTGGCGTTCGCCGACGGTCTCTGGGTGGGTGACGGCAGCACCGACGTCCGGCATCCGACGATCGGCTCCCCGGGCGCTGGTCCCGGGCGGGGCAAGCCGGAGGACGGAGAGCCGCTGGGCCACGGCCCGCTGCGCCGGGCGCTGGAGCGGCTGGGGCGGGAGGGCTCGCCGCTGACGAAGGGCGCGGCCGGCGCGGTCCGGGTGCTCCTCGGCCAGGAGGCCCCGGAGGCGTTCGGGGAGAGGCTCGGTTCCTGGGTCCGCGCCGCCGCGGCGCCCGGCGCGACGGCTCCCCCGGCCGGCCGTCAGCGGCGGGCTGCTGGACCGGGTGGCGGCGCTGGACGACGAGGCCTTCGTGCTAGTGGCGCTCGATCCGGTTCTCGGCTACGGGAAGCCAGAACCCGTAAGACCTCCGGCGGAAGCCGAATGCTTCGTAGAACCTATGAGCTGGCTCTCGCTCCACGCGCATCCCGCTCGTCAGTTCGATGCCCTCGCAGCCGGCATCGCGCGCCCACTTGACGGCACGCTCCATCAGCGCGGTTCCGATTCCCTGTCGCCGCGTTTCGGACCTCACCACCATGGCCGTGATGCGCGCTTCTGGCCGCGCTCGCCAGAGGGGCAGTTGTCTCCAGGCGGAAAGCAGCCCTTTCAACTGTCGCTCCGTGTCTGCCACGAACACAGTTTCATTCCCTCGGGCCAGCCTCTCTGCTGCCTCAAAGGCGTCGACCGGATACCCCAATTGCGTGAGCAGCTCTCCAACGTCCCGGGCATCACTGGGCTGAGCTTCACGGATAAATACGTTGCGTCCATCCATACACCAATAGCATGCGCGTAGACAGCGTTGTCGAGGTTCGTCATGCTGCCAGACGTGTTGTGGCGGGTCGTCATGTGCACGTAAACGGCGGCGCCGCTGCCGCCGGCCGCGGCGGGCACGGTCGAGAGCAGGAGCAGCGCAAGCGCCAGCAGCACGGCGGGTACGGCCGCCCGGGAGCGGCGACGAGGGGGTCTGCGCGGGCCCGGGCCCGCGTCGGGATCTGCGGTCGGCGTCATTCCGAGAACTTCTCTCTTCGTGGTTGGGACAGGGCACCCCAGGTGCGGACGGAAGTCTATCGGGGAAGGAGTGGGCTGTCACCAGTGCTAGCACTGAGACGTGCAGGTTGGCAGCGCGTTCCGCGACGAGGTCACCGAGATCGAGGGGCGGCGCGTGCCGGCCCAGAGCGGTGCTGGACGGCGGCATGTCGACGATCGGCAGGCACACGACATTGGGATGAGCGAACCGGGGTGCCGCTGAAGCAACGGTCGGCTGCACCACCCGTATACGAAGGAGACCGACCCGAGGGCGGCGATCGGGTGATCGCGACCTACGGCCAGGGACCCGGGGCTCCAGGCTCACCAGTGGTCCGACCTCGATGCCGGGCTGGTCGATCGGGAGACGAACGACCATCAGGTCAACCTCGCCCCCCGCAGCGGCCCGAGCCGGTCCCGAAAGCGGCGGGCGTCTCTACCTCGTGGCGGCCAGAAGCTCCCGGCAGGCCTGCTCGCACCGCCGGCAGGCCTCGGCGCAGGCCCGGCAGTGCTCGTGGATCTGTGCATGCCGCTCGCACTCGTCGCCGCAGGACTTGCAGATGACGGCGCAGGCCTCCAGCAGCGGCCGGGTGACGTTGGGGTCGTACTCGGTCTGGCGGCTTGTGACCCTGACTGTGGCAGTACAGACATCGGCGCAGTCCAAGCACAGCCGGATGCACTTGACCAGGTCGGACACGTGCTGCTCGCTCAAGTCATCGTCGGCATCGGCGGTGCAGGCCTGGGCGCAGTCGTTGAGCGCGTCGATGGTGGCAGCCAGCATGCCGGTGTCAACGTTCAATTCGCGCGGGTAGCTGTCCAGCATCTGCCTCGCGTAGCTCATGTGACTCTCCTTGAAGGCGATGCATCAACAGTACCAGGCGGATGACCAGATCGGTCAGCCCGCTTGGCGGCGATCGATGTGATCAGCCGGTCCGCGGCACGATGACGACCCACCTCGCGGCCGGCTTCGGGACGTGCGTTCAGACCGGGATGCGTGGATAAGGGTCGGATCAAACTGCGCCTTCGTCACCTATCAGGTGAAGGCGGAGGAGGTGCTCGGAAGCGGGGCTTAAAGGGGGCTGGTTCGCCGGCCGACTCGTGAGGACTGCGGTGCACCGCGGCGTCGGCGGGTCGTAATCGCCGGGTCGGGCAATCACGCTTGCAACCGGCGAGGGTTTACGCGTCGAGCGGCTCCACTCGGAACACGGCCAGCACCGGCGCCGCCTCGGCGAATGCGTCCGGGTCGGCCGGCGGCCTGACGGCGCCCACCCGCACAAAGAACCTGACGCCGGCAGGAACCTGCGCGGGAAACTGACGGAGGATCGGTCTGCGCTCCTCCAGGCCGAGCGCGATCAGCCTCACCCGCTGGCGCCGACGGCCGCGGGCGAGGATGCCCCAGCCAGCGGCGCGGGCATTCTTCACCCACTCCGTTTGGCCGAAGGAGATGATGTAGCGTCGGCCCTCCACCGAGAACGGCGATACCGGCGTCGTGCGCAGCCTGCCTGTCCTCCGGCCGGGAACCGACAGCAGGTGGAAGCTGAGGAACGCGATGCCGAGGCGCTGCAGGAGCACGATCACCCGGTTGACCGGCCTCAGCCAGCGGGGAAGGGCGGCGCTCGCCTTGCCGGGAGCCGCCATTGTGGGGTGGGTCATTGGTCGGCGTCTCGCGGGCCGGTCCTCCAGCGGGGCGAGGCCGGGCGCCGAGGCGGCCGGGTGTGAGCGGGTCCTCTCTCCATCCAGTCGTCGGCCAGCCGGGTGATCAGCCGGGAGAACTCGCGAACGTCCTCGGCGCTCCAGTCGTGGATCACAGCGCCGAAGACGTCCACACCCGCCTCGGCGAACCGGGCCAGCTCGGCGGTGCCCACCGCGGTGGCGGAGATCAGGCACGACCGCCGGTCCGCGGGGTCGGCTGTGACTCGAACGAAGCCCTCCTCCTCGAGCGCCCTGGCGTACCGGGTGACGGTGGACGGGTTCACATCGAGCGCGTCCGCCGCATCGCTTGGTCGCACCGGGTCGTCGGAGGCGGCCAGGCGCAGGAGCCCGATGCGCGTGAGGTCGAACGAGTGCGCCATGCCCCGGTAGGCGCCCTCGACGAGCGTCGTCACCGCCTCGGCGAGCTGCCGGACCTCCTCTTTGTTTGCTTGCATCGAGCAAAGATTAGCCTATTTGCTTGATACTTGCAATGATCCGGTCACGCCGGTCTGCTCCTGACCGGTGAGCTCGTCCGCCGGTTCCAGGTGGTCGAGGTGCAGGATGGAGAACACGAGTCGCCCGCCCCCTTGGAGGACGCGGGCGACGGCGGCGAGCGTCCCGTCGAGATCGTCGATGTTGGCAAGCCCGTGGCGTTGCCGGCGGTGAGGGGCCACGTGTCGCGCGCGAGCTGCTCGTGGTCATGAGTGCTTCAATGCGGCGGATGGACGTGGAGGACGTCGCCCGAGCGGTGGTCTACACGGCCAGCCTGCCGCTGGAAACCAGCGTGCGGTTCATGGCCGTGATGGCGGCCAACATGCCGTTCGTGGGACGGGGGTAGTCCGGATGAGGGTGCTGGTGACCGGCGGGACGAGCGGACTGGGCCTCGCCATGGCCTCCGCCCTGGCCACGGCGGGAGCGACGGTCGCGCTGACCGGCCGGTCCCGCGAGCGTGCGAGCGCGGTCGCCGCCGAACTGCCGGGGACGGTCGGCATCGAGCTCGACGTTCGAGACGAGTCGTCGGTGGCCCGGGCGGTCGACGAGGCGTGGTCGCGACTCGGCGGTATCGACATGCTGGTGAACAACGCCGGGATCGGAATGCGCTCGGTCAACCCGCGCTTCATGACGCACCCGCAGGGCTTCTGGGAGGTGCCTGTCGATGGATTCCGTGCGGTGATTGAGACCAATCTGACCGGCTACTTCCTCGTGGCGCGCGAGGTCACGCCGCGGATGCTGGCCGCCGGCAGCGGCCGCATCGTCAACATCTCGGTGAGCAATTCGACCATGCACCGAGCCGGCTTCGTTCCCTACGGGCCGTCGCGCGCCGGCAGCGAGGCGCTGTCCCGAATCATGGCCGCCGACCTGCGGGACACGGGCGTCACCGTCAACCTGCTGCTGCCCGGGCGCGCGACCGTCACGGGAATGCTGCCCCCCGACGCCGTGCTCGAGGGCCAGGGCTTCCTGGAGGCCGCCGTGATGGGCCCGCCCATCGTATGGCTTGCTTCCGACGAGGCGGCCGGTGTGCACGATGAGCGCATCGTCGCCGTCGAATTCGAGCGCTGGCTGCACGACTGGAACCGCAGACGGTGAGGTGTCTCACCGTCGCCTGGCGACGGTGATGATCTCCGGGCTGGTATCGGTCAGCAGTTGCCCGCTCCAGTCCTACCGGGCATGTTCAGGCGACGTACACCGCGAGATGTTCGCCGGTGAGGGTGCTGCGGGCGGCGACCAGATCCGCAGGCGTGCCCTCGAACACCACCCGCCCGCCGTCATGCCCGGCGCCCGGGCCAAGGTCGATCATCCAGTCGGCGTGCGCCATCACCGCGAGGTGGTGCTCGATGACGATCACCGACTTCCCCGCGTCCACAAGCCGGTCGAGCAGTTCGAGCAACTGCTCGACGTCTGCGAGGTGCAGGCCGCTGGTCGGCTCATCGAGCACATAGATGCCGCCGTCGGTGGCCATCTGGATCGCCAGCTTGAGCCGCTGCCGCTCACCGCCGGAGAGCGTGGTGAGCGGCTGGCCGAGCCTCAGGTACCCGAGCCCGACGTCCGCCATCCGGCCCAGGATATTCCGCGCGGCCGGGGTCTTCGCCTTCCCGCCGCCGAAGAGCTCCAGCGCGTCGGTGACCGACATCGCGAGCACCTGGCTGATGTCCCGCCCGCCGAGTCTGTACTCCAGCACGCTGGCCTGGAACCGTTTGCCCTCGCACTCTTCGCACACCGTCGCCCCCCGGCCATCATCGCCAGGTCCTGGATGAGCGAGCTCTTGGCCGAACCGGCGACTCCGGTCACGACGCAGAGCACGCCGAGCGGGAAGTCCACGTTCACGTTGCGCAGGTTGTGCCGGGTCGCGTTGCGGATCTCGAGCCTACCGGTCGGCTTGCGGGTGTCCGGCTTGAGCCCGGCCCGGTAGCCGAGGTGCCGACCGGTGAGCGTGTCACTGGCCCGCAGGCCGTCGACCGTACCCGCGAAGCACACCGTGCCGCCCTGTGCACCCGCCCGGCTCGCGGTGACGCACTTCGGAGGCGACCTCGGCTCGAGGCTCGCCGCTGCTGCGCGCGTACCTGCTCCAGGGGACGCACGGCTGCGAGCTGTGCCGCCGGACCGCCCCGGCCTGCGCCGCGTGTCAGCTGGCCAATCGCTGCGAGCACGCAAAGAAGAGCGGTCACCGCGCGCCGCCGCGGTGACCGCTCTGTCGTCGAGTGCGTCAGCTGTCCTGGAGGAGGCCGATGGCGTTGCCGTCGGCGTCCTTCACGGTGACGATCTGCCTGCCGCCGCCGACGTCACGGACCTTCCCCTGCACCTCCCCGCCGGCGTCCAGCAGCACCTGCTTGCTGCTCTGGATGTCCTCGACGTGCAGATAGGCGACGGGCCCGGTCATCCCGTTGCGGTGGCCGTTCGGGTCCAGCCCGATGTCCTGGCCGTGGACCTTGAAGCCGACGTAGTACGGCTGGTCCGCATACGGCTCGACGCCGAGAAGCTGGCTGAACGTGGTCTTCGCCTTCGCCAGGTCCGTGACGGGGAAGATGAGGGTCTTGATGCCTTCGGTCATGGGGGTCTCCTTCGCGGATCGTGATGGCGGTTGATGCCGCCGTCACCGACCACGTTATGGACCGTACGCCAGGTTCGCTTCTCGATTCCTGATCGGATTCAGGAGGTGGGCACGTCGTTGAACGTCCGGGCCGTCGTGAACCTGCCGATGCCCCGCGGTCTATGCGCCGTGCGGCGCCTGTGCCGGATGCTGGCACCATGACGACGACGGCTCTGATCATCCTGACGAGGGTCGGATGGGGGCTCCTCGAGCTCGGCCTGCGCGTGCGCGACCGTGCGCGCGGCAAGGGCAGCACCCACGAAGACCGCGGCACGCGGGCGCTGAGCGGCGGTCTGCTCATAGCAGCAGTCGCCGTGGCGCTCGTGCTGGAGGTCGTGACCGGCGATCACTCGCCGCTGCGGATTCCCGGACGTCCGGACATCGCCGGGCTCGCCATCATGTGGCTCGGGCTGGTGGTCCGCGTCTGGGCCGTCGCCACGCTCGGCCGCTCGTTCCGCACCACGGTCGAGGTCGACGTTGGGCAGGCCGTCATCTCGCGTGGGCCATACCGCCTGGTCCGCCACCCCTCCTACACCGGCCTCCTGCTCATCATGGCCGGGTTCGGCCTGACCGCCGGCAACTGGCTGGCCCTGGGCACGTGCGTGGTGCTCCCGGTGGTCGGACTGCTGTGGCGCATCCAGGTGGAGGAAGCCGAGCTGACCCGCGTGCTCGGCGACCCCTAACGCATCTACCGGGAGCGCACGAAGCGTCTCATCCCCGGCGTGTGGTGACCTGGCAAGAGTGCCCGGACAGAGTCTCGTTCGTCATTTGCTCCTGGTGATCCGTCCCGAGGGCCGAACTCATCGCTCCTTCCTCGGGCGCGGTCCCCCGACAGGGGGAGGGGCGCTCCCCGGAGGTCGGGAGGCGAAATCCCCGGCCCCGGCGATGACCTCCGGCGGTGCCTGGCGCAGGCTGAACGGCCATGAGGAGCACCCTTCGGATGGCGCTGGCGGCCGCCGCCGGCATCTGCGTCCTGGCCTGCGGCGCGCCCGCGCGGCCCGGGCAGCCGCAGTCAGCGGGGCAGGCCTCGGCCAGCGTCCACGACCAGGCGGCGCCGGTCTGGCACCGGCTGGTCGAGTGCGCCCGCCAGAACGGCATGCCCGACCTGCCCGACCCGACCATCGACGACCGGGGCCAGGCGCACTTCCCGAACGGCGATCCCAGCCCGCCGCCCTCGGTGCAGCAGGCCTGCCGCGCGATCTACGACCAGCTTCCGGCCCAGGTCCGCAGCGACGGCCAGTCCGCTGCCGATGTCGAGTCGCTGCGGAAGTTCGCTGCATGCATGCGCGACCGGGGCATCACCGACTGGCCCGATCCCGACCCCCAGGGCACGTTCCACCTTCCGCCCAACCTGAGCGGGAACCTGAAGCAGGGTCCGCGCTGGCCACAGATCCAGGCGGCCTGGAACGGGCCATGCCGGCGCTACGACACGTCCGGCCACATCGACGTGACCCAGGGATAGGCCGGGGGGCCGGGCCGTGGGCCGCAAGGTATGTTCGTGGCGTGGCACTCGGCGGCGGACACGAGCCGGGTCCGGAAAGCCTGCCGCCGGTTGGCGATCTGCCGCCCTTCTTGCCGCCCGGCTGGCAAGCCGTGCGGATGCCGGCGGCGGGTGGAGGCCAGGCGCTCGTGCTCTGTCAGCGGCCGGGCCGGCGCCGGGCGTCGGCGGCCGGAGTGGGTGTCCTCGCGATCGTCCTGTGGGCCTGGACGGCTGCACTCGCTCTGGGCGACTCCGCCTCGCAGGACAGGCCCTGGATCTGGATCATGGGTGCCGCCGCCGCGAGCGCGACGTTCATGGCCGTGGCAGCGCGCCGATGTACGAGGGGCCTCCAGACGACGGCTCCGCGCGGGCGCTGGGCTCGTGGCTGGCCGCGCGAGCAGACATCCCCCTCAGCGATCACAGCATGATGACCTTCTGATCGGGCGGTGGACCGCTCAGGCTGCGGTCGTAGCACTCGCACACGGTCGCCGCGTACGAGCACCGTGAGTAGCAGCGTGGTCGGGATCGTCGATGTCCTGGCCGATGGTGTCGTTGTCGGCCCCCTCGTAGCATTTCCGCTTCCAGGGGTCGCGGCGCTCTGGCGGCGCGTCGGCGGGTGGCCGCGTGGGCAGGCCGAGCTGCTCGGGAGTCGGGCAATTCGGGCGGGCGCACGGACCGTACTGGCCGTCCTCGCGCTGGACCGGCATTTGCCACACTGCGGCCCCGGCTCCGGCAGCAGGGCGGGACGGCTCAGCCAGGCGCTGACGCTGCCGTTGCCGGCCAGCCGCTGCAGCTGGTGGGACCCGCTCTGCCTGTTCCAGGGCCAGCCGAAGCTGATCGGGATGTACAAGGTCTACAGCCCTAGCCACGACGAGGACTGATCACCGCGGCGGTCCCGTCCCTCGTCAATCGGCGCCGGCGAGGAGCAGCTCGACCCCCCGCCGGAACGCGCGGCGCGCCGCGCGCTCCATGATCGGCGTCGGACCGCCGGCGTCCGCCTCAGTCGGCGCGGCCGGCGCTCCCGCCCGCGTCAGCGCGGTCCACTGCGGGAAGCGCTCTGCGAAGTCGGGGGCGACCTCGGCCAGCGCTCGCACCCGAGCCTGCCACCAGTCCCGGTCGGACCGGCCCGTCTCCCGCTCGGCCGCCCGCGCCTCGCGGATCGTGCGCGCCGTCGTGCGGGAGAGCGAGAAGAGCGCGGACACGATCGCGGACGCGTCGGCCCACCCGAGCCCGGCCGGCTGCATCGCCTCCAGAAGCGTCTCCAGCACCTCCTGCTCGTGCGGCCCCAGCACGGGACGCGCGAGCGACACCTCGCCGATCCAGGGATGGCGGACGTACAGGTCCAGCAGCGTCTCCGCCCACTCCCCGACCCGCTCGGGCCAGGGCCCTGACCGCGGCCGGGGGAATCCCTTGTGCACACGGTCGTACATCAGGTCGAGCAGCTCCGCCCGCCCGCCGACGTGGGTGTAGAGGGCCATCGGCGTGCAGCCAAGCCGCCCGGCGACCGCGCGCATGGAGATCGACGCCTCCCCGCGCTCGTCGGCGATCGCGATCGCGACCTGGACGATCGCGTCCAGCCGAAGGCCTGGCTTCGGCCCCGGCGTGCCGGCGGCGCGAGGCGCCTCGCCCGTCCAGAGCAGGCGGTGGGTCCGCGCCGCGTCCCCCGCTCCGCCGTACCGCATCGCGCCCATCGCTAATACCGTACAGCGTATGGTGATCTCTATGCCACGCACACAAGCGCGACTCCACGACGGAACGACGATCCCCCTGCACGTCGCCGGCAATGGGCCTGACGTGCTGCTCGCGGTGCGCCCCGACCCACACGACGAGGCGACCGCGGCCTCCATGCGCGCGTGGGGCGCCGACCCTGACCTCGGACCGACCCTGATCCGCGGGCTCTCCGAGGCCTTCCGCGTCGTCGCCGCCGACTACGAGGGCCACCGCATGGCGAACCCGGCGCCGTCCACGCTGACGCCCGAGAACGTCACGGTCGACCTGCTCGCGATCGCGGACGCGGCCGGGGCGAAGCGCTTCGCCTGGTGCGGCTACTCCTGGCTCGCGATGACGGGGCTGCAGCTCGCGCTGCGGACCGACCGGCTCTGGGCGCTCGTCATGGGAGGGTTCCCGCCGCTCGACGGCCCCTACGCGCCGATGCTCGCCGTCACCAGGGCGGCGCACGCCATGTCGGCCTCTGGCGGCGGGGCCGCGGTGGAGGCGGTCGAGGTCGAGCCCGGCGACTGGGACGCCGTCGTCGTCCAGACGAGTGAGGCC
The DNA here is from genome assembly GCA_046727275.1 of Candidatus Dormiibacterota bacterium. Classification (GTDB taxonomy): domain Bacteria; phylum Chloroflexota; class Dormibacteria; order Dormibacterales; family Dormibacteraceae; genus CF-161. The sequence goes on from JBKPCH010000211.1 coordinate 16,027, forward strand.
CAGACCGGCCAGTTCGTGACGCTGTACGAGTCGCTGCAGGGGTTCGACGACGCCGCGGCCCTGGGGGCGCTCACGATCCCGAGGCTCTGCTTCGCCGGGAGCGAGGACCGGATCGACTACGGCCCCAACTGGGGCGACACGACGGTGCGAATCGCCGAGCCGCTCGCGCGCCACCGGGTCGAGCTGGAGCGGGCCGGCTGGGACGTCGAGCTGCTGCCCGGGCTGGACCACCTGGGCGCCATGCACGGGGACGTCGTGCTGCGGCTGCTCGCCGACTGGCTGCCCCGGCAGCACGCCGACGTCGGCGGTCCGGGAACGTGGTAGTGGGAAGCTCCCCGCTGGAAGCGTGCCAAAACGGCCTTTCGATCGTTGAGGACATCGGGGAACGGGCGGTCCCCGAAAACCTCTACAACGGACCCTGTGTGCAACGTGCGCTACGTATCGCGTGCCGCTTCCCGCGCGGCGGCCACCCAGCTCGCCAGTTGGATCCGCGAGCTCAGTCCGAGCTTGTTGAGCATGTTGGTGACGTGGGTTGTCACCGTTCGCTCCGAAATGAAGAGCCTGGCAGCGATTTGCTGGCTGGTCAGCCCCTCAGCTATGAGGCGCGCGATCTCCAGCTCTCGCCGGGTCAGGCTGCCCGCCGGACGGCTCTTCACGGAGGGAGGCCGGGCCGCCACCGCAGCCGGAGCCTGCTCCAGGACGTACGCGATCGCCTCCTCGTCGGGCATGGTCACGCCCCGCTCGAAGGCCCTTGCGAATGCCGCAACTCCCAACCGGCGACGGGTGGCCTCCTCGCAGGCCTGGTGGCGGACCTGATGGACGGGAAGCACTGCCAGCAGTATCGACTCACGCAGACTCTCCGCACATCCGAGCAGCGTGGCCGCGCGTGTGTCAACGCCGCGATCGGCGGCCATCCAGGCCAGCGTCTCCACCAGTTGCGAGAGGCCGCGCCGGCTGCCGAGCGCGTGTTGGCCGGCGGCGCCCTCGCGCGCCAGCGCCTCCGCCTGCTCGAGTTCCCCTCGTCGGCGCCGGGCCTCTGTGAGGTTGTTGAGCACGGCTCCCCGGATGAAGAGCTCATCGCGATCGCGGCACAGGTTCAACCCGGCCTCACCCGCCTCCACGGCGGCGTGCGGGTCACCCTGCGACAGGCGGAGCCTGCAGACATACGACAGCCCGATCGCGACCATGAACCACCGATCCGCCGCTGACCTGCCATAGCCGATGATCGTGTCAGTGAGATCGAGGAGCTCCTCCTCGGTCTTCTGCTGGACGTAGAGAGACGTGAACATCAGACCCGAGGAACCCCAGCAGATCAACTCCGGGTCGTCGCGCTCGCGCGCGATGCGCAGACACTCCCGCATCATGGGCGGCGCGACGGCGGCATCGTTTTGCAGCACCGCCATTCCCCCCAGCGTGAACAGGCACCAGCCGCGGGCCACACCGTCATCCGTCGTGAGAGGGTAGAGCGCCTCCAGCGTCCGGCGGACGTCTCCGAGCGGACCGCGCGACCACCAGTACGGGTAGAGCTGCCGGCAGATGTCGATACCGGCCGCAGCCTCATCCGGCTGGCGGCGGCAGAAGTCGAGCGCGCTCCAGACATTGTCGAGCTCCAGTTGGACGCGGTCGAACAGCTCGATCTGCCGATGATCGTGGGCGCCGACGGCAAGTGCCAGCTGGAGGATCCAATCGCGGTGGCGGCGCTGCAGCTCGACCTCCTCGCCTCGCTCGCGCAGCCGCTGGCGGCCGTACTGGCGGACCGTCTCCAGCATCGAGTAGCGCGGTGGTCGCCGCTCCAGGTCCCGCTGCACGATGGACTTCTCGACCAGCGAGGACAGGTGCTCCGCGACGCGATCAGGAGGCAGGTCGTCCCCCGAGCACACCGTCGCGGCCGCGGCCTCGTCGAACCCACCCGCGAAGACCGAGAGCCGGGCCCACAGCCGTCGCTCCTCCTCGTCGAGCAGCCCGTGGCTCCAGCCAATGGTCGCGTCGAGCGTCTGCTGGCGGGCCTCCACCCCGCGACTTCCTTTCGCCAGGACCGGCAGCTCGGCTTCGAGGCCGTTCACGACCTGCTCCACGCTCAGACCCTCGAGCCGCACCGCCGCCAGCTCCAGCGCGAGCGGCATGCCATCGAGGCGCCGGCAGAGCCTGATTACTGCGGCCGAGTTGGCCTGATCGACCTTGAAGCTCGGCAGCACCGCGACCGCCCGCTCGGAGAGGAGCGCCACCGCCTCGCAGCCGGCGATACGCTCGGGCGTCAGGCGGTCGCCGTACGCCGGGAGCGAGAGCGGGGGCACGCGCAGCCTCGTCTCGCCGGTCACGCCGAGGCCCTGGCGGCTGGTGGCCAGCACCCGCAGCTCCGGGCACGACCGGAGCAGGCTGACGGCCAGCACCGCGCAGCTGTCCAGGAGGTGCTCGCAGTTGTCCAGCACCAGCAGCAGGTGCTTGTCGGCCACGTAGCCGCTGAGCGCCGACAGCGACCAGCCGGAGGACATGTCCTGCAGGCCCAGCGCGGTGAAGACGGCCTGGACCACCAGCACGGGATCGTCGATCGAGGCCAGCGCCACCAGCCAGACCCCGTCCGGGAAGCTGCGCGCCACCTCGGCCGCGGCTCGCAGCGCCAGCCTGGTCTTGCCCGCCCCGCCGCCGCCGGTCAGCGTCAGCAGCCGGGTCTGGGTGAGCAGACGCTTGACCTCGCTCAGCTCCCGCCGCCGGCCGACGAAGCTCGTCAGCTCGGCCGGCAGGTTGCCCGGCCGGGGCTTGACGGGTGTCCTCGCCATCTCAGCCGGAGACTACTCCTCGACTGGACGCCCCGCAGGTCGGCCGCGATGGCGTCCCACGCCGCACGATCTTCGATTCGAGAGGCATGGCAGGCAGAATCGCCCCGGAGGACCGTGTCGGAACGTTCTGTGACACGGTCGAGCGGGTCGCGAACGGGAGGCGCGGATGGTCGAGGACATGATCGTCGTCGTGAACCCGGCGGCGGGCGGCGGTCGGGCCGGCCGCCGGTGGCCGCATGTCTCCGCCCGCCTGCGCGAGCTGGGGCTGCGGTTCGACTGCGCCCTGACGGAGCGGCCGGGCGCGGCCGCCTCCGTCCTGCTGGCGGGCGCTGCCAGGCGCATCGACGCCGGCCGCGTCACGTGTGCTGGGCCGGCCGGCCCGACCACGCGCTACTTCGTGAACGTCGCGGACGCCGGCATCGGCGGCGACGTGGCGGACCTCGTCAACCGGGGCTTCAAGGTGATCAACGGCCAGGTCACGTTCTCGCTCGCGGCCGTACTGATCCTGCTCCGCTGGC
>JBKPCH010000212.1:0-20238 GCA_046727275.1 Candidatus Dormiibacterota bacterium
CCCACGGGCCGGCGGCGTTGACCACCAGGCGGGCCCGCGCCTCCACGCGCCGGCCGTCCGGCGCGCGGTACCGGACGCCGGCGACCGAGCCGCCGTCCCGGAGCAGCGCCTCCACCCGGCAGTGGTTCTGCGCCCTGGCGCCCGCCCGGACGGCGTCCAGCACGTTGGCCCACGTGAGCCTGTGGGGGTCGACGCCCCACTCCTCCATCGTCACCGCCGCCAGCACGTCGGGCGACAGGCCCGGCTCCAGCCGCCTGGCGTCGTCGCCGGACAGGCGCAGGTGCGCGTGCGAGCCCTTGAGCGGCTGGAAGCGGTCGTACACCTCCATCGCGGTCTCCAGCCGCTCGATGCCGAGCGGGTCGCCCGGGAGCACGGGGAGGAGGAACACGCAGCGGTGCACCATGTGGCGGGCGATCCGGACGATGTGCCCGGCGTCCTCGCAGGAGAGCCGCGTGGTCTCCCAGTCGAACTCCAGGTAGCGTGGGCCGCCGTGGACCATCCAGCTGGACGCGCCGCTGGTCCCGGCGCCCCAGTCGCCCTTGTCCAGCAGCAGGACCGAGACGCCGCGCAGCGCCAGGTCCCGGGCCAGGCCGGCGCCCGTCACGCCGCCTCCCACGACCACCACGTCGTGCGCGCCCGGCCCCGGGGAGTCCCCGAGCGGCGGCTCGACTCCGCTACGCGCCGGCGGACTCCTTCTGGAAGGCGTCGATCAGCTGCCTGGCGACGTGCGCCGGCAGTTCCTCGTAGTGGGAGAACCTGGTCGTGAACGAGCCGCGGCCCTGGGTCAGGGAGCGCAGGTCGAGCGCGAAGCGCTGCATCTCGGCCTCGGGCACGGTCGCCCGCACCACCTGCCAGCTGCCGTCCGGCTCGGTGCCCGAGATGCGGCCCCGCTTGGTGTTCAGGTCGGACATGATGTCGCCGAGGTTGCGTTCGGGCACGCGGACCTCCACCTCCAGGATCGGCTCCAGCAGCACCGGGTTGGCCTCCATGGCCGCCTTCCTGATGGCCAGGGAGCCGGCGATCTGGAACGCCATGTCGGAGGAGTCGACCGTGTGGTACTTGCCGTCGACCAGGCGGACCTTCACGTCCTCCATCGGGTAGCCGGCCACCACGCCCTTGGCCATCGTGTCCACGATGCCCTTCTGCACCGACGGGCGGAAGTTCTGCGGGATGGAGCCGCCGAAGATCTTGTCCTCCCACTGGAAGCCCTCGCCGCGGGCCGTGGGCTCCACCTCGATCACGGCCACGCCGTACTGGCCGTGGCCGCCCGACTGCTTGACGTGCCTGCCCTCCGCCTTGGCGCTGCCGGAGATCGTCTCCCGGTAGGCCACGCGGGGCAGCGAGGTGGTCGCTTCGACGCCGTACTTGCGCTTGAGCTTCTCCAGGACGACGTCCAGGTGGACGTCGCCCATGCCGCCGATGAGGAGCTGGTGCGTCTCCTCGTTGCGGCGCACCTGCAGCGTGGGATCCTCCTCGGCGAGCCTGGCCAGGCCGCTGGAGATCTTCTCCTCGTCGCCCCTGGACTTCGGGAAGATGGCCACGGTGTAGGCCGGCTGGGGCGCGTGGACCTCGGGCACGGCGCCGTTGGGCGTGCCCAGCAGGTCGCCGGTCAGGGTGCTCTGGAGCTTGGCGACGGCGCCGATGTCCCCGACGCAGACCTCCTGAGAGTTGACGTGCTCCTTGCCCCGAGGGAAGAAGAGCTGGCCCAGCCGCTCGTCCGCGCCGCGCGTCACGTTCTGCACGTGCTGGTCGGAGCGGAGGCAGCCGCCGAGCACCTTCAGGTAGCTGACCCGGCCGAAGGGGTCCGCGTACGTGCTGAAGACGAAGGCGCGGACGGGGCCGGCGGGGTCGCCCTGGGCGGCGGGCAGGAGGTCGCAGGTCGCCCGCAGCAGGGTGCGCACGCCCAGCATCCGGGTCGCGGCGGTGCACACGACCGGGCAGACGACGCCGGCCGCGATGCCGGCGCGCAGGCCGGCCTCCACCTCGGCGTCGCTCAGGGTGCCCTCGTCGAGGTACTTCTCCAGCAGGCTGTCGTCGCCCTCGGCGGCCGCCTCGACGAGCTGCTCGCGGCGCTCCTCGACCAGGCTGGCCATGTCGGCGGGCACGTCGGCCTCCGTCGCCTTGCCGTCGGGCGAGGCCAGGTAGGCGCGCCCGCGCATCAGGTCCACGACGCCGCGGAAGTCCGACTCCGCGCCGATTGGCAGGTGCAGCGCGACCGGCCGCGGCGTCAGCTGGGCGCGCATCGCGTCCAGCGTGCCGAAGAAGTCGGCGTGCTCCTTGTCCATCTTGTTGACGACGACCAGGCGCGGCTTGGAGTCGCGGTTGAGCCGCTCCCAGGCCACCTCCGTGCCGACGGCCAGCTGCGGCGTGGCGCTGACCACCACCAGGGCGCTCTCCGCGGCGGCCAGGGCGCTGTCGACCTGGCCCGCGAAGTCGAAGAAGCCGGGGGTGTCGAGCACGTTGACCTTGTAGCCGTCGTGCTCCACGTGGGCGATGGAGAGGTTGATCGAGATCTTCCGCTTCTGCTCCTCGGGCTCGAAGTCGAGGGCGGCGGTGCCGGCGTCGGTGGAACCCAGGCGGGGCAGCGCGCCGGCTGCGAACAGCATGGCCTCTGCGAGGGTGGTCTTGCCCTCGTGGGAGTGGCCGAGGATGGCGACGTTCCGGATCTTCTCCGGCCCGTACTTGGGCATGACACCAGAGTCTAAGTCCGGATCCTGGGCTTGTGCAGCCCCCGCTCGGTATGATCAGGGTTCGTCTATGGCGACCACTCCAGGCAGGCGCCCCGTGACCGTCGAAGAGGTCCTGGTCGCCATCGAGGCGGCCCGCGACAGGGTCATGGCGGACGAGATCAAGTCCCTCACCAAGCTCGGCATCCCCAAGGCGATGGCCTACCAGATGATCTCCAGCCGCTACCACCAGAAGGCCGGCGGCCAGGAGGAGGCCGAGCCGGACCCGTTCGAGTCCACCGCCACCACCAGCTGGGACGACATCGGCTGACCGGCGCGTAACCCCTCGGGACTCCCGGGCGTTTGACCAGATGACGCCGCCACCAGCGGCGCCAAATCTGTCAGGGGGTCTCAGTCCTTGTCCGCAGCGCGTGTCCGGTTGCCAGTCCAGCGTGCGTTCCTCATCGGGACCGCCATCGCGCTCGCCCTCGTCGCAGCCGCCCTCATCACGACCCGGCCCGCCCACGCGGTCACCGCGACGACCGCCTCCGCGCAGGTGGTGGCCCCGGCCGACAGCTCCGGCTCCAGCCGGTCGACGCTCCAGGCCGCCGTCCAGGACGCCTCGGCCGACCAGACCGGCTGGGTCCCCTACGCCGTGTTCGCCGCCGCGTTCGGCGCCATGGTGCTGATCGGCTCCGGCCTGGTGCCCCGCCGCCGCTCGTAGGGCGCCTGCGGGCCGCAGCTAGAGCCGGTACAGCCGGCGGGCGTTGCCCGCCAGGACGAGCCGTCCCGCGTCGCGCGCCTCCTCGAACGTGAGCAGGCGGCGCTCCACCAGGTCGCCGTAGGCCTCGGCCAGCGCCTCCCGGTGCAGCTCGGCGGCGACCAGGAACATCTCCGGCAGCCGCGAGGCGTCCGTCGCGTACAGGAGCTTGGTCCACGGGCACAGCCCGACCACCTCCCGCATCGCGCGGGCGCCGTCGCTGGTCGCCAGGGGGATCGCGAGCGAGAGGTCCATGTGCACCCCGGGGTGCACCGAGCACAGGTAGGCCGCCTCCCGGTGGTACGGGTAGCAGTGCAGGAGCACGACGTTCAGGTCGCGGAAGCGCTCGTGGGTGAGCAGGGGCCGCAGGCCGGCCGGCGACGCGTCGGCGATGTCCTCGTCCAGGTCGCCCAGCCCGCAGTGGACCTGGAGCGGCACGCCCAGCCGGACGCACTCCTCGGCGGCCGCGAAGACCAGCGCGTGCACCAGCGGCTCGCCCGCGACCCGCACCTGGTCGGCGGTGCCCGGCATCCGCAGGAGCTGGCGCAGGGACGCGTACTGGGCGCGCACCTCCCGGTGGTCGGGCCAGCGCAGGCGCAGGCTGGCCCGGTACGCCGCGATCGTCTTGACCGCGACCGCGCCTCCCTTCACGGCCGCCTCCAGCCCGGCCCGCACGGCGTCCAGCCAGTCGTCGGCGCGCCGGCTGCCCTCCACCAGGCCCTCGGCCAGCGTCTCCAGCCGCACGATCTCGCGCTGCGGCAACGGCACGGTCGAGCGGTGCTCCTCGAACGTCATGATCTCGGGGGCGGCGAAGCCGGCGTCCACCAGCAGCATCCCCGACAGGCTCAGCTCCAGCAGCTCCCGGGCATAGAGCGCCGGCTCCAGCATGTCCCGGGCGGTGAGGATCGCCGACTCGACCGGCCGGCAGCCGAAGACGGGGGCCAGCCGCCGCAGCACCATCCGGTACAGGGGCGTGCACGGGACGTGCTCCGAGAGGACGCGCTCGTCGTGCGACTCCGTGAAGCAGGCCCGCAGCTCGTTGGCCGGCAGGCTCACCGGCCACCGCCGCAGCGGATGGCAGTGGTGGTCCACCGCCCGGGTGTGAGCCCAGGTGCTCAGCAGGCGGGCCGAGGGACGCTCAGAACCTGAATCGGTGCGTGGCGTATTCGAAGGCCTCGTCCTCGGCGGCGAAGGCCTCGACGTCCGACTCCTTCACCGCGATGTACGACGTGCTGAGTCGGTCTCCCAGCGACTCCATCAGGAGGCGATCGGCGCGGAGGTGCTCGATCGCCTCGCCGAGGCTGCGCGGGTGTCGGACCGCGCCCAGGCTCGCTCGCTCACCCTCGTCGAGGGTGTGGGGGTCGACGGTGACGGCCGGCGGCGGCTCCAGCTCCTGTTGGACGCCGTCGAGCCCGGCGGCGATGACGCCGCCCAGGGCGAGGTAGGGGTTGCAGGTGGCGTCGCAGGTCTTGAGCTCCAGGTTGGTGGACTCGACCTCGCGGCCCCAGAACGTCGAGGCGACGCGCACCGCCGCCTCGCGGTTGTCGGGGCCCCAGGCCCGGTAGGCCGACGCCCAGGTCTGCGGCTGCAGTCGCCGGTAGGAGTTGACGGAGGCGCAGGTCAGCGCGAGCAGGCCCGGCAGGTGCTCCAGCACGCCGGCCAGGAAGCTGCGCCCGAGCCGGGAGAGCCCGAGCTCCGCCTCCGGGTCGGCGAACCGGTTCCGGCCGCTCTCCCAGGCCGAGAAGTGCACGTGGCAGCCGTTGCCGGGCTGGTCGGGCCACGGCCGGGGCGCGAAGGAGGCGGCCAGGCCCAGGCGGCGGGCCACGCCGTTGACCGTCTCCCGGTACAGCACCTGCCGGTCCGCCGCCGCCAGCGAGGGGGCGTGGCGGATCGACAGCTCCTGCTGGCCCCAGCCCAGCTCGGGATAGTACTGCTCGACCGTGAGGCCCTGGTCCTCCAGGGCGCCGACCACGTCGTCGATCACGTCGGCGGTGCCGCTCATGCCCTCGCTCGAGAAGCAGAGGCTGTGGTCGTAGGGCTGCCAGCCGCCGTCCTCGTCGGGCCGGGCCAGGGTCCACTCCGGCTCGAAGGCCGCCACGACCTCCAGGCCCAGGCCGGCCGCCCGCTCGACCATCCGCCGGAGGAAGTGCCGGCCGTCGGCCGCGTAGGGCTCGCCGGCGGGCGTCCGCATGTCCACGAGCAGCACGCCGGTGTGGGGGCTGTAGGGGGCCACCACGAAAGTGTCGGGATCGGGCACGAGGCGGATCTCGCCGACGGGGCCCATGCCGGGCACCGGCGCCAGGCGGTCCAGCATGGTGAAGGCCTGCATGGCGACCGTGAGGCCGATGCCGGTCTCCAGGCGCTCCCCCAGGCGGGCGAGGCCCGTGGCCTTGCCCCGCACGATGCCGTCGTTGTCGCAGTAGAGGAACCGGACGAGCCGGAGGCCGACGGCCTCCGCGCGGCCCACGATGCGGGTGTGCTGTTCGGATGTCTCAGCGGGCAGGCGCATCGGCAATCATTCTCTCCGATGACGTCACAGCGGGCGGCCCGGCGCCGCGCCCGGGGTGTCCCACGTGCCGCGCGGCTGGCGCGCCGGCTCCGGATCCTGGCCGCCGTCATCCGCGAGCCGGGCCTCAGCCCGGGGGCCCTGGCGACCCGCGTGGGCGTGTCGGAGAGCACGCTGTTCCGCGACCTGCGCGACCTCCGCCGCCACGGCTACCCGATCAGCCACAGCGACGGCTACCAGCTCCAGGAGCCGCTGGGGCTGGACGGGCCCAACCCCGCCACCGGGCTCGCGTCCGTCTACGAGCGCCAGCTCGACCTCCTGCGCGAGCAGCTTCCGGCCGCGCTCGCGGACCAGGTGCAGGCGGAGCTGGAGGCCGAGGCGCCGGCCGCCCTGGCCGCGATCGTGGCCACGGTCATCGAGCGCCAGCTCGCCCTGCGCCGCCGGCGGCCGCCCATTGGCTAGTCTTTTCACCGTGAAGCCACTGCTGCTGCTGTCGCGCGGCTCCAACGACGCCGATTTCCTCTACGCCTGTCGCTTCTCCGTGGAGCGGGCCGTGTACCTGCGCTTCGGGCCGGGGGACGACGTCCTGGTGGTGGCGCCGATGGAGCTGGAGCGGGCTCGCCGCGAGGGCCGGGCCGCGAAGGTGGTGGACCGCAGGGAAGCCGGCTGGGTCGACCAGGAGGACGACCTGGCGGCGTGGTCGGAGGTCGCCCGGCGGGTGCTCGCGGACCGAGGCGCCACGCAGGCCAGCATCTCGCCGCTGCTGCCGGCGGCGACCTACGAGGCGCTGCGCGCGGCGGGCGTCGATCCCGAGATCGACCACCGCCTGTTCCTGGACGAGCGCCGGCGCAAGTCGCCCGAGGAGGCCGACTCGATCCACGCCGCGCAGGAGGCCGCCGAGGCGGCGTGCGTCGAGGTCATCGGCCAGCTGGCCGAGGCGTCGCCGCAGGCCGACGGCGTCCTCTGGCTGCAGGACAGCCCGCTGACGTCCGAGCGGCTGATGGCGAGGGCCCAGGCGACGCTGAACGAGATCGGCTACACGTCGGCCGAGATGATCGTGGCCGGGGCGCCCGAGTGCGCCCTGCCCCACTTCACCGGGGCGGGCTCGATCCGCGCCGGCGGGCCGGTCATCATCGACATCTTCCCGCAGGGCCGGACCACCCGCTACCACGGCGACCTCACGAGGACGGTGGTGGTCGGCCGGGCGTCCGACGCCGTCCGGCGCATGCACGACACGTGCGTGGAGGCGCTGGAGCGGGCCACGTCGGTCATCACGGCGGGCCGGGCCTGTCGGGACGTCCACCTGGCGGTGTGCCAGGTCCTGGTCGGGCGCGGCTACGGCACGACGACCGAGGGGTACGAGGGCAGCCCGGACGGTCCCCGGATGACCCACTCGACGGGCCATGGCGTCGGGCTGGAGGTGCACGAGGCGCCCTTCCTGCGCAACGTCGAAGGCGAGCTGCGGGCGGGCGACGTGGTCACGGTCGAGCCGGGGCTGTACCAGCCCGGCCTCGGCGGCGTCCGCGTCGAGGACACGGGCCTGGTCACGGCGAACGGGTTTCGGAACTTCACACGCCTGCCGCGGAGCCTCGAACCGCGGGACTACCTGTGAACGCCTGACCACAGGCTGGGGATAAGTCGTGCAAAAGGGGGAGAACCCCTGTGCAAGCCGGCCGGCCATTTCTCGCTTGAACGGCTAGGATCTCGCGCATGGACGCCGACGAGACACTGGGGCAGCGCATCCGCAAGCTGCGACACGAACGGGGGATGACGCTGCAGCAGGTGGCTGGCGCGGACTTCAGCCGGGCCTTCCTGCACCAGGTCGAGACCGGCCGGAGCCAGCCCTCCACGCGAGTGCTGAGGATGATCGCCGACCGGCTCGGCGCGCCGATCGACTACCTGGTCGATGGCTCGGTCCGCATGGTGGACAGGGAGCTGGCGGTCGAGCGCGCCCGGCTGGCGCTGGCCCATGGCGACCCCTCGACGGCGCTGATGCTGGTCGAGCCGGTGCTTGACGAGCGGATGGCGCTGGGCTCGGACGCGCGGCTGGCGGCCGCAGCCGCGCTGATGGCGCTCTCGCGGCGCGAGGAGGCGCTGCGCCTGCTGGACACGGAGGAGCCGCAGCTCCGGGAGCGGGCCGACCGCGACCGCCTGCGCCGGGCCCGCGAGCTGCGCTCGGGCCGCCGCGGCGTCCCGCCGGACGCGACGGCCCACGAGCGCCTGGCCGACCGGGCCTACCGCGAGGGCCACCGGGACCTGGCGCTGGAGCACTACCGGACGGCCCGGGTGCTCCGCGAATCGGAACCGCCCCCGGAGGACTGACTCAGCCAGCCATCGGAACCCTCCCCCCTTGCGGGGGAGGGGATGCAAGGGGGGGAGCAAGCTCGCCCCTTCCGAAACCCCCCTCTTTGTCCGGGACGTTGGGGGCGCTTTCGGCGCATCCCTTCGGGCCGGGGCGCGACGCCTGGAGGGCAGGGAAGACGGACTCAATCGCTCGGGCGAAGCCCATTCCTACGCGCCGCGTCTCCACCACCCATCTGTTCTCGCGGGGGAGGGCAGGGTGGGGGGTGGGTCCAGTTGGCGCGAACGGCCCGGAGCACGACCTCCACCGCTCGGCAGGGAAGGGAGAACCCGCTACTGCGCGTAGGTGTTCGTGTCCCAGGTGTAGGTCGGGGGCGGGTCCGTGAACGGGGGGCCGATCTCGATCACGATCGACTCGTGCGAGCGGAGGACGATCTTGCTCGGGTCGCCCGTGTACGGCTGGCCGTCCACCCACACCCGCTCCTGGTCCGAGCCGGTCGCCCTCAGCGTCGCCACCTGGCTCTTGCTCAGCGGCTGGTTCCAGATCGCGAAGAAGTCGCCCAGCGTGAACTGCCGGCTCCCCTGCGCCTTGGGCGCCTCGATGTGGATGACCCCCGACGTGTCGTGCGTGTGCAGCCAGTAGAAGCAGGTGCCCGTGATGCCGGTCTGCGCCTGCAGCGGCACCGGCGTGTCGTGGTAGAGGATCTGCAGATGGGCGTGGTAGTGGGTGGCCAGCTGCTCGCCGGTGTTGCACTCGATGTTCGCCACGGGCTGCCCGTTGACGCCCTGGCTGCCCCCGGACGCCACCTTGTAGGCGATGACCAGCGCGATCAGGACGACCAGGAGCACGCCGCCGACCGCGATCGGCATGACCGGGAGGTCACGCCGGGCGCGCGTGGCCGGACGGCGGGCGCTGCCCTTGCCCTTCCGTTTGGTGGTCCTGCTCGGCCTGCTTGGCGTTTCGGTCTTTGGCACCGTGAACTCCGACCGCCATAAAATACAGCGGTCCTTTCTGGTCCTGCCGGCCGCTCGACGCTGCCGTGGCAGGGCCTCCACCCGTAGAGAGGAGATGAACCCTTGCTCAGGGACTACGAAATCCTGTATATCGTCCGCCCGGAGCTCGACGACGAGAAGCTCCAGGAGGCGGTCGCGACCGTCGACCGGCTGATCGGCAACCTGGGCGGCGTGTCCCAGAAGACCGACGTCTGGGGCCGGCGCCGCCTCGCCTACGAGGTGCAGCACCTCCGCGAGGGCCAGTACGTCCTCACGGACTTCCAGATGGACCCGGTCCGCGTGCCGGAGATGGAGGCCACCCTCAAGATCTCCGACACCGTCTTCCGCCACCTGATCGTGCGCAAGCCCGAGCCGAAGGCGCCCCGCCAGGCCAAGGCCGTGCCGGAGGCGGCGGCGGCGGAGGTCACACCCGCCGAGCAGCCGGCGGCCGCCGAGGACGAGGCCCCGGTCGCGGCCGCCGCCGCGGTGGGCGCCGGCGAGGAGGAGCCCGCATGAGCGGCAACCTCAACAAGGTCCAGCTGATCGGCCGGCTGACCCGCGACCCCGAGATGCGGTACACGCCGAGCGGCCAGCCCGTGACCACGTTCAGCATCGCCACCAACCGCTACGGCGGCGGCACGGAGGGCGAGCGGCGGGAGTTCACCGACTACCACAACATCGTCGCCTGGAACATCGGCCGGCGAAACCTGGCCGAGCTGGTGGCGCAGTACACGAGGAAAGGCGCCCTGGTCTACGTCGAGGGCCGCCTCCAGACCCGCTCCTGGGAGGGCCAGGACGGGCAGAAGCGGCGCACCACCGAGGTGGTGGCCAACGACGTCCAGTTCCTGGAGGCACGCGGAGCGGCCGTCGGCGCCGGCGCGGACGAGATGCCGCCGCCCCCCGACGACTCCGGCGCCGCGGTGCGCGACGTCGACCCGGACGACATCCCTTTCTGAGCACTGAACCAGGAGATCACTGAGCAATGCCCGATCGACGGGACGGAATGCCCCGCAAGCGGTCGAACCGGAAGGTCTGCACCTTCTGCGTCGAGCGCGTCAACTACATCGACTACAAGGAGGTCAGCCGGCTCCGGCGGTTCCTCTCCGAGCGGGGCAAGATCCTGCCCCGGCGGATCACGGGGACCTGCGCCAGGCACCAGCGGCCTCTCACCAGCGCCCTGAAGCGCGCCCGCGCCATAGCGCTCCTGCCCTACACCACAGACACGCTGCGCTAGCAGCCCGTCGAGGCGGCACGGCGCGCCGCCTCCGCCCAAGGAGACCCCATGATCTTCCAGCAACAGCTGCGCATCCCAGGTCCGACGCCGGTTCCCGAGCGGGTGCTCCGCTCGGCCAGCCGCCCGATGATCGACCACCGCGGCCCGGAGTTCGCCGAGCTGCTGGCCGACGTCACCGCCGGCGCGAAGCGCATCTTCGAGACGGGCAACGACCTGCTGGTGCTGACGGCGTCCGGCAGCGGCGGCCTGGAGTCGGCTGTGGCCAACCTGGTCTCCCCGGGCGACGAGGTCGTGGCCGCCCTCTGCGGCAACTTCGGCGAGCGCTTCGCGGGCATGGCCGCCGCCTACGGGGCGCAGGTGACCCGGCTGGAGGCCGAGTGGGGCGAGCCCGTCGAGCCGGCGGACCTGGCGGACGTCCTGGCCGCCCACCCGCAGGCCCAGGTGGTGCTGCTGACTCACAACGAGACCTCGACCGGGGTCACCAACCGCCTGGCCGAGCTGGTCCGCGTTGCGCACGACGCCGGCCGCATCGTGGCCGTCGACGGCGTCTCCTCGGTGAGCTCGATGCCGATCGGGGTCGACGCGCTGGGCATCGACGTCGCAGTCAGCGCCAGCCAGAAGGGCTGGATGTCGCCTCCCGGCATCGCCTTCGTGACGGTCAACGAGCGGGCCTGGAAGCTGGCCGAGCGCGCCCGGTCGCCGCGCTTCTACTTCGACTGGCGCCAGGCCCGCAAGCAGGCGGCCGGCGGCTCCACCCCGTGGACACCCGCCATCAGTGTCCTGTACGCCGTGCAGGAGGGCGTCAGGATGCTGGAGGAGGAGGGCCTGGACCAGGTCTACGCCCGCCACCGCCGGCTGGCCGACGCCGTGGAGGCGGGGCTCAGCGCCCTGGGCTTCCCGCTGTACGCGGCCGCGGGCCACCGCTCCGCCACGGTGACCAGCGCCCTGCCCATGGACGGCCTGGACGTCTCCGCGTACCGCAAGCTGCTGCGCGCGCGCTACGGCCTCGTCATCGCCGGCGGCCAGGGCAAGATGAGCGGCAAGCTGCTTCGCGTCGGCCACCTGGGGGCGATCGACGACGGCGACGTCGTACAGATCCTCTGGGCGATGGAGCACGCGCTGGAGGAGCTGGACGTGGCGCCCGCCGACGGCCGCGCGCTGGCGGCGGCGTCGACCTACCTGGCCGAGGAGGCGGCCGGGGCCGCCGTCTAGGCGCCCCCGGCCAGAGAGCACGTACGTGACGCAGCCGGCGGCACCCCAGACGGCAGCGCTCCCCGGGGGCGATCGCGTCAGCGTGCTCGTCGCCGACCCGCTGGCGGAGGACGGGCTGACGCGTCTCGGAACGGCCGCCCACGTCGAGGTCCGCACGAAGCTGCCGGAGGCCGAGCTGGTGGCGGCGATCGGCGAGTTCGACGCGCTGGTCGTCCGGAGCGAGACGAAGGTGACCGAGCCCGTGCTGGCGGCCGGCCGCCGGCTCCGCGTGGTCGGCCGGGCCGGGGTCGGCGTCGACAACATCGACGTCGCGGCCGCCACCCGCCGGGGCATCCTGGTCGTCAACGCGCCCAGGGGCAACATCATCGCGGCCGCGGAGCACACGATCGGCCTGCTCTTCGCGCTGGCGCGCAACATCCCCCAGGCCGACGCCAGCGTGCGGCGCGGCGAGTGGCAGCGCTCCCGCTACGCGGGCGTCGAGATCCGGGGCAAGACGCTCGGCGTCGTCGGCCTGGGCAACATCGGCTCCGAGGTGGCCAAGCGGGCCCAGGGCCTCGAGATGGACGTCATCGCCTACGACCCGGCGGTGCCGGCCGAGCGGGCCGAGCAGTTCAACGTGCGCCTGGTCGACCTGCGCGAGCTCTTCCGGCTGGCCGACTTCGTCAGCATCCACGCTCCATTGGTGGAGGGCACCCGCAACCTGGTCGGCGCCGCCGTCCTGGCCGAGGCGAAGCCCGGTGCCCGCCTGGTCAACGCGGCCCGGGGCGGGATCGTCGACGAGGCTGCCCTGCACGACGCGCTGGTCGAGGGCCGGCTGGCGGGCGCGGCCTCCGACGTCTTCCTCCAGGAGCCGGTCGGCGACAGCCCGCTGCTCCGGCTGCCCAACTTCATCGCCACGCCCCACATCGCGGCCTCGACCGTGGAGGCGCAGGCCTCGGTTGCCTTCGACGTCGCCGAGGAGGTCCTGGCGGTGCTCCGGGGCGAGCTGCCGCGCTACGCCGTCAACGCGCCGTCGCTGCCGCCCGAGGAGATGGCCTTCCTGCGGCCCTACGCCGTCCTCGCCGAGCGCCTCGCCTCCCTGCACGTGCAGCTGCAGGGCGGCCGGGTCGGCCGGCTGGAGCTGGAGTACCGGGGCGAGGTGGCCGAGCGCGACGTGACGGTGGTCACCGCCGCCGCCGTGCGCGGGCTCCTGCAGCCGTTCACCGAGGAGCGGATCAACCCGGTCAACGCCCGGCTCGTCGCGCGCAACCGGGGCCTGGAGCTCGTGGAGCGGCGGATCCCGGGCGACGGCGGCGGCTACGCGGCGCGCCTGGCGCTGCGGGCCGACGGCTCCGAGGTGGAGGGCGCTGTGGTGATGGGAGAGCCCCGGCTGACCCGCGTGGGCGCCTTCCGCATGGACCTGGTGCCGGAGGGCCGCTTCCTGGTGTCGCGGCACGAGGACCGGCCGGGGGTCGTCGGCCGGATCGGCACCATCCTGGGCGAGAGCGACGTCAACATCGCGTCGATGCACCTGGGCCGCGACGCGCCCCGGGGCCGGGCGATGATGCTGCTCAGCGTGGACGAGCCCGTCGGCGAGGCGCTGCTGGACCGCCTGCACGGCGTCCCCGGAATGGCGGACGTCCGCTACGTCGAGCTCGGCGATGGCTGACGTCCGCCCCTTCCGCGCCCTGCACTACACGGAGCCGCTGGACGCCGTGGTGGCGCCGCCCTACGACGTGCTGAACGACCAGCAGCTGGCGTGGTACCGCCTGCGCTCCCCGCACAGCGTCGTCCACCTGACCCGGCCCGGGGACGACTACCAGGGGGCGGCCAGGCTGCTGGCCGAATGGGAGGCGAGAGGCGTCTTGGCGGCGGACCCGGAGCCGGCGATGTACGTGCACCGGACGGAGTTCGAGGGCCGGGACCGCCTGGACCTGATCGCCGTGCTCCGGCTCGTGCCGTACGCCGAGCGGGTGGTGCTGCCCCACGAGCTGACGCACCGCGGGCCCAAGGAGGACCGGCTCGCCCTGCTGCGCGCGACCGGCACCTGCCTGGAGCCGCTCTGGTTCCTGGCCGACGGCCTGCGCGGGCTCCTGGAGGGGGCGCCGGCCGCAGACGAGCTGGCCTTCGTCCACGAGGGCGAGCGCCACGCGCTCCGCCGGGTCACCGACCCGGAGTGGCTGTCGGCGGCCTGCCGCCTGCTGGCGCCGCAGCCGGTGCTGATCGCGGACGGCCACCACCGCTACGAGACGACCCTGACCTACTCGCAGGAGATCGGCGGGGGCCAGGACGCCGCCGCCCGCTTCACGCTGGCGCTGCTCACCGACCTGGCCGACCCGGGCCTGGTGGTCCTGCCCACGCACCGCCTGCTGCGGGCCGGGGTGGCCATCACGGGCGGCCAGTCCGCCGGCTCGCTGCGCGAGACGCTGGGAGCCCTGCGGGGCCGGGTGGCGGCCGGCACCTACCGCGACGGCCAGTACCAGGTGCTGCCGCTGGAAGGGGACGTGGCCGTCCTGGAGTTGCACAGACAGGTGATCGACAACATCATGGGCAGGCGCAGCGCCGAGGACGTGCTGGCCTACACGCGCGACCCGCAGGAGGCGGTGCGCTGGGTCGACGCCGGAGAGGGTGTGGCGGCCTTCTTCCTGGACACGCCCGACCTCGCCGCCGTTTTGAAGTTGGCCCGCGCGGGTACGACCATGCCGCAGAAGGCCACGTACTTCTATCCCAAGCCGCCGTCGGGCATGGTGTTCCACCGGCTCGACCCGGATCGCGAACTCTAGCCGAGAAACGCCAGAGGAAGAGAGGAAAGATGCCGATCTACGGATACCGGTGCAGCCAGTGCGGCCACGAGCTGGAGGTCTTCCAGAGCATGTCCGCCGCGCCGCTCCAGGAGTGCCCGCAGTGCGGTGGCCAGCTCCGAAAGCTGCTGTACCCCGTCGGCGTCCAGTTCAAGGGCAGCGGCTTCTACACCACCGACTACAAGAACGGGGGCGGGGCCAGGACCGCGGCGTCGTCCTCCTCGTCGAGCTCGGACGGCTCCTCGGAGAAGTCGGACACGTCCGGGAAGCCCGACCGGTCCGAGACGAAGAAGGCCGGCTCGGAGAAGTCCGAGAAGAAGACCGAGAGCGCCGCCGGCAAGGAGTGAGCGGAGCCGTGTCCAGCAGTGTCCCCGCCGTCACCGACGCCGACTTCGAGAGCGAGGTCCTGAATGCCGGCCAGGTCGTCCTGGTCGACTTCTGGGCTGTCTGGTGCGCGCCCTGCCGCATGATCGCCCCGGTGGTCGATGACCTGGCCACCGAGCTGAGCGACCGGGTGAAGTTCGTGAAGATGGACATCGACGCCAACCCGGAGGTGCCCGGCCGCCTGGGGATCATGTCCATCCCGACGCTGATCATCTTCAAGGACGGGCAGGCGGCCGAGCGCACGGTGGGCTACCGCCCCAACATGAAGACCGACCTGCGGCAGAAGCTCGAAGCCCTGATCTGACCCGCTCGTCTAGACTGGCGGCGAGGTCGGGGTATGGAGACGAAGCGCGAGGACCTGGAGTCCCTGAGGACGGCGCTCGACCGCCTGGTGCGGGACACCAACCGCGCCGTGGCCGAGTCGCTGAACTACAGCCGGTACGGAATGTTGGAGCTCGTGGTGGCTCGCGGCGCCATCCCGACGTCGGAGCTGGGCGAGGCTCTGGACCTGGCGCCCTCGGCCGTCATCGCCGGCCTTCGGGAGCTGGAGGAGCGCGAGCTGGTGACGGTGGACGGCCCCGAGGACCGTCCGGTGGCGACGCCGACGCCGGCGGGGTGCGAGGAGCTGCGCCAGATCGCCGCCGCGGGGCGGGACGTCCTGGCCGCGGTGCTGAGTGACTGGAGCCCGGAGGAGGTCGCGGCCCTGGCCGCATCGCTGACCCGCCTCTGGGTCGACTGGCACGCGTTCCGCCAGGCCTCGGCCAGCAAGGTCCGCATCACGTAGAGGGTGCGCACCCTCTTAGCAGACGCTTAGCCAGGCCTTACCGGCGGCCGGCGCCCCTTGTGGGCCGTCAGGCCCCTTGCTAGCGTCACCCAGGGTCTCACCGAGAAGCGAAGAGGTTCCAAGCGCCCGGTGGGGTAGCCGGTCCCGCAGCCACAACGTGGTGAGACCGAAGGGGGGATCTGGGGGTATGAGTCGCGTAGAGCGCGCGTTCGAGCGCGCCGTCAGCCGCCGCTCTCTGCTGAAGGCGGGCGCGGCGGGGCTGCTGGCGTCGCAGGTGGCCCTGCTGGAGCAGCTGGCCTGGGTGCCGGACCGCCTGGCCCTGGCCGCGAGCAGCCTGCCGGACATCCAGTTCGACATCGGGAACTTCATCGCGCCCGCCTTCACGCGAGACGGCGTGCTGGTCCGCTTCGGGCCGGTCTACACGCTGTTCGTGCCGGCGAAGCTGCGGCGGAACCCGACCATGAGCGACCGCGCGTCGCTGGCCGGGGCGCTGGGCACGATCGAGCAGGTGTTCCCGTTCAGCCCGGCCGGCGTCTTCACGTTCGTCTCCTACGGGCTGCCCTACTTCAAACGGCTGCCCCAGCGGCTGGTGGCCAGCCGCATGCCGCAGGTGACGGCGTTCGGGAAGGGGCCGGTGCTGAAGGAGGCCGTGCCCAGCCCCACCGACGTGTCGCCCGCCAACCCCGGCATCACGAAGGCGAAGTTCAACGTGCCGGTCCGGATCGAGGCGAACGACATGCTGCTCACGCTGCGCAGCGACTCGCTGGTGAACCTGCAGGACGTCGTGGCGTGGCTGCAGGGCAGCGGCCGGCTCGGCGGCGCTCCCGTGGCCTCGCCCGCCGTGAGCGGCCTTCTCGACCTGCAGGCGCCGCGCCTGATGTTCCAGCAGATCGGCCTGCCGCGGCGGGTGGCCGAGTTCGTGGGCCTCCCCTACGCCCGGCAGGTCAACCCCGACTCGCCGATGTGGATGGGGTTCGCCGACCAGCAGGTCGCGGCCAGCGGCCCGGCGGCCATCACGACCTTCGCGGGCAACGCCTCGGCCAGGCTTACCACCGCTCGCCCGGGCTTCTACTTCGACCACGGCTCGATCCAGCACCTGTCGCACGTGATCGACGACCTGGAGCAGTTCTACATGCTGCCGGCGCAGGACCCGGCCGGCAAGGGCGAGACGTACCAGGAGCGCCTGCAGTACATGTTCCGCTCGAACCAGAAAGGGACGAAGCGCGGGATGCTCTCGCTGGGCAACGCCGACCAGTTCGCGGACGGCGGGGGCGGCGCCTTCTTCGACAACACGTTCCAGGGCACCGGCGACGCGCTGGCCAACATCAACGTGGCCGGCAAGGCCTTCGACCCGAAGACCGGCCAGGGCACGTTCAACGGCGAGCACCGCATGGGCCACGTCGCCGCGCTGCAGCGGTCCAGCCGGGCCAAGGACGGCACCCCGCTGCACATCCGGATGGACGGCACCGGGTTCGACCCGATGGACGTGCCGGACGGCAGCTACGAGCCGAAGCTCCAGTTCACGGCGTTCATGCCGTCGGCCGACGCGTTCGCGACCATGCGGGCCAACGCGGCGGCGCTGGACATCATCGCGGCGAACGGCAAGCTGGTCGCCGACGAGGACAACGGCCTGGAGCGCTTCACCACCGCCACCCGGCGGCAGAACTTCCTGGTGCCGCCGCGGCGCCACCGGGCGTTCCCGCTGCTGGAGCTCACGTAGGTCGTCCGCTCAGGTTGACAGCTCCTTGCCTGTCCGGGACGCCGTACCCCCGGGTGCGCCGTCCCCTCAGGCCATCCCGTTATCAGGGGAGGGTCCGGCCGTGATCGAGGCGTACGCGACCGAGCTGGAGGTGGTGGTGCAGCGCGTCGTCAGCCCGCTGGACACCGGGTCGATCCACGGCCGGGGCCAGGGCCTGCTGCGCGGCGGCCGGGGCCAGGGCCTGCTGCGCGGCGACCGCGGCGTCGAGCTCACGTTCCTGATCGACCACAGCGACTTCGTCAGCCTCCGCCAGCGAATGCTGGGCGGCGCCGGCGAGGTCCGGTTCCGGGTGTCGCTGGGCGACGTCACTGCGATCGATGCGGCCGGCGGCGGCTCCGCGTCCTGGCCGCCGCCGGGGCAAGGGGGGGCAGGCCCCCCCTTCCGGAACCCCCCCTCTCCATAGGGGGACCTGCGGTCCTGCCCTTCGGGACTGGAGGCGGCGTCAGGCGATCCCAGGGAAGCAGGGACTCAACCGCTCGGGCGAAGCCCGTTGCTACCTGCCTCGCGGTCAAATAAGACGACGACTCCAGCCTGCCGGCGGTGGCTCAGGTCCCGTAGCCGCGCTCCTCCGCCGGGGGCGGCTCCCGGCGAATCCGGCGGTAGAGCTCCTTCAGCAGGCCGCTCGGCTCGATGCCGGCGGCCTGCAGGCTCTGCTCGGACTTGTGCAGGTCGGCGAGGGCGTGGTACTCGTCCCCCTCCGCCAGGTGCAGCTCGAGGACGCGCGCCCAGACGTCCTCCCTGTGCGGGGCGAGCTCCAGCAGGCGCTGGAACGCGCCCAGCGCCCCGGCGCCGCCGCTCTCCGCGTGCCACTCCCCCAGCTGCTCCAGCGTCTCCAGCATCTGCCGGCGCAGGCGAGCCCGCTTGTCGCGCGCGAACTCCTCCTCGGAGCCAGACAGGAAGTCGCCCTGGTACAGCTCGACGGCGGCCTGCAGCCGGCGGCCGGTGTCCGGGCCGAGCGGCGGCGGCCCCTGCCGGGCGAGGTGCCAGAACTCCTCGACGTCGCAGGCCAGCCGCTCCACGCACAGCCGGTAGACGCGGCCCTGGCGGACGACGTACCGCGACTCGGCGCCGGCCGTCAGCCTCGGCTCCAGGATCCGGCGGAGCCCGTGCAGCGCCACGTTGAACGAGTTGAGGGCCGACCGGGCCAGGTGGCGCGGCCAGAGCAGCCGGGCCGCCTGCTGGGCCGTCGTCTGCGAGCCGGGCAGGCACAGCAGCAGCTCCAGCAGGCGGCGGGACGCGGTCGGCCAGGCCCCGTCGTCGACCGGTGCCCCGTCGACGGTGACCGACAGCTCGCCGAACGCGCGGATGGCGACCGCCGGGCCGACACGCTCCGGCGGCGCGTGCTCCGGCACCGCCGTCTGCTCGCGCTCCCGGTGCATCTCCAGGAAGCAGGCGACCAGCGGGTGCCACTGCCAGCCGCCCGGGCCCGGCACCACCCCGACCCGGTGCCGGATCAGCGTGTCGGCGGCGAGCAGGCGCTGCTCCGTGGTCGGGGCGCGGTCCAGCACCGGCCCGGGCCCCGGCAGCCAGCCGACCTCGGCCCGGAAGACGTCCATCTGGGCGGGGGTGAGGGTGCCCCGGAGCAGCTCCTCGTGCAGGTAGTCGTGCAGCGGCCGGCCGGGACGGAGGGGCGCCATGACGTCCTCTCCGCCCTCGCCCATCCCCGCCAGCCACAGGTGCACGGCCGCGGGCCAGCCGCCCAGCACCGTGTCGGCAAAGTCCAGCTCGGCGGCGTCGGGCGCCCGGCCGAGGGCCTCGGTCAGCACCTCCTCCACCCGGCTGCGCGGCAGCCGCAGCTCGGGCTGGCCCACCTCGGTCAGGCGGCCCTCCAGCCGCAGCCGCTCCAGCGGCAGGAGGGGCCGGGTGCGGCTGGCGATCCGGAGCGAGACGCCCGGCAGCAGGTCCAGCAGCTCGCTGAGCATCCGGCCGACCTCCGGCGCCTCGCCCATCTGCTGGTACCTGTCCAGGGTGATGGTCAGCGGCCGGCCGTCGAGGCGCCGCGCCAGCTCCTCGGCCACGACCTCGCCGAGCGGGGCGAGGTCGGGATCGAGCGGCCCCAGCCCGAGCGCGGCGGCCAGGCGGGAGCCGAGCACCAGCGGCGACTGGTCGCCGCGGTCCAGGTTGTACCAGAGCCAGCCCGGCTCCTGGGTGGCGGCCAGGGCTGACGTCTTGCCGGAGCCCGCCGCGGCGTGGACCAGCACCACGTGGCGGGGCAGCGGGCGCAGCAGCCCGGCCAGGCGCGGCGAAACCAGGTTCCTCCGGGTGAGTGCGGGCATCAACTTGGTGGGCAGGATGGGCAGCGCCGCACTCCCGCGCCGGCCATCACCCAACGGAGCGTCCCCCGTCACGCTAACCCCCCACACGTGAGCGTGACTCTGCCTCCAGGGCGTGTACCTGGTACTACTGGTTCAGATTATGACTACTTTCGTGGATCGTCAACAAACAACTGGCGGAAATCGTGTTGAAGTTGTATAGAAGCCCGGATGATCCGGCGTCAGCTGGCCGGCCGCGCCGTCAGCCGGAGATCGGCGCCGAGCCTGGTCACCTCGTCGAGCCGCAGCCGCCGGGCGGCCGCCATCGTGGGCGCTCCGGGGCCCGCCAGCGCGGGCAGGCCGCCGCCGCCGATCAGGACGGGCGCCAGGTAGGCCACCACCCTGTCCACCAGGCCGGCGGCCAGGAAGGAGCCGGCCAGCGTCGGGCCGCCCTCCAGGAGCACCGAGCGGACGCCGCGGTCGTGGAGCGCCGCCAGCAGGGCGTCCAGGTCCAGGCCGCCGGGTGCCGCGGGCAGGCGGACGATCTCTGCGCGGCCGTGCAGGTGGCGGGCGCCGGCGGCCTCGGCCACGGCGATCAGGGTCGGCG
>JBKPCH010000213.1:0-12516 GCA_046727275.1 Candidatus Dormiibacterota bacterium
GCCGGCGAGCTGTCTGCGATACCGGATGGCAGGGCCAGGACGCAGGGCCTCGAGGTGGGGCACCTGGCCGCGACGTTGATGCTCGCCGTCCGCGCCGGTGACGGATCGAGCGTCACACCCACGCTGTTCCCGGCCGGGACGCAGCCCGGCGACTGGAGGCCGGCGCCCCCGACCGCCACCCCCGCCGTCTTCACCCAGTGGTCCGGCGTGACCCCCTTCGTGCTCCACGAGCCGGGCCAGTTCCGGCCGACGCCACCGCCGGCTCTCACCAGCGCGGCGTACGCCCGGGCGATCAACGAGGTCGAGAGCCTGGGCCAGGACACCAGCACGAGCCGCACCGCCGACCAGACCGTCGTCGCGAGGTTCTGGCCAGGCCCCATCTGGGTCTCGTGGAACGAGATCGCCGAGACCTCGGCGCTCGCCCACCACACCGACCTCGTCCGCACGGCGCGCCTGTTCGCGCTCCTCGACCTGACGTTCGCGGACACCACCATCGCCTTCTACGACGCCAAGTACCAGTACCACCTCTGGAGGCCGATCACCGCCATCCGCGAAGCGGACGGCGACGGCAATGCGGCCACCACCGGCGATCCGAGCTGGAACCCGCTCATCGCCACCGCCCCCGATCCCTCCTACCCCGGCGCCCACAGTGCGATCAGCGGCGCTGGCGCCGTCGTCCTGAGCAGCTTCTTCGGCGACCACGATCGCATCAGGGTGACGTCGGACGTCATGCCCGGCGTGGTCAGGACGTTCGACAGCTACGACGCGGCCGCGTCGGAAGCCGGCCTGAGCCGAATCTATGGCGGTGTGCACACGCGCGTCGACCACGAGGTCGGCCTGAGCCTCGGCCATGAGGTGGCCGGCTTCGTGGTCCGCCAAGCCGGTTCCCCGGGCTTCGGCCTCAGCGGGACCTGACCGATCTCTCGACCGGCGCGCCCCGTGTCGATGGACACACGGGGGCGTCGCCGCATGGAGAACGCTCGGCCGCCGACCGTGGCCCGGTCCCGGCCGCGGGTATGATGCGGGCGGGGGCCGCCCGTGGCGACTTCCGCCGTCGGCTGAAGATCCACTCGAGGTGCGCGTGGAGCCACCACGTCCGACCGAGATGCAGCTCGCCGCCCACGGGCCTCCGAGACGGCGTCTGCCCGTGCCGGCCACCCGCCTGATCGGTCGCCAGGCGGAGGTCGCCGCGGTCGCGGCGCTGCTGCGCGAGGAGCCCGTGCGGCTCGTCAGCCTCACCGGTCCCGGCGGCGTGGGCAAGACGCGCGTCGCGATCGCCGCCGCGGCCAGCCTCGAGCCAGCGTTCGAGAGGACCTGCTTCACCTCGCTGGGATCGGTCCAGGACCCCGAGCTCGTGCCCTCCGCGATCGCCCGCGCGGTCGGTCTGGGTAAGGCGGACGGCCGCGCGGCGGTGGACCGCCTGGTCGCCGCGCTGGGCGACCGGGATCTTCTGCTCGTCCTGGACGGCATGGAGCGTGTGCGGGCCGGCGCCGTCCTCCTCTCGGACGTGCTGGCGGCATGCCCCGGCGTCAAGCTCCTGGTCACGAGCAGGGCCCCGCTGCACCTGGTCGGCGAGCGCGAGCACCGGGTACCGCCGCTGCCGGTGCCGGACCTCGACCGCCCGTTCGACGCGGTCAGGCTGCTCGGCTGCCCGGCGGTCGAGCTGTTCGTCGAGAGCGCCCGATCGGTGTCTCCCGTCTTTCGGCTCGATGCCGAGAACGGGATCGCGGTGGCCACGATCTGCTCGCGGCTCGACGGGATGCCCCTCGCCATCGAGATGGCAGCCGCCCAGATGCGGCTGCTGTCACCCGGAGCGCTGGCGGCGCGAGTCGACAGGACGCCGCTGCTCTCGGCCGGCGGGCCGCGCGACCTGCCGGCACGCCAGAAGACGCTGCGCGACACGATCCTGTGGAGCTTCGATCTCCTCGGCGTGGAGGAGCGGCGCGCCCTCTCCCACCTCGGCGTCTTCACCGGCGGCTGCAGCCTGGAGGCGGCCGAGGCGCTGATCGGTGGTGCCGGCCAGCGCCAGGCGGACGCCGTCGACGTCCTCATGACGCTCATCGAGCACAGCCTGGTGCGCCGGTTCGATGACCGGTTCGGCGGGACCCGGCTGGACCTGCCCGAGACGATCCGAGCATTCGCGCTGGAGCGCCTGCAGGCGGCCGGCGACGAGCCCGTCGCCCGGGCGCGGCACGCGAAGATCCATCTGGCCCTGGCCGAATCGATCGAGCCCCGTCTCCGGTCGGGTCCACGGGCGGTCGACCTGGATCGCCTCGAGGCGGAGCACGACAACCTGCGGGCGGCTCTGCGCTGGTACCTGGAGACGGGCGTCGAGCCGGGAGCGCTGCGGCTCGCCGGGGCATTGTGGCGGTTCTGGTTCCTGCGTGGTCATCTGACAGAGGGGCGGCGCTGGCTGCAGCGCTCGTTGTCGTCGGACGCTGACGGGACGCCGGGGCCGCGAGCGAAGGCGCTGCACGGCGCGGCTGTGCTGGCTGCGTTCCAGAGCGACCTGCCCGCCGCGATGGAGCTCTGCGAGGAGAGCCTGGCCCTGGCGACGGAGCTCGGCGACGGCATCGGGATCGCCGACGCGCTCGCCGCCAGGGGCGGCATCGAGCGGATGGGTGGCGCCTATGCGGGCGCGAATACCGATTTCGAGACGGCCCTCGGGCGCTACCGCGACACCGGTGATCGCTCGGGCGCTGCCCGAATGGTGTGCCAGCTCGGCTCCGTCGCATGGGCGGAGGGCGCAGGTGCGCGCGCTCAGCAGCTCTTCCAGGACAGCCTCGGCGCCTCGAGGGAGACGGGCGACCTGCCCGTGTCGATCCAGGCGCTGTCGGGGCTGGGCCTGCTCGCGCTGCACCGAGGAGAGGACGCCGCCGCCGAGCGCCTCCTGCGGGAGGCGGTCGTGCTGGCCGGCGACCTCGGAGACCGCTCGAGCGTCGCCAGCGCCGTCCACTCGCTCGGCCGCGTCGACGCGCACAGGGGTCACCACGGCCGCGCCTGGAGCCAGCACCAGGAGGCGCTGGCGATGGCGCGCCAGCTGGGCGATCGGTCGCTGACGTGCGCCTGCCTGGAGGGTCTGGCCGCGCTGGCCGCGACCCGCGGCCAGCGACGCCTGGCGGTGCGGCTGCTCGGCACGGCCGACCGCGTCGCCGGCGCGATCACCGCCACGAGGTCCCCGGCTCTGCAGCCCGCGTACGACCGCCTGCTCGAGCAGGTCAAGTCCGGCCTGAGCGACGAGGAGTTCGGCGTCCTCTGGGCGCAGGGACGGGTGGCCTCCATCGAGGAGGCGCTGGACGAGGCGCTGACGCCGGCGCTCGAACCGGCCGAGCGGACGCCCGAGAGGCTCACGGCGCGCGAGACCACGGTCCTCCACCTCGTGTCAGAGGGGTTGACCAACCCCGAGGTGGCGCGGACGCTCGGGCTCAGCCTCAGGACAGTCGACGCGCACGTCCGGACGGTCTACCGGAAGCTGAACGTGAGTTCCCGCACCGCCGCGACGCGCTACGCGGTGGAGCACGGGCTCGTCTGACCCGATCGCCACCGGGCCGCGGCGCTGGACGTCCTGGCGGCCGACCGCCTCTGCGCACGGTGCGCCGCCTCGACGTCCTCACAGTGCATAGGCGATTCTGCCGATCCTCGCCGCTCAGCTCGATTTAGGCGGTGCCGCCGATGCGACGGGCCCGCCGAGCCCCTAGCCTCGGATCAGGACTCGAACCATGACGGTACCCTGGCCTCGAACCACCGACACGTACGCGGACTGGCAGGAGGTGTATGCCGACAACGTGGCCGGCGTGTACCGGCTCGTCTACGCGCGGTTGGGCAATCGGGCGGACGCGGAGGACCTGACCGCCGAGGTGTTCCTGGCGACGCTGAAGCCACTCCGGCTTCCGGCGCCGGTGCACGACGTTCGCGCCTACCTGGTCGCCACGGCCAGGACCGCGATGGCGAACTTCTGGCGCCGTCACTACGCCGGCCCCGCCACCGTGATGCTCACAGACATGGCAGCCGAAACATCCGAGCACTCGGAGGGGGACGGCGGCGCGGCTCGGACCGCGACGATCCTGAGCCGCCTGTCCGATCGCTCGCGGACCATCCTCGAGCTGCGGTTCCTCCGAGGCTACTCGATTCGCGAAGCCGCTGACGAGATGGCCGTCAGCGTCAGCAACGCGAAGATCCTGCAGTATCGAGCGCTCCGGCAGGCCGCGTGCGTCGGCGCCGAGGTCGAGAGAGAGGCCGAGCCGTCCGAGGCCGCGCGCGGCGTCGTGGCGTGAGCTGAGCACCTCGGCCCGCTTGCGAGCTTTCGCGTCTCCGGGATCCGGGTATACGATGAGCGCCGCCGCCGCGGCGCCTGATGACTGCTATGCCTGTCCCCGACCGGGTGGCCTCGCGGGCCCTGCTGGGGCTGCCGGCCGGAGTCGGCGACCTCGTCGGCAGGACCGCCGAGCTCGAGTCCGCGGGCCGGCTGCTGCGCGAGCCGACGGTTCGGCTGCTGACCCTCAGAGGCGCTGGCGGAGTGGGCAAGACACGCCTGGCCATGGCGGTCGCGGCCGCCTGCGCGTCGGAGTTCGAGGACGGCGCCCGCTTCATCCCACTCAGCCGCCTCACGGACGCCGAGCAGGTCCTCCCGGCGATCGGCCGGTCGTTCGGCTTCGCCGAATCAGGACGCGGCGCCGACCTGCTGGAGCGCCTGGTCGACGAGCTGCGCACCCAGCACTTCCTGCTCTTCCTCGACAACTTCGAGCACCTGCTCCCCGCGGCGGCGGTGGTGGCCGATCTGCTGGCCGACTGCCCCGACCTGAAGATCCTCGTGACCAGCCAGGCGGCGCTCCACGTCGCCGGGGAGCATGAGTTCCCGGTTGGCCCGCTGCCCGTGCCCCCGGGCGACGCGGCTGACGTCGAGACCGTGTCGGAGTCGCCAGCGGTGCGCCTGTTCGTGGCGCGGGCGCAGGCGGTCCTGCCGGGCTTCGAGCTGGGGACCTCCAATGCGCGGGCGACCGCCGAGATCTGTCGCAGGCTCGACGGTCTGCCTCTCGCCCTCGAGCTGGCGGCGACCCGGATCCGGGTGCTGACGCCCGAGGCCATGCTCCAGCGGCTGGAGCGACCCCTGGAGCTGCTCACCGGTGGTCCCCGGGATGCGCCGGTCCGGCACCAGGCCCTGCGAACGACGCTGGAATGGAGCTGTGGGCTGCTCGACGAGGAACAGAAGCACGTCCTCTTGCAGTTGACCGCGTTCCCGGCGCTGTTCACGCTGGAGACGGCCGAGCGCCTCTTGCCGGCGCGCTCTCCGGAGCGCGCGCTCGAGACGCTGAGCGCGCTGGTGGAACGCGGCTTCCTGCAGCGCCAGGACGCGGCCCACGGTGAGATTCGCCTGTCGATGCCCGTCCTCATCCGTCAGTTCCTGCGAGATCGCTTCGTCGATGATCAGACCGCCGCAGAGCTCGCGGGACGCCACGCCATGGCCGAGCTGCGACTGGTGGACGATGCGCACCGCGACCTCCGGCGGAGGAGCAGCGAGACGTGGCTGAACCGCATGGAGTCCGAGCACGACGGCATCGCCGTCGCGCTCGCCTGGTTCGTGCGGTCGGGCCGGCAGGAGGAGGCCCTGCGCATGGCGGCCTGGCTCTGGCGGTTCTGGTTTCTCCACGGATATGTCGACGAGTGCCGGGTGTGGCTCCGAGCGGCGCTGTCGATGGCGCCGGTGGCCGCCACTTCGGACGCCGCGGAGGCGCTCCTGGGCGCTGGCTTCTCCGCCCACTACCAGGCCGACTACGCTGCGGCCGACGCCTTCTTCCGCTCCAGCCTGAGCATCTGCCAGGAGCTGGGGGACACGCTCCGCCCGGCGATCGTGCTGAACGGCCTGGGCGGCCTGGCCAGGGTGCGGGGCGACTACTCCGAGGCGAGGCGGCTGTACGAGGAGGGGCTTGCGCTCTGTGTCGGGCTCGGGGATCGGCATGGCGTCGCCACCCTGCTGGAGCGACTGGGCCTGGTGCAGTGGCTCATGGGCAGCGCGGAGTCCGCGCAGGAATCCCTGACGCGGGCGCTCCTGCTGTGCCACGAGGTCGAAGACCGCCGCGGGATGGTCCAGGCCCTACAGGGACTGGGCTGGTTCGCGCTGAACCGGGGCGAGACGCAAACGGCCACGAGCCTGCTCGCCGACGCGCTCGAACGGTCCCGGAGCCTGGGGGACCGTTGGAACATGGCGCGCGCCCTGTTCTCGCTCGGCCTGGTGGCGTACCAGGAGCGAGATCACGGCCTGGCTCACCGGCGTCAGGGCGAGGCCCTGAGGGCGGCCAACCAGGTGGGCGACAAGGCGCTGATGCGAGCCTGCCTCGAAGGACTGGCGGCGGTGGCCGAGGCGCAGAAGCGCCACGTCCACGCGGCCGAGCTGCTGGGGGCGGCGGCGTCCCTGTCCCGTGAGGCGCCGGACGTCCGCAGCGCCGTCCTCGAGACCGCGGTCCTGGGGAGGGAGTACGAGAGCCTCGTCCGGTCGGTGTCAGCGTCGCTCTCGGCGGCCCAGTTCGCGGCGGCGTGGAACCGGGGCCGCACCAGCACGCCTCTCCAGACCATGGAACGGGTCTCCGGATGGGAGGCGTCGGCGACCGATGCCCACATCGCTGGCCTGAGCGATCGCGAGATCACGGTTCTCCGGCTGGTCGCGACGGGGATCACGAACGCGGAGGTCGCGCGGCAGCTGTTCCTGAGCCTCAGGACGGTCGACGCACACCTGAGGTCGATCTACCGCAAGATCGGCGTCACGTCGCGGGCCGGCGCCACCAGGTTTGCCCTCCAGCGCGGTCTGCGATGAGAGCCGGCGTCGTCGGTCGGCGCCCGGCTCTCGATCTCCAGGCGTCTTCGTGCACGGGTCACGCGGACCGGAGGATCTGGAGCACCTCCCGAAGACTGGCCGCCGCCGCCGCCGCTCGCCCACGTTCGACCACTCGTCGCCCGCTCTGGAATCCGCCCACCACGCGCTCGAGTGCCGCCAGGTCCGCCGCGGCCTGCGCGTGCCGCCCGCCCAGCGCCAGTGACGCGACGTCCCAGGCTCGAAACGCAATGCAGAAGGGGCTGGTCTCGGATCGCCTGTCCACTGCGGCGAGAACCAGCCGGACGGCACCGGCGATGTCGCCGGCCATGAGCTTCGTGGCCCCCAGTCCCGAGAGACAGACCTCCTCGAGGACGCGGGCCGGGCTTCCCGCCGCGGCCTCGAGTCCGGCAGTGAAGCTGAGCTCGGCTCGCCTCGGCTCGTCGAGGTCCAGCAGGGCCAAACCGGTCAACAGGTGGCTGTAGGCGATCAGTGGCCTGAAGCCGGAGTCGGTCGCCGCTTCGAGTCCACGTTCAGCCAGCTGAAGGACGGCGTCGGGCTCGCCCAGCTCGAGCCGGGCCTCCGCGAGGTGGAGGAGAGCGGTGGCCAGGCCCCAGGAGTTGTCGAGCTGCTCGCTCAGGGCCACCGCGCGCGCGGCGAGGTCGACGCCGCGCGCTGCCTCACCCAGCCGGACAGCCGCCCCGGCCGCGAGCGAAAGCGCGTTTGCCTCAAGGACGAGATTCCCAAGCCGTCTGTATCCGTCCGCCGCCTCCTGCGCCAGCTGGTAGGCATCGGCCCAGGCGCCACAGAACAGTCCCGCCTGTGCCATGGCCGAGGCGGCATGAGCCCCGTCTTCGGCCAGCCCGAGCTCGACGCACGCCCGGTGGGAATCCCGGCCCAGAGCGAACGCCTCGGACCACCGGCCGGCGTACATCAGCACGAGCGACAGGTTCGTGTTCGTCTCGATACGCGCCCGTCCCTCCTCCGCCAGTTCGAGAGCGCGGGCCAGGAGCGCCTCAGGGGACACCGGCCCTGGCTGCCCGGACTGAGCGATCGCGAGGGCCAGACGGTTGAGCGCGCTCACCTCGGCTCTGACGTCTCCCTCGACGCGGGTCCGGTCGAGCATGCCGCCGTAGGCGGCCGCCGCCTCCAGCGTCCTGTTTGCCACGCGGAGCGCGTCCCCCAGCTTCCGGTACAGCTCGGGCAGGTCCTCGCCAGCCGGGGGGTCGGCCAGCGCGCGCCGGTAGTGCCGTGCGGCGTCGGCCCCGGCGAACAACTTCAGCGCCGCATCTCCAGCGCGAATGCTCATCTCGGCCACCACCGCGTGCAGCCCTCCGCCGGCGGCCTGCTCCGCGACCTGCGCCGCGTCGGCCCCGGTGGTCCGCAGGACGTCGACGGCCCTCCGGTGGAGCAGGCGCCGGCGCGGCTCCGGCAGATCCGCGTAGACGGCGTCTCGGATTCGATCGTGGGTGAACTGATAGAGGTCCCCTCCTGCCGGCGAGGCCAGCCCGAGGCGCGCGACCTGCTCGATCTGTCGCAGGAACTCCATCTCATCTCGATCGAGGAGACGCGCGGCCAGACGCGGCTCGAAGCGCGTACCGAGCACCGCGGCCGCCCCTGCCGCCTCGGCGGAGTCCGCGTCCAGGCGTGCCAGCCGCCTCCTGATCGCGTGGCGCACGCCGGGGGTCACTGGCTGCTCGCCTGGGGGAACGCCCCGATCTCGCCAGTCGCGCAAGGTCTCGACGAGAAAGAGGGGGTTGCCACCGCTCTCCGCGTGGAGACGCCCGGCGAGCTCCGCGGACAGGCCGGCCGCGACCAGCAGGGAGGAGGCGGCGCCGGCGTCCAGGGGCCCAAGGGACACCCGCGTCAACGGAACTTCCCGCTCGAGCTCGGCCGCCCAGGATCCCAGTCCTGGCTGCATCGCCAGCTCCTCGGATCGCACGCAGCCGAGGAGCAGGAAAGGTCGCGAAGCAGCGCTCATTCGCCGGGCCGCGTACCGCAGCATGTCGAGCGAGCCCTCGTCGCTCCAGTGCAGGTCGTCGATGGCGAGCACGACCGGGCCCGACGCGGCGAGACCGCCCACCAGTCGAGACACCGTCTCGAACAGATGGAGCCGGTCTTGTGGACCGTCGCTCGGCGCCGCCTGGCCGAGCTCGGGCAGGAGGCGAGCCAGGTGTCCGCGCCAGGGTTCGCCTGGAAGCAGCTGGTCCGACCCCGATTCGTCCCTCAACCGCTGGCGCAGCGCCTCGACGATTGGCTGGTACGGCAGCCGGCCGCCGACCTCGAAGCCACGCCCCCTCAGGACGTCGGCTCCGTGAGCCTCTGCCCACAGGAGAAAGTCCTCGGCGAGCCGGCTCTTGCCCAGGCCGGCCTCCCCGATCACCAGCGCGGCAGCCGCCCCGGAGCGCGCCGAGCGAAAGACGGCCGCCAGGGCTGCATGCTCGGCTTCGCGACCGGCGAGCGGCAGCTCCCGCCCTTGCCGCCCCGGCCGCGGAGAGCGCCGCGCACGCTCCGTCAGTGCCCGGGTCTCCGGCTCGGGCTCGGCGCCGAGCTCTTCGCGCAGGAGCCTTGCGAAACCCTCGCACTCGGCGAGCGCGCCGGGTCGGTCGCCCGCCGCCAGCCTGAGCTCGATCAAACGCCTGCGGGCAGGATCCGCAAAGCGATCGACCGCGACCCAGCGCCGCGCGAGCTCGAGCCCGCCCACGAGGTCGCCGGCGTCGGCGCGGATCCCGGAGAGCCGGTCGAGCACGGCGACGATCCGACCCCTCCACACCTCACGGTTGACGGTCAGCCATTCGTCGAAGTCCGGCGATTCGGGCAGGTCGAGGCCCTGAGCGAAGTCGCCTCGATACGCGTTCGCGGCCATCTCGAACGTCGCCACCTGGCGGGCGGCGAGTGTCGTGGGCACCGTCCCGGCCAGCGTGGCGGCATCGTGGACGAGCCGCAGGTCGAGCTGGAGGTCCTCTGTCGCACGCAGGGCCAGGCCGCCGTGGCTCGCCTCGACGTGGCTCGTCCCCGGCGAATCGCCCAGGGCCCGCCGAAGCAGGCTGAGGGTCGCGCGCAGGGAGGTGCGGCCGTGGTCGTGGTCCGTCTCCGGCCAGAGCAGGCTGATCAGCCGCTCGCGGGAGTGGATCGCCGGCTCCGCCGCGAGGTAGACGAGCAGGGCAAGCGTCTTGCGTGTGGGGAAGCGGACCTCGGCAGCGCCGTGCCTGACGGCGGGCGGTCCGAGCAGGGAAACGACTAGCGGCGCCATTTCACGCTGATCGCCAGTCCACATGACGATCCTGTCACGGCCGAAGTAGACGGTGTGGCCATGTCCACAGTCACCGACACCCGACCGCTAGAAATCGCCTGGACCCTGACGAGCAGCACGGTAGCAGCTCGCTCGCTCCAGGTCGTGGCCGAGCTCGGCGTGGCCGACCACATCGACGAACGGCCGGTCACCGCCGCAGAGCTCGCAGCCTCCTGTGCCGCCGAGGCGGGCGCGCTGGACCGCGTCCTGCGGCTCCTGGCCGCCAACGGCATCTTCGCGCACGAGGCCGAGGGCTACCGTCACACGGACGCATCCCGGCTGCTCCGCAGCGACCATCCGATGTCCGTGCGCGCCCTCACCCGGCTCTACGGCCTGCCCGTCATCACCGCCAGCCTGGAGCACCTGGACCACTCCGTCAGATCCGGCCAGCCAGCCGTGGAGGTGGTGGAGCCCAACGGCTTCTTCGCCTACCTGGAGGCACATCCGGACGAGGCCGCCATATTCGACGCGGCGATGACCGCGAAGGCGGCGGCGGACGTGGCCGCGGTGCTGGGCGCGTACGATTTCCGGCGCTTCTCCACGATCGCCGACATCGGCGGTGGCCGCGGCCATCTGATCCGCGCCGTGCTCGACGCGGCCCCCGGAGCCACGGGCGTGCTGTTCGACCTGCCCCGCGTGATCGACTCGCAGGACCTCGGCCGAACGCGGCTCACGGGGCGGGCGGGTGACTTCTTCATCGACCCGCTCCCGACCGCCGATGCCTACCTGCTCATGGAGGTCATTCACGACTGGCCCGACGCCGAGGCGGCGGCGATCCTGCGGGCCGTCCGCCGGGCCGCCTCGCCGGGGGCCGTGGTGCTGATCGTCGAGGGCATCGTGGCCGAGGGGTACGCGGACCCCCGCGTCTACACCCTCGACGTGCTCATGCTGGCCGTCAGCGGCGGGCGCGAGCGCACGGCTCGGGAGCTCGGCGACCTGCTGAATGCTGGCGGCTTCCGACTCAGCAGGGTCGTGGAGACGGCCAGCACCATGCGGATCGTCGAGGCCGTCGCCGTATGAGCGCGGCGACGAACCGAACCGTCCGGCAGACTGACACGGGAGGCATACCTGATATGGCCACATTCGAGAGCTGGGAGAGGCCGGGCGCCGCGGTGGAGGGCTACGTCGTGCCCCCGGGCGAGAGCCTGGAGCGCCCCTACTTCACGTCCAACCGGGCTCTGGCCGGCACGGCCAGCACCGGTGGAGTCATCAGTGTCGAGGAAGGGATACTGCAACCGGGTCAGCCCGGCCCGTATCGCCACTACCATCCCAACATGGCCCAGACGTTCTACGTCCTCGAGGGGGAGCTGCTGCTCCAGATTGGCGACCGGGTGGAGCGAGCTGGACCTGGGACCTTCGCCTTCTGCCCGGCTGGCTGCGTCCATGCCTTCCGGGCGGTGGGAACGGAACCCGCCAGGGTGCTCGTCACTGCCATGCCCCCGGGCCCCGCCGAGGGGTACTTTCGAGAGCTGGCCAGGCTGCCGCGGGAGGCCGGCGAAGCGGAGTGGGACGCCCTGGGCAAGAAATGGGGCAACATCGTCGTGGGACCGCCACTGGAGGCCGACTGATCATCCGCGAGCGATCCTTGTGATCACAGCGGGAAGACCACCCACGCGATCAGAGACCCGGGGGCCTTCACATCTGGAATCTCCATGGGAAACCAGACGTCCATCGTTTTGTCTCACGCAGCTCCAGGTCTCTGTCCCTTGCGGACTGCGCTGGCCTTACAAAGGCTTGTCGGCTGGACCATGCAGCCTGCCAGGGAGAATGACAATGTCTTCACGACCCGCCGTGGACACCCCGATCCGCTCCTTCCGCGCCGATATTCCCGAAGAAGCGATCGCCGACCTTCGGCGGCGCATCGCCGCGACGCGCTGGCCCTCACGGGAGCTCGTCGCTGATCGGTCGCAGGGCGTGCAGTTGGCGACGACTCAGGAGCTCGCCCGCTACTGGGCGACCGATTACGACTGGCGCTCGTGCGAGGCGAGACTGAACGCGCTGCCGCAGTTCAAGACGGAGATCGACGGGGTGGACATCCACTTCATCCACGTGAAGTCGCCGCACACGGACGCGTTGCCGCTGATCATGACGCACGGCTGGCCCGGCTCGGTCATCGAGCTGCTCGACGTCGTCGGCCCGCTCACCGACCCGACCGCGCACGGCGGACGCGCCGAGGACGCGTTCGACCTGGTGCTGCCGTCCCTGCCCGGCTACGGCTTCTCCGGCGAGCCGGCCGAGGTCGGCTGGGACCCCGGCCGCATCGCGCGTGCCTGGGCGGAGCTGATGCACCGCCTCGGCTACGCGCGCTACGTCGCCCAGGGCGGCGACGTCGGCGCCTCGGTCACCGACGCGATGGGCCGCCAGGGCCCCGAGGGGCTGGCCGGCATCCACATGAACTTGCTCGTGACGGCGCTGGGCG
>JBKPCH010000214.1:0-2609 GCA_046727275.1 Candidatus Dormiibacterota bacterium
GCAGTCCAACCAGCAGCCAGGCGATCTGCGCCCAGCTGCTCAGGCCGATCATCGCGATCTCGATGGTCAACCAGCCGGCGGCCGGGCCCGGGGTTGGGGAGCAGAACGGCCTGTCCTGGTCACGATGGCCAGAACCGTTGAGAGATGTGGGTGGCGACCGTCGCGGGACTGAGGAAGAGCTGGCGGGCCACTGCCGCGTTGCCGAGACCGCGCGCCACCAGGTCCGCGACCTCCAGCTCCCGCCTGCTCAACTGGACTGCCGAGGTGGTGACGTCGGTATCGGGTGCGACCCCGAAGATCCGCAGGATGCCCGACGCGCGCTCACGCATCTCAGCCGCCCGGGCCCTGGCTTCGGGACTGACTCCTGGTCCCCGGAGGGCCCGTTCGGTCGCGTCCAGGCCGACGACCAGGAGGTGATCGTGGACGCCACTGGCGTCGGTGATCGGATAGACCTCCCAGTCCCACACGGTCACGTCGCCGGGTAGGGTGACCGGCGCTCCCACGAGGCCGACGTACTCGAAGTCCCGGAGGTGCGCGGGAGCGCCGGTTACGCAGACCTGGCGGAGGATGGCGAGCAGCGGGGAGGCCGCGAGCCCTTCCAGGATCTCGAGGAGCGATTGGCCCTCGACCGGGAACTTGTCGGGCGGCACCCAGGCTCGCCAGGCCGCGTTGCCGTACGTGCAGCGCAGTTCCTCCGAGCAGTCCGTGAGGAGGACCGGGATGGGCAGTGAGTCCAGGAGTCGGCCGACGATCACGAGCGCATCAGACTCCGGCGCGGTGCGCAGCACGCCGGCCAGCACCGGCAGCGACTCGCTCATGAGGCCGAGCTCTCAAGCTCCAGCGGCCTCGCATCACCGGGGCACATGGGACTTATGCGCGACCAGCATACTCGTGCGTCACCCGCCCGATTCGCGCGCGGATCGTCCGGTCGCGTCGGACTCCATGGACGGCCCCCGACCTGGCGTGGTGGTTGCCGCGATCAGGCTCTGGAGGCTTCAAGCAGCGCCGCAACCGAACGAATGGCGAAAGTCATTCATTCGACGGATGGTGCCGGCGTCGCGGGCGGGTCAAGCTTGCAATGGACCCCTGGCTCGTCCCGTCTGTTGGGGCCGCAGGGGCCACCGCGGCCGAGATCATGGGATCGTCTAGGCCGCCCGCCACCGGGTCCCACCTGGGAGCACTCGAAGGGTGGCATCGACACTGACGGCACAGCCTGTCGCGAACTCGCGATCGCAGCCTGCGGACACGATCCTTCTGGTCGAGGACGACCACGACATCGCCGGGATGTACCGCCTCAAGCTCCAGTACGACGGCTATCGCGTACACGTCGCCATGACCGGAGAGATGGCCCTCGCGCTGGCCTTCCAATCACGCGCGGACCTGGTCCTCCTGGACATGAGGCTCCCGACCATTGACGGACTGCAGGTCCTGGCGGCGCTGCGAGCCGAGCGCAGGACCTTCTCGCTGCCGGTAGTGATCCTCTCCAACTGTGACGATCCCGACCTGATCGAGAGGGGCCTCGAGCTTGGCGCGCTCGACTATTTGATCAAGAGCCGGATCACCCCTACAGAGGTGTCGGGCCGCATCGCCGGGTGGATGGCGGCGCAGGCTGCCTGCGACGCCCACTTGGCCGCGGAGTACCAGCGAGCGAGCGCGGTGTCCGCGCCTGGGTGCGCCATGCCATCGGGAGTTCGAACTCCCCCCGAGTCCTGAAAGAGGAGAACGCTTCGATGTCTGTAGAGGATTCCCGATACCGGTCGGAGACAGCGGACGAGGTCGTCCAGTCGCGTGAGGTCGTGCAGGGACCGGTCCGTATGGCTGGGGAGCCCGGTCATGTCGAGCGGAGCGTGAGCCGGGGTGCGTCTCCGCTCGCGACCTGGATCAACGTCATCTACATCGTCCTGGCGGTCGTCGACGGGTTGATCGCGATCCGGTTCGTGCTCAAGCTGCTCGCCGCCAATCCCGAGGCCGGGTTCGCACAGCTCATCTACGGCCTGACGGCGCCGTTGGTGGCGCCCTTCGCCGGGCTGCTGGGCAACCCCGCGACCAGCACCGGCAACCAGTTCGAGGTGACCTCGCTCGCCGCCATGGCCGTCTACGCGCTGGTGGCCTGGCTGCTCACCCGGATCGTCCAGCTCGTCCTCAACCGCACCGTGACGCAGTCGCGGCAAGACTTCAGCTAGCACAAGGGAGATTCACATGCAACTAGATCCCGGCGGCCTACTGGTCTGGATCATCGTCGGCCTGGTGGCGGGCTTCCTGGCCAGCCACTTCGTGAAGGGCGGCGGCTACGGGTTGCTCGGCGACCTCGTCGTCGGCCTGCTCGGCGCCGTGATCGGCGGCTTCGTGGTCGGCCTCTTCGTCCACACGACCGTCGGTCTGCTCGGCAGCATCGTGGTCGCGTTCATCGGCGCCGTGATCCTGCTCTTCGTCCTGAGGCAGGTGAAGGGCGGCGGACTCCGGCGAGCCTGACGTCCGGGGTGTGCGACGCCGCGTCGGAGCGCTCGACACAGCCGCGCTCGCGCGGCGGACCGCTGTTGCTGGGCACGGACCCGGGGCCTCGCCCCGGGTCCGTCAACAGGCTGACGGGCCGAGGATGCCTGGACAGC
>JBKPCH010000215.1:0-12760 GCA_046727275.1 Candidatus Dormiibacterota bacterium
GGGCGTAGGCGGGCGCCGGGGCGTGGACTGGCGCCGGGGCCGGGGCGGGGGCCGGAGGCGGCGGGGCCGCGTGGGCGGGCGCCCCGGAGCTCGTGTCCGGGACCTGGATCAGCTCCTCCAGTAGCTCCCACACCGACTGGTGGCGCTCCGCGGGGTCCTTGGACAGGGCCCGTATCAGCACGCGGTCCACGCCGGACGGCAGGCGCCGGTTGCGGGCGTGGGCCGACGGCACCTGGCCGTTCAGGGTCGCGGTGAGGATCTCGCCGACGCTGCGGCCGTTGAAGAGCGGGGTCTCGGTCAGGATCTCGAAGATCAGGACGCCGATCGCGTACACGTCGGCCCGCCGGCTGGGCTCCTTGCCCTCGACCTGCTCCGGGGCCAGGTACTGCGGCGACCGCAGGTTGTAGCCGGGGCTGGTCAGGGCCATCGGGCCCGTCCGGCGGCTGGCGATGCCGAACTCGGCCAGGTAGGCGCGGCCGGAGGAGTCGACCAGGATGTTGTTGGGCTTGAGGACGCGGCAGACAAGGCCCAGGTCGTGCGCCCGCTCCAGGGCGTCGGCCAGCTGGCTGACGACGCTCCAGAGGAGGTCCGGGTCGACGCGGCCCTCGGCCATCAGGTCGTCGAGGGTGGGGGCCTCCAGAAACGGTGCGGTCGCGAACGTAACGTGGTCGTCCCGTCCGACGTCATACATGGGAAGGATGGCAGGGTGATCCACTCGGGAGCAGAGGCTGGCCTCGCGGCGCAGGCGCTCGACCAGCGCCGCCTCCGGCTCGAGCTGCCGGTCGATGACCTTCAGGGCCCACTGCGAGCCGAGGCTGCCCGTCGCCCGGTACACCGCGGTGTGCGTGCCGTGGCCGAGGCACCGAATGAGCTGATACCCGCCGACGCTGGAGCCTCCCAGCTCCTGGATGTCTACCACAACGTCACTCGTACCTTACCTTTTGGTGCCGAGACGAGGCGCCCGAACGGGCGACCCCGGTCTCGCCGGTCACGGCGTCGCTCTGCGGGGAACCGTCCTCCTGGGCGAGACCACTGGCTCGCACTGTTGCCCTCCCTTTCCTTTTTCTGGTCGTCTCCGAGCGGTTCCTGCGTCCCCCGTTTCCGACTGAACTGAACGCCACATATACCCGAAGTGGACCGCTAACGCAATCCACTAAACTCGCCCAGTGTGACTCGAGCCCCCTTCGGCGTATTCGGCCTGGCCGTGATGGGCCAGAACCTGGCTCGGAACGTGGCTTCTCGCGGCGTATCCGTGGCAGTGTACAACCGGACGGCCGCGCGCACTGACCGGATGATGGAGGAGCACGGCGGGGAGGGGACCTTCCTGCCCGCGTACGACCCCTCGTCCTTCGTCGCGGCCCTGGAGCGCCCCCGCACCATCCTGGTGATGGTCAAGGCGGGGCCACCGGTGGACGAGGCGATCGCTCACCTCCGGCCGCACCTGGAGGAGGGCGACATCCTGATCGACGGCGGCAACTCCTTCTTCAAGGACACGAGGCGCCGCGTCGCCGAGCTGGAGGGCAGCGGCCTCCGCTTCCTCGGCACCGGCATCTCGGGCGGGGAGGAGGGGGCGCTGCACGGGCCCAGCATCATGCCTGGCGGCACCAGGGAGGCCTACTCCCATGTGGAGCCCATCTTCACCCGGATCGCGGCGCAGGTCGACGGCCTGCCCTGCTGCACGTACATCGGGGCGGACGGAGCCGGCCACTACGTGAAGATGGTCCACAACGGCATCGAGTACGCCGACATCCAGCTGATCGCGGAGGCCTACGACTTCCTGCGCCAGGCGCTCGGCCTGGGCCCGGCCGAGCAGGCCGCCATCTTCCGGGAGTGGAACCGCGGCGACCTGGACTCGTACCTGATCCAGATCACGGCCGAGGTGCTGGCCAAGGTGGACGCCGCGACCGGCCAGCCGCTCGTCGACGTCATCCTGGACGAGGCGGAGCAGAAGGGGACGGGCCGCTGGACGTCCCAGGACGCGCTGGACCTCGGCGTGCCGGTCACCGCCATCACGGAGGCCGTCTTCGCGCGCACGCTCTCGGCGCTGAAGGAGCGGCGGGTGGAGGCCTCCCGCGTGCTGGCCGGGCCGGCCGGCGCCGTGCCCGGCGCCGAGGGCCTCGTCGACGCCGTGCGGGACGCGCTCTACGCGTCGAAGATCGTCGCCTACGCCCAGGGCTTCGACCAGATGGCTTCGGCCGGCCGGGGGTACGGCTGGGACCTGGACCTGGGCGCCCTCGCCACCATCTGGCGGGGCGGCTGCATCATCCGGGCGCGGTTCCTCGACCGGATCCGGGAGGCGTACGCCGAGCATCCCGACCTGGGCAGCCTGCTGCTGGCGCCGTACTTCCGGGACGGGCTGGCGCGCGTCCAGGACGCCTGGCGGCGCGTGGTCACCACGGCGATCGACATCGGCGTGCCGCTGCCCGCGTTCACGTCCTCCCTGGCCTACTACGACGGCTACAGGCGGGCGCGGGGGCCGGCCAGCCTGGTCCAGGGCCTGCGCGACTACTTCGGGGCCCACACCTACAGGCGGGTGGACCGGGAGGGCAGCTTCCACACCCGCTGGGCCCAGGACGGCGCCGAGGTCGAGGCGTAGAGGCCTGGCCGGTTCACCCCGGCGGTAGACTCTCACTGCAGCGCGGAGAGGTCGCCTAGTCCGGTCGAGGGCGCGGCACTGGAAATGCCGTACACGGGCAACCGTGTCGTGGGTTCGAATCCCACCCTCTCCGCCAGCGCCGGGCCGCGGCTTCGGGGTGACGTGGCGCCTGGCTCAGCGGGCGGCGCCCTTCCACCAGCCGGTGATCGTCCGCTTGACTCGACTGGACCAGTCGGAGTGGCCGGCGCCCGCCGGCGATGTCTGTCCGCCGCCCGCCACAATCTCGCGCAGGTTCGACTGCTGCGCGCAGGCCATCGCCACGATCTGGCGGAGCCCCGCGCCCGGCGCGTCTCCGCAGCGCTCCACGACCTGGTCGAAAGCCTCGACGGCCGCCGCCAGCTGTCCCTGTGCCGCCAGCCCTGCCCCCTGTCGGAGCAGCGCCCCGGCCGCCTGCTCGGGCGGCCGGGACCGCGCGGTTTCCCCGGATCTCAAGGCAACAGCACGCACCCGCTCCAGAAGCAGAGAGGCTCCCACCAGCCGGCCGGATGCTTCACTGAACTGGTGGACCACGACGCGATCGAGGCGTCCGGAGACCAGGAGTAGATCAGCCCGGCGTCGTACACTCCCGGTTCGACGTAGCTCAGGAAGCCTCCGCCGTCGTCGGGCATCCCGACGACCTGCGGACGAATGTCCGACCGGACGTGGACACCGGCCCTGGCGTACTCGACGTGGAGCCACTGCGGCGTCCACGCCACGACCGGGATGGTGTTCTCGACGTGGAGGCGCACCCACTGGTAATGGTTGCACGCGCCGTTCCGGCTGGCGCGCCACTCGAGCCAGCCGTAGTCCAGGCCGTTGAACCCCGACGCCATCCGATTGTTCGCGTAGGTGCCGACGTGCCGGTTCGACGCCATGCAGTCCCGTATCGACCCGGCCCAGACGCCGTCCAACCGGCCGCCCGCGCTGACCGGGCTGGCCAGGACCACCAGCAGGGCGGCCAGGGTACCACCCAGCGCCGTCAGCCCCGCTGCTCTGTGGAGCACGACTGTCATCTCGTCCCTCCGCCTCGTTGACCCGCATTCAACTCCAGTGAATAACAGGTGCCTGAATCCATCACAGTTGACGGGAACCATAGGCCGCCGCCCGCAGGATTGTCAACAGGAGTGGAGGACGGCACGGGATCTGCACCGCAGTCGCGGCCGCCCGACCCCTACGCGAACAGCGCCTCCAGCCAGGCGCTCCACGCCCTGGCGGTCCGTTCCGGGTCCACGCCGGGGACGAAAAGGTGGAGGGCCACGGCCACCGGCATGCCCCACGCGTCCCTGCCGAAGAACCGGTACAGCCCGTTCGCCGTGCGAATGCCGGCGAAGTGGGGCGTGAGGTAGTCCACTACCCCGTCGAGAGGGCCGACCTCCCGCGGCTCGAGGCGCACCGCGTCGC
The DNA here is from genome assembly GCA_046727275.1 of Candidatus Dormiibacterota bacterium. Lineage (GTDB taxonomy): Bacteria > Chloroflexota > Dormibacteria > Dormibacterales > Dormibacteraceae > CF-161. The sequence goes on from JBKPCH010000215.1 coordinate 4,037, forward strand.
CCGCGGCGGCCTGGCCGGCCAGGCCGAGCCCGCGCCTCAGCACCTCGAAGGCGTTCGCCTCCCGCGAGGCCGGCGGGCCCTGCACCGACACGTAGGTCGGGGTGCGGCCCGTGAACCAGCGCAGGTACTGCCCGAGCGTGTGCAGGTAGAAGTCCGTGTGGCTGTCGGCCGCGTCGTACTGGTCGTCCCAGTCGGCCACGAAGATGCCGCTGTGGACGTAGCGCAGCACCGCGCCCCACTCGCGGCCCTCGATGGCGAAGTCGAGCTGGTTGAACCACCCGTTCTCGCCCTCGGCCCGGGTCGCCAGGTGCCGCGGCGGGTCCCAGGCGGTGATAGTGCCGCCCTCGGACGTCGCCCCGCCGGCACGGGGCTCGTGCTCGACAGGCCACAGCCAGCCGCCGGTGCCGCTGGTGATCGCGTCCCAGACCTGCTCCGGGGTGGCGGGCAGCTCGATCCTCCGGCGGATCTCGAACTCCCTGGTCACGGCTGGGTCTCCGCGGGCCGGGTGATGCTCGGATGCAGGGCGACCACCAGGCGATGCAGGCGCCCCCCCTCCGCCCGCTCGTCGTGGTACCTGCCGGCCAGGGCGGCGACCGCCTCGCTCAGCTCGGCCGCGAAGGCCGCGCGGTCGGCGGCCGAGGCGAACCGGATCTCGCTGTCGATGGCGAACGTCGCCAGCGGCCGCCGGGCCGCGGCCGCTCGGGCGATGAGCTCGCCGACCTCGCGGACCAGCCGGGCGGCCAGCGCCAGCAGCCAGCGTGCCGAGAGCTGGTCTGGGGCGCGCGACGGGTCCGGGGCCACCGCGGCCAGGGCGGTGGGGGAGATCACGTAGGACGCAGCGGTCGCCCGCAGCACCCGCTCGGTGCAGTTGCCCCTCCGGCGCTCCTCGACCAGCTCGACCAGGCCGTGCCGCTCCAGCGCCCGCAGATGGTAGTTGACCTTCTGCCGGGCCAGGCCCACCTGGGCGGCCAGCGACGTCGCCGAGCCCGGCTCGACCAGCGCGGCCAGCAGGCGGGCCCGCACCGGGTCCAGCGAGACCTCGGCGGCGGCCGCGTCGTCGATGACTGCCACGTCGAACATGGGCGACTCCCCGTTTCGAGAGGAAAAGTTGTCAAGGCGACTATATCGATCGGCGGCCGGCAGCGGCCGCGCGCCGCCCGGCCGCCCCACGGCAGGCAGGCCGGGGGTGGCGACTGGCCTCCAGAGTGGGCCGCGGCCGCGCCGGCCGTAGGATTCGGCTGCGGTGAGCGCGCATCCGGCGTCCACGCGGTCCGGGGTCCTCAACCTGCGCGACGGCGACGGCGTCTACACCAACACGTACCACGAGCCGCCGCCGGAGCTGGCCGAGGTCGTCGAGCGATTCTGGAGCGTCAGGTGGGACCTGCGCGGCCGGCGGCCGCACCTCCAGCACACGCTCTCCAACGCGTCCGTCCACCTCTGCTTCGAGCGCGGCAACTCCCGCGTCCAGGGCGTGGTGACGGGCCGGTTCACCCGGCTGCTGGAGGGCCGCGGCCGTGTCTTCGGCGTCAAGTTCCGGCCCGCCGGCTTCCACGTGTTCCTGGGCTCGTCGCTGGCCGACGTGGCCGACCGCTGCCTGCCGGTGTGCTGGGTCTTCGGGCCGGAGGGCGACGCGCTCGTGTCCCGCGTGCTGGACATGGAAGACGAGGCGAGCATGGCGGCCGAGGCCGGCGAATTCCTGCGCCACCGGCTGCCGCCGCCCGATCCGACCGTGGCCGCCGTCAACCGGGTCGCGGCGCTCATCGTCGCCGACCGGTCCATCACCAGGGTGGACCACGTGGTCCGGCTGAGCGGCCTGCGCAAGCGGACGCTGCAGCGGCTGTTCCGCGAGTACGTCGGGGTGAGCCCCAAGTGGATCATCCAGCGGTACCGGCTCCACGAGGCGGCCAGGCGCCTGGAGGAGGGGCACGACGTCGACCTGGCGGCTCTCGCGCTCGACCTCGGCTACTTCGACCAGGCGCACTTCGTCAGGGACTTCAAGGCCATCGTGGGCAGGCCGCCGGGGGCGCACGCGCGAAGCTGAGCCGCGTCAGGCGATCGGCGACGTCAGCTCGATCTGGATGTTGTCCGGGTCGCGGAAGGGCAGGACGCAGATCCCGAACCCGTCGAGCGTCCTGATCGCCCCGTGGGGCACGCCTCGCTCGTCGAAGAGCCGCACCGCCTCGTCCAGCTCGGCGCGTGTGGCGACGTTGAAGCTGAGGTGGTCCAGCCCGACCCGGTCCTCGTCGAAGCGGTCGCCGGCGGGCGCGACCGGCCGCAGGCCCAGCAGGAGGCCGCCCCGGACCATCACCACGCCGCCCCAGAGGACGGGATACAGGGCCTCGGCGGCGGGGTCGTCGGGCGGCGGCGACTCCGCGGCCACCTCGAAGCCGAGCAGGGTGGTGTAGAACTCCCGGCTGCGCGCGACGTCGGTCACGGTCAGGCGGACGTGGTGGATGTCGCCGGTCGCGATCTGGCCTGCCACTTCGCTCCTTCTCTCCTTCGCCCGGAGGCAGCGGCGCCAGGGAAATGGGCGGACATTACCGGCCGGGCCGCGGTGCATCGTCGCACAGGCGGGCGTGGCCCGCGCCGCCACCGTAGCCTCTGCCTCATGGACGGCCGCGCGCGCGACGGCCTGGGCGATCGGATCGCGCGCGTGCCGCCGCGCGGGCGGGGCGCCCGCGTGGCCCTGGCCGCGCTGGCCATCGCCGCGGTGGGGGTCATGCTCGGGGCCTTCGCGGTCCTCGAGGGTGACCTGCCCGAGGACCTCACCAGCGTGGGCGCCTTCGTGGCCTCCCTCGTGCGCCGGTACGGCGTCCCGGCCTGCCTCGCCCTCCTCTATGTCGAGGAGTCGGGCGTGCCGCTGCCCGTGCCCGGGGACGTCTACGTCGTTTACATAGGCACGGTGAGCGCGGGCTCGCTGGCGAAGCTGGCCGGCGCCTGGCTGGCGATCATCGCGGTGGTCGTGGGAGGGGCGACCAACCTCTACCTGATCTCGCGGCGGTGGGCCCACCGCCTGGTCACGGGCCGGGTGGGCCAGCTGCTCCACCTGGACGCCGAGCGCCTGGCCCAGGTGGAGCGGTGGCTGCGCCGGTGGGGCGCCCTGGCGATCATCTTCGGCCGCCACGTGCCCGGGATGCGCATACCCATCACCGTCCTCGCCGGCGCCTTCGAGGTGCCGTACCGGGTGTTCGCGCCATCGGTCGCCGTGTCGACGGCGATCTGGGCCGGCGTCTGGCTCGTCCTCGGGGCGCGGTTCGGGCCCAGCATCGAGGGGGTCCTCACCCGGAACCGGTCGCTCTACCTGGCCGCGATCGGGGCGGCGGGACTGCTCCTCGCGGTGATCCTGGTGCGGGCCTGGCGGTCGTCGGGCCAGCGGCGCGCGGACGAACCCGGCCGGCAGACCGGTTGAAACCGGGCGTCCCACCCGCAGTCGCCGCCCAGGAGTGACCAATGTCACCGGTCGTCGAGCGGCTGGCGGGTCGCTGACCGGCGCCGGCCGTTCACCGAGCCTTCAGGTTCCTGAGGGAGAATCGAGATCATGCAGCGGTTCGACAACACCTACGGCTCCGGCTACGCACCGGCCGGCGTCCGGGGCCAGGCGCTCGGCAGGGTCCTCGGCCTCCTCGGCGTGGCGGCGCTCTTCACGGCCGCAGGCGCCCTCCTCTCGCCCGGGCTCGGCCGGCTCGGCTTCTTCCTCGGCCTGATCGGCGGCTTCGGCTGCCTCATCGCGCTCAATTTCGTCAAGGAGCGGGCGCCCCTCAACCTGATCCTGCTGTTCGCCTTCGCCACCTTCGAGGGCATCCTGCTCGGCGGCATCCTGGAGGCGTACCTGGCCCGCGGGCTGGGCCTGCTCGTGCTGAACGCCGCCTCCGCCACCGGCCTGGTGACGCTGATCGCCGGCGGCTACGGCTACGCCACGAAGCGCGACCTCACCGGGCTCGGCAGCTTCCTCTTCATCGGCCTGCTGGTGCTGATCGGCGCGTCGATCATCGGCCTCTTCCTGCACCTGCCGTTCCTGCAGATCGCCATCGCCGCCGGCGGCGCCGTGCTGTTCACGGCGTTCCTGGTCTTCGACCTGAACCGGGTGGCGCGAGCCGGCCAGGTGTCGCAGGGCGACGCGATCCTGCTCGCGGTCTCCGTGTACCTCGACATCGTCAACCTGTTCCTGTTCCTCCTGCAGCTCCTCGGCTTCGCCCGCGGCAACGACTGACGGGCCAGCCGGCCTCTTCGACTCGCCCGGTCAGCGCTCGACTCGGCCAGGACGTGGTCGAGGATTCGGCCGCGCGCGCCCTGGTCAGCGACCTGTCTCGGCCCCGGCCGTTCGGCCGCCGGGGCGGCGGGTGACCGGAACAGGGTCGGACACACGCATCCGTCGGGACCCCGAATCCCGTGTCAAGGGGGGCCATCGGACCCTGGCTGCCCCTCGGGGGCGCGCCCCAGCCTGTCCTCATGATGGAAGGAGACGTCTCACCGCAGGCTCTCTCATCGCTGGCGGCGCTGCGCTTCCCGGAGTTGGCGTTCTCCGCCTACCTCCCGACCGACCAGGGCGCGGGCCGCAACTACTACCGGGCGCTTCTCGACGACCTGGTCAGGGCCGACCTCCACAAGCTCTCCGGGGCGGAGCGGACGGCCCTTCAGCGCGAGGTGCCGGTGGTGCTGGCCGCGCTCGAGAAGCACCGGTTCGACTGCCCGGCGGTCGCCGTGCTCTCGTGCCGGCCGCAGGGCTTCCTGCGCATCTGGCGCCTGGCCGAGCAGGTTCGCGGCCGACTGGCGGTGGCCGAGCTGCTCGACCTGGCCCCGATCCGGCTGCAGCTCTTCGCGCACCCGCCCGCGCTGGCCGCGGTTGTCGACAAGCACCAGGCCAGGCTCTACGCGCTGGTGCTCGACGAGCTGACCGAGGTGGGCCGGGTGGAGGGCATGGCCATCCGCCGCCACAGGCAGGGCGGCTGGTCGGCGGCGGCCCTCCAGCGGCGGCAGGACGAGCACGCCCGCTGGAACCTGGGCCAGGTGGCCGGGGCGGTGGCCGCCCTCCTGCGGCGCCATGGCTACAGCCGGCTGATCCTGGCCGGCCCCCGCGAGGCCAGGGCGGAGCTGAAGAGCCTCCTGCCGGCGTCCGCGCTGAAGCTGCTCGCGGCAGAGGGGCCGGTCCCGATGTATGCGACCGGCAACGAGCTGGCCGGGCGGCTGCGCAGCCTGCACCAGCAGCCGCAGCCGGCCTGACGGCCGGCAGCGTGGCGGCCGGGACGACCCCGGCCGCCGCGCACGTGACGGCCCGGCGTTCGCACCCGGCTCACGCGGACGTCCCACCGTCAGTGTCCCGGCCTCCGGTGGCGGTTTCGAGGGCCGAAGGTCCCGACCCGGGCCGGCCCGTCGCCCTTCGGGGCTGGGACCAAGGACAGTGGGCGCCCGTGGGGCCGGCGGCCGACGCTGACCTCAGCACCCCAACCGGGTGTGGAGGTTGAGCGCGATGAGAGTGAGCGAGCTGATGCAGCCGGAGGTGTGGCTGACCTTCCCCGAGGAGAGCCTGGCCGACGCCGCGATCCGCATGCGCGACCATGGAGTGGGATCGCTCGCGGTCCTCGACGGCGACGAGCTCGCCGGCATCCTGACCGAGCGCGACCTGCTCCGCGCGATGGCCGACGGCGCCGCGCCGCACGTGACGCGCGTGGGGACGTACATGTCCGCTCCCGCGGTGGTCGCCTCGCCCGAAGCCGACATCGCTGCGGCGCTGCACCTGATGGTCGAGCACGACGTACGGCACCTGCCAGTCGTGGCGGCCGGGCAGCTGAAGGGCATGGTGTCCGCCCGCGACCTCCTCGTCGTCGAGGCGGGGGCCCATGAACCGTGAGCCGCTATCCCCGGCTCTCCCTCGCCGACCGCAGCAACCTCCGGATCGAGCGTCCGGAGACCCCGGCGCACGTGGCCGGCCTCTGCGTCGTCGAGGCCGGGCCGCTGCTTCGCCAGGACGGCGAGCTGGACCTCGCGACCATCCGCCGGCGCGTGGACCGGCGCCTGAGCCGGGTTCCGGAGCTGCGCCGCGTCGTTCATCGCCCGCCGCCGTTCTGCGGGCCGCCGCTCTGGGTGGACGACCCGGACTTCTCGATCGACCGCCACGTCAACGCGGTGCCCATCGCACCGCCGGGTGACGAGGCCAGCCTCCTGCAAGCCGCGGAGCTGCTGCTGCGCCCGATGCTCAACCGGTCCCGCCCGCTGTGGGAGCTGTGGTTCCTGATCGGGCTCGAGGGCGGCCGGCTAGGCGTGCTGTTCAAGGTCCACCACGCGCTTGCCGACGGCCTCGCCGCGATCTCGCTCGTCACGTCGCTGCTGGACCCGGAGCCCGATGCGGCCGATCCGCCCGAAGCCCCATGGAGCCCGGCGCCGGTCCCTTCGGCGCGGGCTCTGCTCGCGGACGCCACGCGCTGCAGGACCCGCGTGGTGGTCGCGAGCCTGGGCCATCCGCTCGGGCTGGCGCGGCGGACGGCGGTGGCGATCGGAGGCACCGCGACAATGCTGAAGGACCGCTCGGGCGCCCCCCGCACGTCGCTCAACGCCCTCCCCCAGCGGGCCCGCCGCCTGCGCGTCGTCCACCTGGACCTGAACCGGGCGAGAGGCGTGGCCCACGCCCACTGCGCGAAGGTGAACGACGTGCTCCTGGCGGTCGTGACCGGGGGCCTGCGCGAGCTGCTCAAGGCGCGCGGCGAGCTGCTCCCCGGGCTGGAGTTGAAGATCTCCGTGCCGGCAGCGCTGCGCACCGCCGCCGCGGCGCGCGGGCTGGGCAACGCCGTGGGCGCCCTCCTCGTGCCGGTGCCGGCCAGCGAGCCGGACGCCGTCCGCCGCCTGGAGACGATCGCCGTCGCGACCCGCGCCGCCAAGGTCGTGCAGAGCCCCGCCTACGTCGAGGGCCTGATGGCCTGCCTGTCCGCGGTGGGCCTGTCCGTGCCGCTCGCGCGCCGGCAGCGCATGATCAACACCTTCGTGACCAACGTCCCCGGACCGCGGGACCCCCTCTACCTCCTGGGCGCCACGGTCGAGGAGGTCATGCCCGTCGTCGGCCTGGCGGGGAACGTCACGCTCATCTTCGCCGCGCTCTCGTACCGTGGCCGTTTCGACGTCGTCGTCGACGCCGACCGGGACGCCTGCCCCGACGTGGATGTCCTCGTGGCCGGCATGAGAGGGGCCTGGGCGGGGCTGACCTCAGCTCGCGCCGCTTGAGGTCGCGCCGGGCCTGCCGGCCGGCACCGGGAGGCTCGGCGAGCCCATGACGACGAGGTCCGCGCCGTAGCCGAGCGTGGTCCTCGCCGTCTCGGCGGCGGTGGCGGGAGAGCCGGCGCCGACTCGGCGACGGCCGCGGCCGTCCGGGCCAGCTCGGGCAGGTCCTCGTCGCCCGAGACAGCTCCAGCACCTGGCGGGCCACGCCGCCCAGCAGCAGGCCGCCCAGGTCGGACCGGCCTCCGGAGCCCAGCGCGACCAGGTCCAGTCGCCCCGGGTACCCGGGCCCAACCGGCCCTGGGCCGCGACCCCGAACCGGGGCAGTCTGGTCGTGGAGGAACCATGTACAAGAAGATCCTGTTCGCAATCGACGCTCAGGGCCGCGCCGAGCACGCGCTGCCCGTCCTCGCGACCCTGGCCGCCTCGTCCGCAGGCGAGGTCGTCGTGCTGCACGTGCGGGATGCCGGCCTCGACCTGGTCTCGCCGGCGATCGCCGAGGGCCACGTCGACGACGCGGTGCGCCGGCTGAGCGGGGCCGGCGTCGAGGCGACCGGCGAGGTGATCGCCACCTACGACAGCGACCCGGTGGCGAAGATCGCGGCCAGGACGCGCGAGGTGGGCGCCGACCTGGTGGCCCTGGGGTCGCGTGGCCGGACCCACATCGGCGGCCTGCTGCTGGGCAGCGTCAGCCACGGCGTGGCGGCGAAGCTGGACATCCCCGTGCTGCTGGTCCACGAGCGGGCGAACGGCGAGGACGGGCCCATCCCCGGCCCGATCCGGAGAGTGCTCGTGGCCGTCGACTCGTCCGAGCGAGCCGCGGCCGCGCTGGCGGCCGCCAGGGAGCTGGCCGGCGAGCACGGCGCCGCAGTGCTGGCCGTCCACGCCAGGGAGATCGGCTTCTTCGGCGGGGCCGCCGTCTACGTCGAGCCAGAGGCATCCGCGGCCGAGGTGCTGGAGCAGGCGGCCAGGCAGCTGGGCGGCTCGGGGCGCCTGGTCGAGACCCGGGTCCTGGAGGGCGAGGAGTCGATCGCGGCCCGCATCGTCGCGGCCGCCGACCAGTCGGGCGCGGACGTGATCGTCCTGGGCTCCCGGCGCCTCACCGACCTGGGCGGACTGCTGCTGGGCAGCGTGGCGCACGACGTGGTACGGCGAACCAACCGGCCGGTCCTGCTCGCGGAGCGGACGCCGGTCCGGACACCCTGAGCGCCGGGCGGGCGAGGCATCGGCGCCGATGTTCCCGGCCGCCGAGGGACCATCGGCCCGGCATTTCCGGGCCGGTCCCCAGTCCGGAGGGGGCCGGGGGGCGGTGTCGGGCGCGGCTGACGGCGAGTTGACTGGAGGCGTAAAGAGAACGGCCCCCGGAGAGGGGGCTTCACCAGGAGGACGTTTCAGATGACCAGGGACTTGCGGTGGAGGATCGTGACGCTGCAGGCGGTGCTGGTCCTGGTGCTGGGCTTCTGCGCCGGGTTCCTGTACTGGGGCAGCAGCTTCGTCAACGGGATGGTCCACGACCAG
>JBKPCH010000216.1:0-12680 GCA_046727275.1 Candidatus Dormiibacterota bacterium
GCCAGCAGGAGCGCGCAGACGAGGGCCAGCGCGAGCCGGCCCGCGAGCTGGGGCGACAGGCCGCCGGCGGGCAGGCGCATGGCGAGGCCGGCCAGCGTGTAGAGGACGGGCGGCGCCGTCGTCGCGTAGGTCGTGACGCGAACGGTCCCGGTCCCGGTGGTCGCCGCGGCCGTGTCGTTGACGCAGGTGGCGGGGGCGTCGGGGGTGGCGGCGAAGCACGGAGGCGGTGGGACCAGCCGCGCCGGGATCGACACCTCCCACGTCTGCTGGTTCAGGTAGTCGGCCTGGGCCGGCGTGAGCCCGGCGGTGCGCTCGTACGGTTGGGCCGGCTGGCCTTCCCACTGGCCCACTGCGGCGGCCGCGGCGCGGATCGCGTGGGCCGGCTCGTCCGGGGCGGCGCTGGGCGGGCTGGCGAAGACCCAGGCGCCGACCAGGAGCGCGTAGCCGGCGGCGGCGAACGCCCAGCGCGGGATCGTCAGCAGCGGGCGCCCCTCCACGAGCCCGACACTACAACAAGTGAGCTCTCTCCCCCCTCGTGGGGGAGGCTGGCTCTTCGCTCAGCCCGTCGCAGTGCCCTCGGCAGGCTGCTCGCTCTGCGCCCCGGCCGGACGCGCCTGGCGGGTGCCCCGGCGCCGGGCGCGGCCCGAGCGCTGGACCGGCGGCGCCCCGCGGCGCGGCAGCTCCAGCGCCGAGCGGTCGATGTCCGGCCGGACCAGCACCGCCAGCAGGTCGCCGAGCCGGGTCCAGCCGAACTGCTCGCGGGCCCGCCGCACCAGCTCCCGGAAGACGGCGGCCGTGGCCTGGGCGTCGCTCAGCGCCGCGTGGGCCGGGGTGGCGTCCACGCCCAGCGCCGCCACGACGGCGGCCAGTCCCGGCGTCTGTCCCGAGGGCAGGTCGAGCACCAGGCGGGCCAGGGCCGACGTGTCCAGCACCGGGTGCTCCAGCGGCTGCTTCAGCCCTCGCCCGATCAGGAAGGTGTCGAACGCGTCGTGGCTGTGCTCCACCAGGGCCGCTCCGGCGGCGAAGGCGAGGAACGCACGCCGAGCGTCGGTGAAGCCGGGGGCTCCCCCCAGCATCTCCCGGTAGATCTGGTGGCGCTTGCGCGCGTAGGAGTTGATGGGCGCCCGGCAGTCGACCAGGGTGTCGAACAGCGCCAGCGATCCGGAGAGGCGGAAGCGCTCGGCGCCGATCTCCAGGACGAGGAAGGGGGCGTTGCCGGTGGTCTCGACGTCGAGGGCCACGAACTCTGCCTCGTCCAGAGGGGTATCCGGGCCCACGCCAGGGCCGTCGATCTCTCGGGGGTCCCAACGGACCGGCTCCTCAGCCCCGCGGGGCTTGAGCCACACACTCAGTAGGCGTTCTTGTGCGTCCAGACCCTCGCCAGGGTCAGCAGCATGATCTTGATGTCGAACGACAGGCTCCAATTGTCTATGTAGTACAGATCGTAGACCAGACGTTCTTCCACCGGCGTCTGCCCACGCAGATCCTTGGCCTGCGCCCAGCCGGCGAGACCCGGACGGACGAGATGCCGCTCGCAGTAGCGGGGCATTCGCTTCGAGAACTCGGCCACGAAGTTGGGGCGCTCCGGCCGCGGGCCCACGAGGCTCATGTCGCCCCTGACGATGTTCCAGAGCTGCGGCAGCTCGTCGAGTGACAGCCGCCGCAGCACGCGGCCAACGATCGTCCGGCGGGGGTCCCCGGTCGTCGCCCAGATGGGCCCGGTCCTGGCCTCGGCGTCGACCCGCATGCTCCGGAACTTGAGCGTCCGGAAGACGCGCCCGTGCATGCCCACCCGCTCCTGGTGCAGCAGCACCGGTCCCCGCGAGGTCACCTTCACCAGCAGGGCGATCAGCGCCAGCACCGGCGAGATGACGATCAGCGCCGCGCCTGCCACGACGACGTCGAAGGTCCGCTTGATCGCCGTCTTGGGGCCCTCGATGGCCAGGCCCTGGCGGAGCTGGAGCAGCGGGATGCCGTCGATCTGGTCCGTGGTCACCCGTGTGGTCATCAGCTCCAGCATGCTGGGCAGGACGCGGACCTGGACCCCGCGATGGCGGCACAGGTCGATGAGCTGCAGCAGGTGGTCCGGGCTGGAGTCCGGCAGGGCCAGGAAGACCACGTCGACCGGGGTGTCGTGGAGGACGCGGACGATGTCGCCCACCCCGCCCACGAGGGGCGGCCCCAGCGCATCCGACGCGGGCTCGGGGTGGTCGGCCAGCACGCCCACGAGCTGGTAGCCGTACTCCGGGAACATCCGGACGCGCTGGACCAGGAGGTCCGCCGCCGCCCCCCACCCGACCAGCAGCGCCCGCTCCACGCCGACCCCTCGCCCGCGCAGGGCCGCCTCGTAGCGGCGCACCGCGTAGCGGGCCACCACGATGAGGACGAGGGCAGCGCACGCCCAGTAGACGATGGTCGTGCGCGAGAACGTGAACGCGTCCACCCGGTACAGGCCGTTCATGGCCAGCACGACCAGCAGGACGACGACCATCGGCCGGAACAGCGCGAAGAGCTCGTCGATCGAGTGGATGCCGCGCCGCAGCCGGTACACCCCCATCAGCCAGAAGACGAGCGCCACCGTCAGGGCGGCGACGACGCCGGCCACGACGTAGTGGGCGGGGTCGGGCGGCTCCCCGCCCGGGATGTACCTGGGGTAGACGTGGAAGCGGAACTCGTAGGCGATGGCGACCGCCAGCAGGGCCATCAGGACGTCGACCACCACCCGGCGGGCCACGCGGGCCCGGTCCTGCGGCTGCGCTGCCTGGCGGCTCACAGCCGCACCGCCCGGCGCAGGATCCGCATCTCCTCGGCGTCCGCCGCCCCCAGCAGCAGCAGGGCCAGGGCGTAGACGGCGGTGCCGGCCAGGACGGCGACCAGGATCCACGGGCCGTGCACGCCCTGCAGCGGGTAGAGGGCGGCCCCCATGACCAGGCCGGCCAGCAGGATGCGCCAGCTCAGCGACAGCACCGGCACCCGGGTCAGGTGGCGGGCGGTCAGGTAGAAGCCGAAGCCGAACAGCGCCACCTCGGTCAGGACGGTCGCCCAGCTGGCGCCGACGTAGCCGAACTGCGGGATCAGGGCCACGTTGAGGAGGATGTTGACGATCATCGAGCCGAGCGCGGCCCAGGTGAACGTGAGCTGCCGGTCGATCGCGTTCAGGGCGCCGATGAAGGCGTTGCTGACGAACATGAAGACGATGCCCACGGCCAGGATCCGGAGCGCCAGCTCGGACTGCGGGTACGTGTAGAGGAAGCGGAAGGGCCCGGCCAGCACGAAGGTGCCCACCGCGATCGGCCAGCCCAGCGCCAGGAGCGCCTTGTAGAAGCGGTTGACGGCCCAGACCAGGCGCCCCTCCGCGCCCCGGTGGTAGACGGCCAGGACCGGGAAGACCACGTTCAGCATGCTGACGGGCAGGAACAGCAGCGCCTCGAACGGCTTGTAGGCCGCCACGTAGATGCCGGTCTCGGCGTCGCCTCGCAGGGCGTCCAGTATCGGGACATCGATCTTGAAGTAGATGGTCGTGATGGCGAACGTGGCCGCGAAGGGGAGCCCCTGCATCAGCCAGTTCACAAGGAAAACGGGATCGAGGCTCCAACGGATACGTGCGATTCGGCGGACGGTCAGGACGACCGCGAAGTAGGCGACCGAGAACCCGTAGCTGATGGCGTAGGCCCAGAGGAAGTAGGTCACCCCCTGGTGGGTGGCGACCCCGGCCAGGACGAGCGCGACCAGGAGCAGGCTCTCCAGGACGATGGCCAGGGCCTCGAAGCGCAGCCGCTGGACCGCGTACAGGGCTCCCCGCAGCAGGTTGGAGTAGGACGCCAGCACCAGCATGAGGTAGGCCGGCAGGAGGTACTCCAGGCGGCCAGTGGCGGCCAGGAGGCCGGCGAACACGACCAGGGCCAGCAGGGCGAACCCGAGCCGGCCGGTGACGAGCCGGCTCAGGTAGTGGCTGAGCATGGCCGGGCGGCGGGCCCCCTCCCGCTGGAACAGCGTGTTGAAGCCGACGTCCAGGAAGACGGTGGCCAGGGCCGCCAGGTTGACGATGTCCTGGAAGCGGCCCAGCCCGGCCTCGTGCAGGTGGCGGATCAGGATGAGGACGGAGACGAGCGCGAGCAGCCTGGACGCGACCCGGGCGGCCAGGATGAGCGCAGTGTTCCGGAGCGTCCGCGACCCTGTGCCTGCCACCTGGCGGGCCGGCGGCGCCCCGTCGGCGGGGACCTCTTGCAAGCCCGGTCAATCCTACCCGCGCACGCCTCGCGCCGCTGCGGCAGACCAGGCGGAAGGGAGGGAAAACACTCATTCGGTGGGTCCCAGGAAGACGGGTGGGCTGTGGTAGATTTCGGCCCGGATACCGAACGTTCGAAGGGAGTCGAAGAGCCATCGCAAGCGAAGTCCACCCCCCCTCCGAGGCCGACGGCGGGGTCAGCCGTCCCGTCACCCGCCGCAACTTCATCGTCTGGTACCTCGCGGGCCTGCTGACCGCCACGGTGGTCGCGATCGTCGCGCCGATCCTGGTCTTCATCTGGCCGCCCGAGGGCCAGGCCAAGAAGCAGAACGTGGTCATCGCGCTCGACAAGCCGCTGTCCGACCTCGCCAACGGCGAGGCGGTCAAGTTCGAGGCGCCCAAGGAGACGGGCTTCGTGATGGCGGACGGCGGCGGCGACAACGCCCCGGGCAAGATCGCCTTCGCCGGCTTCGCGGCGAAGGACCTGGCCGGCAAGGTCAGCGTCCTCGCGGTCAACTGCTCCCACCTGGGCTGCTCGGTCGCCTTCACCGCCGACGCGAAGCGCTTCGACTGCCCCTGCCACGGCTCGCAGTTCAACATCGACGGCAACGTGATCCACGGCCCGGCGCTGTACCCGCTCTCCAACCTGACCTGGAAGGAGGGCTCCAAGCCGAACGAGATCGTGATCGCCTCCGTCGGGCTGCCGGGGATCGGCTGATGGCGATCGTCCCCCACCCCCGACAGATCCAGATGGCGGTGGTCAACTGGCTGGACCGCCGCTTCCCGTTCTCCGGGGCGATCGACGAGGCGCTCTACCAGCGGGTGCCCAACTACGCCAACGCGTTCTACTACTGCTTCGGCGGGATGGTCTTCATCCTGATCATCCTGCTGCTGCTCACCGGGATCTTCCTGGCCTTCTACTACGTTCCGGACGCGTCCGGCAACCCGGCGCCGGCGTACACCAGCGTGAAGAGCGTGATCATGACCCAGGTCTACCTGGGCTGGCTCATCCGCGGCACCCATTTCTGGTCTGCCAACCTGCTGGTCGTCATGATCGTCCTGCACATGGCGCGCGTCTTCTGGACGGGCTCCTACCGGGCGCCCCGGGAGCTCAACTGGATGGTGGGGATCACCATGCTCCTCATCGTCCTGGCCTTCTCCCTGACCGGCTACCTGCTCCCGTGGGACACCAAGGCCTACTGGGCGACCGAGGTGACGATCAAGATCGTCGGCAGCGCGCCCATCCTCGGTGGGCTGTTGGAGACGGTCCTGCAGGGCGGCCCCACGCTGGGGCCGAACACCCTGCAGCGCTTCTTCGCGATCCACGTGTTCATCCTGCCCGCGCTGATCGTGCTGCTGATGTACGTCCACTTCCGCCTGATCCGGGCGCAGGGCATCTCGGAGCCGCTCTAGGGGGACCAGGACGATGAGCGAGCGAGACGGCATCGTGACGACGCAGTGGGACGGCTATCTCCGCGAGGCGCCCGGCGCGGCCACCACGGCCGTGCCCGTGATCGAGGTCGGCGGCGAAGAGCACGTCCTCGAGCCCGAGTACAAGCGCATGCCCATTGGGCCGGACCACATCCTCTACCCCATCCTGATCGGGCTCGGCCTGTTCCCCATCCTGATGGGCGAATCGGGCCACCACCTGGCCGAGGAGCTGCCCGAGGACGAGACGCACCCCTTCTTCCCGGACCACTTCTGGCCCTACCCGATCATCATGGTCGCGATTGCGGTCGCCGTCGGCCTCCTGTCGGTGTTCGTCCAGCAGAACATGCAGCTCGAGCAGTCGGCCGATCCCCGCGCCGTCGTCCTCCCCCGCCCCGACTGGTACTTCCTGTTCCTGTTCCAGTTCCTGAAGCTGGGCAGCCCGGAGGTCGTGTTCTCGATCTTCATCCCGACGGCCGTGGTGCTCGTACTGCTGCTCTGGCCGTTCGTCGACGGGGGCGTCGGCTCCCGGGTGGCGAGGCGCCTCGGCTGGGCCAACTGGCCGGTGCCCGGCCGCAACGTCATCACCGGGACCGGGTGGATCCTGTTCCTGGGCTTCATCGTGATGCTGACGTTCTGGTCGCTGAGCGGCGTCACGATCGCCGGGATCCCCGGAGGCTAGCCCGGCCGCCGACCCGCCCTGCGCCCGACATGGGAGAGCGACGATAATCGTGGGGGTGTCGTCAACCTCGCAGACGTTCGCGCCCGGCGCACCCTCGGCGATGCGGCAGGCCGGCGACCGGCTGCTGGAAGCGGCGCCTGGCCTCATCACCTGGGTCCTGCTGCTGGCGCCCGCGTGGATCCCCGCCCTGTTCGCCTCCGACGGCGCCTTCGCCGTCGCCGTGCTGGTCCTGGTCTTCGACGTCTACTGGTTCGTGCGCTCGTTCACGGTCGTGACCGGAATCTGGTCGACGTACTTCAAGATGCGGCGGGACATGCGGATCGACTGGCTGGCCCGCTGCCGGGAGGACGAGCTGCCGGCCGGCTGTCCCGACCCGCTCGGCTTCTACCACCTGAGCATCATCCCGACGTACACCGAGCCGTACCACGTGCTCGAGCAGACCTGCCAGGCGATCGTGGACGCCAACTACCCGGCCGAGCTCAAGATGATCGCGATCATCACCCGCGAGACGGACAGGCCAGGCTGGGCCAACGTGGCCCGGCTGCGCGAGCGGTTCGAGGGCCAGCTGGGCGGCTTCTTCCACGTCAAGGACCCGATGGAGCCGCCGCTCGTCCCGGGCAAGTCGGCCGCCATGAACTGGGGCGGCCGCGACATGGTGCGGCGGCTGACGGACCTGGGCTACGACCTGAGCCGGGTGCTGGTCACCGACCTGGACTCCGACTACCGCGTCCACCGCGAGTACTTCGGCTGGATCAGCTACCACCACGCCCGCTATCCGCGCCGGGACGCCACCATCTGGCAGCCGGTGCCGCTCTTCCACAACAACATCTGGGAGGTGCCGACGGCCATCCGGGTGATGTCGGCCACCACCAGCCAGTGGCAGATGTTCCTGCACTCGCGGCCGCACCGGCTGGTGGCCTTCTCCAGCTACACGTGCAGCCTCCGCTTCATCCACGAGGTCGGCTACTGGGACAAGGACGTGATCCCCGAGGACTCGCGCTTCTACTGGAAGTCGTTCTTCCGGTTCGGCCGCGACTTCTCGATGCGGTCGGTCTGGCTGCCCCTCTACGGCGACTCGCCGCAGTCGCGCGACTACGCGTCCACCCACCTGAGCCAGTACAACCAGATCAAGCGCTGGGCGTGGGGCATCACGGACGTGCCCTACGTGCTGCGGCGCCTGTTCAACCACCCCGAGATCCCGATGCGGCTGCGGCTGCGCCGGTTCGCCAACCTGTTCTTCAACCACCTGAACTGGATCTTCCTGCCCGTGCTGCTGATGTTCGGGTCGTCCCTCCCGGTCCTGGTCAGCGTCGACTTCTCGATCACCGACCTGGGCCAGGACCTGTGGCGCTACTCCAGCCTGATCCTCTGCGTGACGCTGAGCACCACCGTCGCGCTGATCGCGCTGGAGGCGCTCATGCTCCCGCCCAAGCCGGCCGGCTGGGGGCCGCTGCGCCGGGGCGCCACCTACGTCCAGTACTTCAGCTACCCGATCGTGGCGCTGATGCTTAGTGTCCTGCCCGCGCTGGAGGCGCACACGCGCCTGCTGCTCGGCAAGTACCTCGAGTACCGCGTGACGGAGAAGGTCTGATAAGTGGCCGCCGTCCGGGTCCGCCAGGCCGTCGAGGCGGACGTGCCGCTGGTCGCCAGCCTCATCCGCGAGCTGGCCGAGTACGAGCGCCTCGCGCACGAGGTCAGGCTGACAGAGGAGCGGCTGCGCGCGGCGCTGTTCGGCGAGCGGCCCTACGCCGAGGTGGCGATCGCGGAGGACGCGGCCGGCGAGCCGGCCGGCTTCGCCCTCTTCTTCCACAACTTCTCGACGTTCCTGGCCCAGCCCGGCATCTACCTGGAGGACCTGTACGTGCGGCCCGCCTACCGCGGCGCCGGCGTGGGCCGGGCCCTGATGGAGCACCTGGCGCGGCTGGCGGTCGAGCGGGGCTGCGGCCGGCTGGAGTGGGCGGTGCTGGACTGGAACGAGCCGGCGGTCGGCTTCTACCGGCGCCTGGGCGCCCTGTCGAACGACGACTGGACCATCTACCGCCTCAGCGGGGAGGCGCTGGAACGGCTGGCGGCCGAGCCCGGCGAGGGCCCCTCGGGCGAGCGGAATACCGCCTCACCGCCGGCCATTGACTAGCGTATGAGCAACCTGAAGAAGTTCGTGGAGGGCACGTTCGACGAGGACGTCCTCCAGGCGTCCGGGCCGGTGCTCGTCGACTTCTACGCCGACTGGTGCACCCCGTGCAAGATGATGGGCCCGGTCATCGACGAGATCGCCACCGAGTACGGCGAGCGGCTGCTCGTCGGCAAGGTCGACGTGGACGCCGACCCCTCGATCGCCATGCGCTACGGCGTGATGGGCATCCCGACGCTCGGCTACTTCCGGGACGGCAAGCTGGTCGACCGGCTGGTCGGGTACCCCGGCCCGGGCGGCGTCAAGGCCTTCGTGGAGAAGAACACCCACTCGGGCGTGGCCTGAGTCCCTCCCCCACCGACCTCCCCCGGCCGGGGGGAGGGCGGAGCGGGGCCCTCGAGCACACGACGGCCCCCGGCATGACTTGGTTGCCCCACACGGGACAGGTGTGCCCCGACCGGGCAAATATGTGTGCTCCGACCAATATCCACGCGCCTCAGTTCGTTCGCGTGACCTGTAGGAGCGGTGCACGGTCGCTGACTACGATCGGGTTCTGGCAACTCGAACAACCCCCTGCTGAGGAGGCGTGATGGCGATAGAAGTTCAGGGCACCAGCAAGACGAGCCCTGCGGAAGTGCTGGAGAAGGCGCGAGCGGCCGGCGTCAAGGTCGTCGACCTCCGGTTCGTAGACCTTCCCGGCACGTGGCAGCACTTCAGTGTCCCGCTGAGCGGCCTGGAGGAGGAGGTCTTCACCGAGGGCATCGGCTTCGACGGCTCCAGCATCCGCGGCTTCCAGGCGATCAACGAGAGCGACATGCTCCTGGTGCCGGACCCGGACAGCGCGACCGTGGACCCGATCCTGCAGGTGCCGACGCTCTACCTGGTCTGCAACGTGGTCGACCCGATCACCCGGGAGAGCTACACGCGCGACCCGCGCTACGTCGCGCAGAAGGCCGAGGCGTACCTGGCGCGGACCGGCATCGCCGACGTCAGCTACTGGGGCCCAGAGGCCGAGTTCTACATCTTCAACAGCATCCGCTTCGACCAGAACGCCTTCAGCGGCTACTACTTCATCGACTCCGAGGAGGGCATCTGGAACTCGGGCGCGGACACGACCCCGAACCGCGCCTACCGGCCCCGCTACAAGGAGGGCTACTTCCCGGTCCCGCCGACGGACAAGCTGCAGGACCTCCGCTCGGAGATCATGCTCAAGCTGATCGAGGCGGGCGTGGACGTCGAGGTCCACCACCACGAGGTGGGCACCGCGGGCCAGGCCGAGATCGACATGCGCTTCGCGCCCCTGACGAAGATGGGCGACTCGATGATGACGTACAAGTACATCATCAAGAACGTCGCCCAGCAGCACGGCTACGTCGCGACGTTCATGCCCAAGCCGCTCTTCCAGGACAACGGCTCCGGGATGCACTGCCACCAGAGCCTCTGGAAGGACGGCGCGAACCTGTTCTTCGACGAGAGCGGGTACGCGCTGCTCAGCGAGTCGGCCCGGTGGTACATCGGCGGCCTCCTGAAGCACGCGCCGGCGCTGCTGGCGTTCTGCGCGCCCACGACGAACTCGTACCGCCGCCTGGTACCCGGCTACGAGGCCCCGATCAACCTGGTCTACTCGCAGCGCAACCGGTCCGCCTGCGTGCGGATCCCGGTCTACTCGACCAGCCCGAAGTCCAAGCGGATCGAGTTCCGGTCGCCGGACGCGTCGGCGAACCCGTACCTGGCCTTCGCCGCAATGCTGATGGCCGGCCTGGACGGCATCCAGAACCGGATCGAGCCGCCGGCGCCGCTGGACAAGGACCTGTACGAGCTGGAGGACGAGGAGAAGGCGAAGATCGCCAGCGTCCCCGGCTCGCTGGGCGAGGTGCTGAAAGCCCTGGAGGCGGACCACGAGTTCCTGCTGCAGGGCGACGTGTTCACGCAGGACCTGGTGGACACCTGGATCGACTACAAGTGGACTCGCGAGGTGGAGCCGGTCGCGCTGCGCCCCCACCCCTGGGAGTTCTACCTCTACCACGACGCGTAGGACCATCACGCCAGAGGAGGCCCCGACCGCTGGCCGGTCTGGGGCCTCTTCTGCTTTCAGGTGTGCCTGCACCGGAGAAGAAATCGAGGAGCCCGTCACGCGGCCTCGGCGAACCGCACCTGCGGAGCCGAGCCCGGGGCGGCGAACGCCAGCAGCCGGCAGCCCTCCTCCTCGACGGCCGCCTGGTCGCGGCTCGCCAGCGGCTCGTACAGCTCGACGGTCAGCGTCGCGGCGCCGGCCTGCCGGGCGATCGTCCACGTGCCGCGGACGAAGCCGTCGACCAGCAGCGACCTGCTGAACAGGGCGGCGCGGCGGTCGTCGGGCAGCACGCGCGTGCGGTCGTCGTGGGCCAGCAGCACGTTGTCGTACTCGGGCAGGAAGCGCGGGGGCGCCGGCGTGTCCGGGTCGGCGAGCGGCGCGTCCGGGACGTCGAAGAGCTCGCGCCCGCGCTCGTCGCGGAACGTGCGGAGGCGGGGCCGGAGCGCCTCCACCACCGGCCGCAGGCCGGTCAGGCCCGACCAGGCCTGGACGTCCCCGACCGTGGCCGGCCCGAACACCACCAGGTAGCGCAGGACCAGGCCGTCCAGCGAGGCGGCCGGCTCCGGCGGACGGCCGAGCCAGGACTCGACGGTGGCGTAGGCCGGCCGGGCGGTCGCGCCCCACAGGCCGCGAGGCGGCACCTGGACAATCGGGACCAGGTAGCGGACGGCGTACGCCAGCGAGCTGCGGTCCCGCTCCGGCCACCGCTCGCCCAGCAGCCGCCCCAGCTCCGGAGTGCCGAGCGGGCGCTCGTCCAGCAGCGCCCGGCCGGCCTCCCCCACCGCGGCCAGGTCCATCCCCGCCAGGCCCCGCGCGAACGGGCTCGACGCCCAGCCGCGCTCGCGCACAGGCTGCGCCGCCGGGAGCAGCGCCAGGCAGTCGCGGGCGGTGACGAGGTGCACCGTGCAGCGGATCAGCGTCAGCCGCACGGCCTCGCGCCGCTCGACCATGCCCGCCAGCTCGGACGGCTGGAAGCCCTCGAGCCGCGCCCATAGGCCGACGTACGGGGCGTTGGGCACCTGCGCCTGCATGGCGATCAGCCGCTCGATCGCCCGGCGGGCCGGCATCTCGGCGCGCCGGAGCAGCAGCTGGCGCTCCAGCAGCGTCCGGTTCAGCGCCCGGCGGGAGAGCGACGCGGAATGGTTCATTCCCCCAGCGTACAAGAACGGAATGATTCGTTCTGTTGGCTACATGCCGAGCATGGCCCGGGCGCGCAGGGCGATCGCCACCGCCACCCGGGTCTCGGGGTCGTCCAGCGCCAGGCCGGTCAGGGACTGGATCCGCTCGATCCGGTACGTCATCGAGTTGATGTGGATGCCCAGCGCCCTGGCCGCGGCGCGCCGCACCCAGCGGGCCGCGGCGAGCGCCTCCAGCGTCTCCAGCAGCGGGGTCTCGCGTGACTCCGCGTACTTCAGGAGCGGCCCCAGCACCTCGGACACGAAGCCGCGCAGGGCCTCGGGGGACTGGACCTCCAGCAGCAGCCGGAAGGCGCCCAGCGACCGGTACGACGTTACGCGGCTCTGCGTCCCGGCCCTCCGGGAGAGCCGCAGCGCCTGGCGCGCCTCCACGTGCGAGCGCGCCAGCTCCGCCACCGACTTGGCCAGGTTGCCGATCCCAACGGACACGGTGGCCGGCCGGAGCACCGGCGTGGCCGCCGCCAGCAGCAGCTCGGCCAGCCGGTCCGCCGCCGTCAGGTCGGGGGCGGCCTCCTCGGGCACCAGCACCACGGCGCTCGCCGAGCGGACCACGGTGAGCGCGCCCGGCACCTGCCGGCGTACCAGGTCGCCCAGCACCGCGTCCAGGCGGTCCAGCCGGCCCCGAGTGGCCATCTCGGCCTCGGAGCGCGCGTCGTCGGGCTCCAGCACGATGGCCCACGCGTGGTGCGGCAGCCGGTGGCCCAGCCGCTCGGCCTGGCGGGCCAGACGCTCCGCCTCTTCGCCGTCCAGCCCGCCGGCCAGCACCTCCTCGACCAGGTCGCCGCGCAGGCGGCGCTCGACCTCGGCGGCGGCCCGCTCCTTGGACAGCTCGACGGCCAGCACGGTGGCACCGTGCCCGAGCGCCCGGCGGCGCCCGTCCTCGTCCACCGTCTGCTCGCCGACCACGACAGCCAGCACTCCGAGCAGGTCGGCCCCCGCCC
>JBKPCH010000217.1:0-7967 GCA_046727275.1 Candidatus Dormiibacterota bacterium
GCCCCAGCCTGCCGGGCCCCAGCCTGCCGCCCCGCCCGCCACTGCCGAGCCGCCGCCCGCCGCCCCGCCGGCCGGCACCGGCCCTACGATATCCCGTCGATGGCCAACGTCTCCGCGCCCGTGGCTCCGTCTCTGCCGGTCCTGCCGCCGGTGCCCGCCGGGCCGGAGCCCTACTTCCGGGCGCGCGGGCTCGCCGCCCTGATCGCCGCGCTGGACGACGCCGTCATCAGCTACCGGGCACCCACCGGCGACGCCATCGTGGTGGTCGTCGGGGGCCGCGTCCTGGACGCCGTCGCCGTCCCCGCCGGACGCCCGCCACTGGTCGGGCTGGAGGCGCTCAACGCCCTCGGGCCCGCCGACTCCCCCCACCTGCGCGCCGCCGCCGTCGAGCGCCGCCTCGCCCTGGCGCTCCCCAGCTACTGGCGCGAGCCCGACCGCCTGCCGCCCATCTCCACCCGCTGGGTCGACGCCGCCACGCTGGTCGAGGCCATCATCCGGCCGGGCCGCCGGGGCGCGGTCGTCCTGCGCTCGCCGGCCGACGTCGGCGTCGTCCTGTTCGACGAGAGCGGCTTCATCGCCGCCTACAGCCAGGGCCGTCCCGAGCCCGGCGGCCTGGAGGTGCTGGCCGGCCTGATGGCCGGCGCCGAGACGACCATCCATGGCAGAATAGCCGACGCTTCCGGCCAGGCCGACCGCCCCGACGTCGCCGACGACCGGGTGGCGGCGCTGCCGGATCCCATCGAGCGCTGTCGAGGAGAGGTCCTGCGGATGGCCGAGGCGATCCTTCATCTCCATGCGGGTCCAGTGGTCGCGCGGTTCCACGCGGCCCCCGGCACGACCCAGGGCCTGCTGCTGGCGGCCGAGGAAGTGCGCGGGCTCCGCCTCCGGCTGGTCAGCCAGGAGACCCTGAACTCCATCGCGGACCGGGCGGCTCAGATCGTGCGGGTCGCCTCCCGGGGGAGCTGAAAACTCCGGCCTCATTGTCCGTTTTTTGTCCGCCTCGCCGGCGTTTACTGGGCGCATGTTCGATCGTCCGGTTCGGCACAGCAGCCCCCCAGCGACCGACCTGGAGGCGGGGATGAGAGGAAACCAGAGAGGACAGGCGATGGTGGAGTTCGCCGTGGTGGTCGGAGTGTTCCTGCTCTGCCTGCTCGGCGCGACGTCCGCGTCGGTCTACACGGTCCAGCGGTCCGCGGCAGTCACCGGGGTGGCGGACGGCGCCCGCATCGCCGCCGGCGGCACGCCCGGCGCCGGGGGCGCCAACACGCCCGACCTGGCAGGCGCCGTCCCGGCCGTCGCGCGCGTCGTCGCGCCCGTCATGGTCGGGACCCGCATCAACCGCGTCCCGCCGCCCGCCGACTGCCGGCCGGCCGGCGCCATCCCGCACGGAGTGGTGGACGTCTGCGCCACCCGGGCGGCGGACACGGTCACGGTCCGCCTGCGCGGCACCCCCGCGAGCGCAATGCCCTTCCCGGGCCTCGACTGGTCGCTCGACGTGGACGCGGAGGTCCACGAGGTGACGTTCGCGGCATGAGCCGGCACGCCTCCCTCCACCGCGTCGGCGCCCAGACCGGCCAGGCCCTCCTGGAGACCGCGATCACACTCCCGGTCATGCTGCTGGTGCTGCTCGGCTTCCTCGCGATCCTGGTCCGCATCGAGGCCCAGATCGAGCTCGACTCGGCCACCAGCCTCGCGGCCGCGGCCGCGGTCAGCGCCCCGGCCGGCAGCACGCTCAGCGCCGACTACGCCCGCCGGACGTGGACCGGCACCGTCCACCAGTACCGCTACCTGCTCCCCGGCCGCCTGGACGGCTGCGAGGCGTACCAGCCCGGCCAGCCGGTCACCTGCCACGGCTCGGCCACGCTCGACTACCGGCAGACGCCCATGGGGCTCGTGGTGCCCTTCCCGGTCGAGCTCCGCTCCGACGCCACCGCCCGCAGCTCGAGGTACCGCTCGCGATGACCCGCCGCCACCGGTCCGAATCGGGCCAGACGCTGGTCGTCTTCGCCCTGGTCCTCGCCCTCTTCCTCGTGGGCATGATCGCGCTCGTCGCCGACCTGGGCGCCGTCTTCGTCACCTACAACCAGGTCGACGACGCGGCCCTGCTCGCCATCCAGTCGGGCGCCTCCGCCATCGACGAGGGTTCGTTCTACACCGGGCGGCTGCAGCTCGACGCCGGGACGGCGGCGCAGCGGTGCCAGGACTCGCTGGCCGCGGCCCACCTGACCGGCCGCTGCGCGGCGGACACCCGCTCCATCACGGTCGACGTCAGCCAGCTCGTGTCGCTGCCGGTGCCGCTGCTCGGCCTGCACGCCCCCGTCCACGTCCGCCGCACGGCACGGCCGGCCTTCGGCGGCAGCTCCGCGGTGACCGCCCCGTGATCCGCCGGCAGCTCGTCGCGGCCGCGCTCACGCTGGTCGTCATCGCCGTCATCGGCCTGCTCTACCTGCAGGCGATAGCGCAGACGCGGGCCACGCGCGAGGCCTGGATGCTGACCCGGGACGTCGTGCCCGGGGCCGTCCTGGACGAGTCGAACGTGAAGCAGGTCCGCGTCCCCGCGGCCGGCGACCAGTTCTCCGTGCTCGAGGAGAGCCCGCTGCACCGCCGGGCCGCCCATCGCATGGGCGCCCAGACGCTGCTCACCCGCGACGACCTGCTCGGCGAGGACATCGTCCAGGTGCCGGTCTCGCTGCGCTCGGTCCCGGCCGTGGCGGCGGGCGACACGCTCGACGTCTACGCCGTCGTGGGCAGCCGCACCGTGCTCGTCGGCCGCCGGCTGGTCGTCGTCTCCGCGGGCAGCCCGGTGACGCTGTTGGTCGCTGCGGCCGACGAGCCCAGCTGGGTGGCGCTGGAGGCGAACAACGTGTCCCTCTTCGCCACCAAGAGCTCGGGCGTCGGCGTCCCGCCCAACGCCGGAGCCGGCGTCAACGACGCCATCTCGAACCTGTCCGGCGCGGCCCAGTCCGGCCAGGTGCTGTCTGGCGCCCCCGGCGGATCGCCCGCCACCCCGGCGGGGCCGGCCGGCCCCGCCGGCCCCGCCACGCCCCTCCCCGGCAGCCCGCCGCCACGGCCCTCGGCCAGCCCGTCGCCGCGATGAGCACGGTCATCAGCGTCCTCACCACCAAGGACGGCCAGGGCTCGACCAGCTTTGCCCTGGCGCTGGCCTGGGCCGCCGCAGAGCGCCGGCGCGTCCTGCTCATGGACGCCGACATGTCGGGCACCGGCACGCTGGCCGACGCCATCGCGCTGGACTTCGGCGCCAGGGGCATCGGCAGCCTGTTCGGCACCCAGGCGATCTCGGCCTCGATGCTCGCCCAGCAGGCCGTCCAGGTGAAGGCCCGCCCCCGCCTGCGCGTCGTGGCCGGGCTCCAGGGCTTCTGCGGGCCCGACGTGGGCGAGCTCCTGCCCCGGCTCACCCCAGCCCTGCACTCGGTCGCCGACGAGCTCGTCGTCCTGGACCTGGGGGCCGCGCTGGCCCACGCGGGCCAGGAGTCGCCGCGGCGCACCGCCGAAGCGATCGCCGCGGCCTCCCAGCGCGTCTTCGTCGTCATGCACGACAGCCCGGCCCGGCTGGTGAAGTCGATCCAGGTGCTGAGGGCCGCGCAGCTCCCGCAGGCGGAGCTGGTCGTGTACGAGACCCGCCGCGGCTTCCTGCGCGACCAGCTCCGCCGGGCGCTGGCCGAGCACCTGCCCGGCGTGCGCCTCGCAGCGCTGCTGCCGTGGGACGAGCGGCGGGCGGCCAGGGCCGAGGACTCGGCCGTCCCGATGGAGCTGCCCGGCGTGCTGGAGCTGCTCGACGAGGCCCGCCCGGCCGGCGCCGGCGGAGCGGTCCGGTGACGATGGGGACCCTTCCCGCCGTGGCGCCGGCCGGGTACGCCGGGCTGGAGGCGCTGCACTGGCCGGAGCTGCCAGACGGCGTCCGCGACCTGGCGGCGCTCCTGACCCAGCTGATCGACGAGAACCGCAGGCTGAGCGGGCTCCCGCCGTCGGTGCGCGAGGAGGAGGCGCTGGCCGGGGGAGCGGCCGCGCTCGTCGACCGCGTG
This sequence comes from Candidatus Dormiibacterota bacterium, assembly GCA_046727275.1. Lineage (GTDB taxonomy): Bacteria > Chloroflexota > Dormibacteria > Dormibacterales > Dormibacteraceae > CF-161. Next base: position 4,044 of record JBKPCH010000217.1, read on the forward strand.
ATCGAGTCGCCGGGTCGCTTCGGCGTCCAGCCGATGACCCAGGAGCGGCTGCGCGCCGACCCCGCGTTCCGGCAGGCGGTCGTCGAGGCCACGCGGGTGCGGGCGTCCCGGCTGTGGCCGCTCTCGCGCCTCCTCTACCTGGTCCCGGGCCTGGAGGAGGTGCACTGCTTCCGCCACGACAGCTGGGTGATCACCGCGGCCGGGCGCAAGGCCGTCCTGCTGAACGCCGGCAACCCGTTCGGCAGCGACGAGGAGGTGGTGGCCTTCTTCCGGGACCGCGTCCTGGGCCTGGTGGGCGTGGTCGGCGCCACCCAGCTGAACGACGGCGCCCCGGTGGCAGAGGCGACCGTCGGCGGCCTGATGCGCGTGATCGTGGCGATCAAGCCCGCCATCTCCGGGGAGGCCAGCGTCCAGGCGACGATCCGGGCGCCGGCCGCGGCCGCCACCCGGACGCTGGACGACTACGTTCGCCAGGGCGTGATGCCGCCGGGCGTGGCGGAGTTCCTTGCCGCCTGCGTGGAGGGCCGGGCCAACGTCCTCATCGCGGGCGGCACGGCCACCGGCAAGACGACGCTCATGCGGGTGCTGGCCGGCATGATCGCCGACCAGGAGACGGTCGTGGTCATCGAGGACAGCGCCGAGCTGCACCTGGAGGCCGATCGCGGCGATGGGCCGCTGGACCCGGCCAGCGGCCGGCGGCAGCCCCGGCCCTGGGTCCCGCTCTGCGTGAGCCTGTGCACCGTGCCGGCCGTGCTGCGCACGGACGCCGGGATCACGACCCGGGACCTCGTCCGGGCGGCCCTCCGCTTCCGGCCCGACCGCATCCTCCTCGGCGAGTCGCGCGGCGCCGAGATGGCCGACGTGTGCACGGCCATGAGCACCGGCCACGACGGCTCCATGGTCACGATCCACGCCGACAATGCGTTCCTCGCCGTCGAGCGGGCGGCCAGCTACGTCATGGAGTCGCCCCGGTTCAGCAGCAGCTCGGCCAGCTACGACCTCGCCAAGCGGGCCGTGCACCAGGCGATCGACGTCGTCGTCCACCTCACCCACGCCCAGGCCGGGGCCCGCCGCGTCAGCGGCATCGTGGCGCTGGGCGAGACGGCCGACCACGTTACGGAGGTCTACGGCCTCGCTCCCGAGGGCAACCTGCGGCGGGTCTGCCGCCTGACGGGCGACCTGCCGCCCCGCCTGCGAGCGCGCCTCCGCGCCCACCTGCGCGGCGGCGAGGTGCCCCATGCCTGAGCCGGCGTCGCCCCTCGTCTTCGCCGCCGGGGTGGTGCTGGTCCTCGCCCTGGCGGCCGCCGCCGCGGCGCTGGCCCTGGGCGTGCCGGTCGAGGCGCCCCGCCGCCGCTGGCAGGAGCTGGCCCGGCCGCACCTCGATCGCCAGCGCGACCTGGCGCAGAGCCTCGGGCTGTCGCTGCGCACGTGGCTGCTGCTGCGCGCGGCCTGCGGCACGCCGGGCCTCGTGGCCGGCCTGCTGACCGGCATACCCGTCCTCACCGTCGGCGGGACGGCGCTCGGCCTGTTCGGCCTGCCCTGGCTGCTGGCCGGCCGCGCGGCCCGGCGGCGGCTGGACATGGAGCGCGCACTCGCCGGGCTCGTGGCCGAGGTCCGCGACCTGATGCAGCAGTCCAACCTGGCGCTGGACCGGGCGCTGCGCGAGGCGGCCAGGGGACCGGCACCCGAGCTGCGCTACGTGCTCGAGCCGCTGGCGGGCGACGAGGCGGTCGCCGACGGGCTGGTCGAGGTGGCCCGGCGGGCCCGGTCGCCGCTCGCCGACCTGGTGGTGACCGCGCTGCTCATCGCCCGCACCCACAACCCCATGGCCCTGGTCCGGGTGATCGACGACGTGATCCGGCCGCTCCTGCAGGTCAGCGTCGAGGTCCAGGAGGAGAACCACGCGACCGTCTCGCAGCAGCGGGCCGCGGCGCTGGTGATCGGGCTCATCATGGCCGCGCTCTTCGTCGCCGTCATGCGCGTGCCGGCGATGCAGGCCTTCTACGTGTCCGCCGGTGGCCAGCTGGTCCTGCTCGGCGTGTTCGCGATGTACCTCGGCCTGGTCTGGGCGATCGGCCAGGTGGCCCGCCCGCTGCGCTGGGTGGCGTGGGACCTGGAGGCCGTGCGCCGCGAGACGGAGGCGCTCGTTGCCTGACCTGCGACTCCCGCTCGCCGCCGCCGTGACCGGCGCCATCTGGGTGGCCGGGCTGTGGTACCTCGGCTTCTACACCCACCCGGCCGTTCGGAGCTGGCAGCGCCTGGCCCGGATGCGCGGCCTGGCCGACCAGCGGCCGTTCGGCGACCGCGTCGGCGAGCGGCTGCCGCTCGTGCGCCGGGCCCAGGAGGAGACGGACGTCGGCCGCCTCCTCGCCATCGCCGGCCGCCCCGAGAGCGCCACCGGCTGGTTCCTCCGGGTCGCCTTCCAGGCCGGCCTCGCCCTCGCCACGGTGCTGCTGCTGGACGAGCTGGCGCTGCTCGGCGGCCAGTCACCGGTCCTTCCGCCGTGGCTCGGCCTGGCCGCCGCCGCGTGCGTGGCGCTCCTCGCGTCCGTCCGGCTGCGCCGGCGCGCGGCCGACCGCCAGCGCGCGCTGGGCCGCGCTCTCTCGGACAGCCTCCCCCACCTCGCCGTCATGACGTACCACCACCGGGTGCCGGCCTCGGAGGCGATCCTGCTCTTCGCGCGGTGCCAGCGGGACCCCGTCCTGCGGGACCTGCTGGCCGGGGAGCGGTGGCGCCGGCTGGTCGAGCGGACTGCCGCCGAGCCGGCCGGCCAGGAGGGAGCCGGCCGGAGCACCGCGCTGACATACGAGCGGATCGGTCAGGCTTACGGGGTGCCGATGTTCACCGCCCTCGGCTCGGCAGTCCGCCGGGTCACCGAGCGCGGGCTGACCAGCCAGGACGTCTACACGGGGCTGGCCAGGTCCACGTACGCGCAGCGGCTCTCGGAAGCGCGAGTCGCGGCCGCCCAGGCCAAGACGCTGATCGTGATCCCGATGGGCCTCATGATCATCCCGGTGCTCGTCCTGATCGGAGCCCCGCTGGTAGCCTCCCTGGCAGGAATTTTCGCCCGGTGATCAGCCGCCTCGCCGTGCCGCTCGTGGTAACCGCCGCCCAGCTGGGCGCGGCGGCGCTGGCGCTCGGACGTCCGGACGTCGCTGCCGCAGCGGCCTTCCTGGGCGGCGGCGTGCCCACCGCCGCGGAGGCCCTGGGCGCCGTGGAGCTGCTGGTCTGGGCGATCGTGCTCGGCGCCGCCGCCTGGAGCCTCGGCAGCCTGGCCCTCGAGCTGGGCAGCCGGGCCGCATCCAGCGGCCGGTTCCGGGAGGGCTCGGTGCTGGCGACCGGCCTGCTCATACTGGTCGCAGGAGCCGTGCACCACCTCACCTATCACGTCGGCATGTCCGGCGGTTCCGTGCAGGAGGCACAGAGCGTCCTTGGCCGCTAGCGCCCCCCATCAGCGCAACTTCCTGATCCTGCTGGGCGAGCCCCACGCCTGGGTGGCCGCGGCCACCCTGACCCGGTACTCGCCGGCCACCGTGTCGGCCCTGGTCGCGCCCGTTCCGGGCATCGCCTTCCTGTCGGCCCAGGGTCGCGCCGGCAGGGAGCTGGACGAGTGGTGGCACCACACCGCCACCGCGTCCGGCCGGCCGGTCGTGATCGCGGCCCACGAGGACGGCCTGCCGCGCTGGATCCCGGGCCTGGACGCCGACTTCGTGGTCGCCGTGCCGGACGACGATGCGCTGTCGACCTATCGCAACCTGCCGAACGTGACGGCGACCGTGGACGACGATCCCCGCCAGCTCGCCGAGCTGGCCCTGCGCATCCTCGGCCCGCCCGCACCGCCGCCGGCACCGGCCGAGGCGCGCCAGCCGCCTCCGCACGTCGTGCCGGCGGGCCGGCCGGCGACCCCGCCGCCCGGTCCCGCCT
>JBKPCH010000218.1:0-18346 GCA_046727275.1 Candidatus Dormiibacterota bacterium
GAGCCCGGAGGCCGCGCCGAGCCCGGAGGCCGCGGAGCGGCCGCCCGAGTTCGCGGAGTACCTCACCGGCGAGGAGCTGGCGGCGCTGCACCGCGCGGTCTGCGCCTACTACGAGGTCGGGCGCCGCGCGCGCCGGCTGCCCATCGAGGCTCTCGCCTACACGGTCCTGCTGGAGGCGGGCGTCATGGGCCGCGTCCTGGCGCTGCCCATCGCGGACGACCAGCGCCAGGAGGCCCTGGCCCAGCTCCGGGCCGCGCTCGACGCGTTCGACCAGCTGGAGGAGGTCTGGACCCGGCTGAACGGGGCTCCGCCGCTGCTGGCCGATGTCGGCGACCGGCTCGACTCGCTGATCGCCCGCGCCGTCGACGACGCCGAGCCGGCGCCCGGCTCCCGCGACGCGGTGCAGGTCATGACCGTCCACCAGGCCAAGGGCCTCGAGTTCGAGGTCGTCTTCCTCAGCGGCTTCGCCCAGGGCCTGTTCCCCCTGACCGCCCGCCCGCACCCGCTGCTCGACGAGGCCGACCAGCGCTGGCTGGAGCGCAGCCTGCCCGGCTTCCGGCCCTCCTGGCCGTCCAACCCGCCCGAGCACGCCGCGGAGGAGGCACGCCTCGCCTACGTGGGTGTCACCCGGGCCCGGCGCCGGCTGCACGTCACGTTCGCGGACGAGTACGACGGCACGGCGGGCCCGTCGCCCTTCCTGGAGCCCGCCTTCGCCAGCGCCGAGCGCAGCGAGCTGACCCGCTCCGAGCCGCGCCTCGACGCGGCCTCGCTGCTGACGCTGGCCGAGGCGGAGACGCTGCTGGCGGGCCGGCCGCTCGCCGAGGCCCAGCGCCGCCGCCTGATGGAGCTGGGCGTGGACGTGGCCTGGATCACGGACCCGGCCGCGGGCCGCTCCTTCGAGCCCTACGCGCGGGCGCCCGAGAACGTCGACCCCGGCCACTTCAGCCCGACCACGCTGAACGACTACCTGAAGTGCCCGCGCCTCTACTGGTACAACCACCATCCCGGGCTCGCGGCCCCGCCACGCGGCGTCGAGATGGAGCGGGGCAGCTTCCTGCACCGTGTGCTGGAGGACTTCCACAGCCGCGAGTCCGAGTGGCGCCAGCTGCCCCCCGACTCGCAGCGCGAGTGGCTGGAGCAGGCGCTGGAGCAGCACCTGGAGCGCTACCTCAACCGGGTCGACTCGGTGCTCGACCGGCGGGCCGAGGAGCAGGAGGTCCGGCGCATCCTGGACAACTACGTCCGCTTCGCCACCAGCCTCCAGCCGATCCGCCGGCTCGGCACCCTGATGGTGGAGCGCAAGTTCGTCCTCTGGCTCGACGGCGCCGAGGTGCACGGCAAGATCGACCGGGTGAACGACACCGGCGACGGCACGTGCGAGGTCGTCGACTACAAGACCGGCCGCGGCCGGACCGCCCAGCACGCCTACGACGACTACTTCGGGCCGGAGCTCGGGGACGTGCAGCTCGTCATGTACTACCTCGCCTGCCAGGAGGGCGTGGACGAGGAGGGCAACCGGCTCGGCCTGCGCCCCCGCTTCCTGTCGCTCTGGTACCCGAAGGACACCGTCTTCGGCGGCATGCGCCAGGTGCTCTTCCCGGTCGGCCCGCCGGCGCCCGGGGTGCGCGACTGGATGCAGCGCCCGGTCGCCGAGGAGGACATCCGGCACGGCCGCGAGGTCGCCGTCCAGGCCATCCAGCGGATCCGCTCCGGCGACTTCGCCCCGGCGCCGCGGGCCACGATGGGCACCTGCCTCACCTGGTTCGGCTGCCCCCACTCCCAGGTCTGTCCCTACGGAGGCCAGCCCCCGGAATGAGCGCCACCCAGCCCACGCCCGTTCGGACGCCGACCGCAGAGCAGCAGGCGGCCATCCAGGCCGGCCCCGAGGGCGCCTACCTGTTCGCCGCCGGCCCGGGCACCGGCAAGACGTACACGATGGTGCAGCGCTTCCGCTGGCTGGTCGAGCGCCGCCGGGTGCCGCCGGAGACGATCCTGGCGGTCACCTTCACCGAGGCGGCCGCCACCGAGCTCCGGGAGCGGCTCGAGCAGGAGCTGCGCCGGCCGCTCGAGGAGGCCTGGATCGGCACGTTCCACGGCATCTGCGCCCGCCTGCTCCAGGAGGAGGCGTACCTGGTCGGCATCCCGCGAGAGCTCCGGGTGCTGGACGAGATGGGCCAGCGCCTGCTGGTCGAGCGCCTGCAGGCCCGCCTGCGGAGCGGCGCCGAGCCGGGCCTGGACCGCGACTTCGAGGCGCTCAACCCGGACGAGGTGTTCGACCTGATCAAGCACGGCCCGACGTTCGCGCTGAAGTTGAAGGGCCGCGGAGTCACGGCCGAGGAGTTCCACCGCCGGGCCCTGGAGATCCACCACGCCCAGCCCCACCCCGAGAACGGGCTCTCGGCGCGGGCCGAGCTGGAGGCCATCGAGGTCCTCAACACCATCTACCGGGCCTACGAGTCGTGGCTGGTCGAGGCCGGCCGCATGGACTTCGACGACCTGATCCTGGCCGTGACCAGGGCGCTGGAGAGCGTGCAGGCCTTCCAGGACCGCTGCCGCCGGCGCTTCCGCTACGTGCTTGTCGACGAGTTCCAGGACACGAACCGCATCCAGCTCGACCTGATCCGGCTGCTGTCCGCCCCCGGCTTCGGCAACGTGACGGCGGTGGGCGACGCGAAGCAGTCGATCTACGGCTGGCGCGACGCCGAGATCGAGAACATCCGCACCCGCTTCCCGGGCCGGCGGCTGCCGCTGACCGTGAACCGCCGCTCGTTCCAGGAGGTGCTGGACGCCGCGACGGCCTTCATCCGCCGCGACCGCGACTTCGCGGACGAGCCCGACCTGGTCGCGGCCCGCGGCCCGGGCGGCGAGGCGGTCCGCGTCGTCATGGCCGGCGACCCCCGCGGTGAGGCGCGCCTGGTCGCCGGCGAGATCTGCCGGCTGATCGAGGGCGGGCGCCGGCCCGGGCAGATCGCCGTGCTGGCCCACTCGGTCAAGCTCCTGCCCCGCGAGTTCGAGGAGGAGCTGCGGGCGCGGGGCATCCCCTACGTGACGACCGGGGGCTCCGGCTTCTTCGACCGGGAGGAGGTCAAGGACGTGCTGGCCATGGTCCGGCTGGTCGCCGACCCGATGGACGACGGCGCGCTGACCCGCCTCCTCCAGGGGCCGATCGTCCGGCTCGGCGACGCGGAGACGTACCGCCTGGCCTCCCGGCGGTTCGGCCGGCACGGTATGCGGCTACGCGACTGCGTGGAGGCGGCGAGGGCGGACGGCTGGCCCGAGCTGGAGCCCGCGGCCGCGGCCAGGGTCGAGCGGGCCCTGGCCGTGACGGACGACCTGGCCGCCGCCCGGGACGGGCTGACCGTGGCCGACGTGCTCAACCGCCTGCTGGACCGGAGCGGCTACCTCCGGCACAGCCAGCTCCGGGCCCGCCGCGAGGGCCCGCGGGCGGTCCTCAACCTGCGCAAGGTCTTCCAGCTCGCCGGCCGCTTCGAGCGTGACGCCTCGTTGGCGGGGATCGCCGACTTCGTGACCCACCTCAACCGGATCACGGAGGCGGTCATCCCGGTGGGCGAGGCCGAGGTCGAGGCGGCCGACGCGGTGCGCGTGCTGACGGTCCACGGCGCCAAGGGCCTGGAGTTCGACGTCGTCTTCCTGGTCAACCTGCGGCGCCCCAACCCCCGGGACCTGGAGCGGCTGTTCTTCGACCCCGAGCGCCTCGGCTTCGTCATGAAGTACTGGCGCGAGGGTAAGCACCCGCGGTTCAAGGAGCACACCCCCGGCGCCTCGTCGGTCGAGCTGGCCCGCCAGGAGCGGCGCCGGGCGGTCTACGTGGCCATGACCCGGGCGCGCGACCTCCTGTACGTCAGCGCCACCCGGTCCGAGGAGCAGCCGGCCGACGTCAGCGCCGAGGCCGACGACCACTTCGCGGAGGCCCTGGAGTGGGCGCTGGCCCACCCGGAGGCGGCGCGGGTCATCAAGGCCGAGCAGCTTGAGCTGCCGGGGGCCAGGCTGGCGCCGGCCGCCCCGGAGGAGCCGGAGTCGGAGGTGGACGACGTCATCGGGCGGCTCGAGGCGCTGCGCCGCCTGGCGGACCGGCCGGAGCCGGACGGCGCCGGCCGCGAGAAGACGGTCCGCCTCAGCTTCTCGCAGCTGCACCAGTTCGAGCTGTGCCCGGTCCGCTACCGCTACCAGGAGGTCTGGCGGGTGCCCGCGCCGCCCGACGACCTGCTGCCCCAGGCCGCTCGCCGGGGCGGCGGGGGCGCCGAGCTGGGCGCGGCGGTGCACCGGGCGCTGGACGCGTGGCACACCTCGGGCGGCGACCTGCTGGCGCGCTACGAGGGACCGGAGGCGGGCCGCGACCTGCTCCGAGCCTACCTGGGCCATCCGTTAGCGGGAGCCGAGACGCTCGGGACCGAGGTCGAGTTCAACCTGCGCCTCGGCGGCACGGGCTCGGTCCGGGTGAAGGGCATCGTGGACCGCGTCTGCGAGCTGGACGGGCGCACCACCCTGGTCGACTACAAGACCAACGCCCGCCTGGACCGCCGGCTGCGGGAGGCCTACGGGAGCCAGCTGCAGCTGTACGGGCTGGCCGCCAGGCGGGGCCTGCTGCCCGGCGGCGCCGACCCGGCGCTGGTCCTGTTCGACCTCCGCCAGGGCGAGGCGATCGAGGTGCCGCCGGACCCGGCCGGGGCCGAGGCCAGGGTGCTGGACGCCGCGGCCCGCATCGGCGCCGGGGACTTCGCGCTGCGCCCGGAGCACCGCGACCGGCCGTGCTTCCTCTGCGCCTACCGGACCCTCTGCCCGGACCGCCGCTGAGCGACCGCGACGTGCGCCTGGAGGAGCGCTACTTCGAGCGGCGGCAGATCCGCGAGGCCATCGCGTTCGCGGAGGCGGGCGGGATCGCCGTCCACCGCAACCTGGACACCTACGACGGGCGCCGCTCGCCCCGCGGGCTCGTCATGCGCCGGCCGTTCCTCCACGTCATCGGCCTGCGCCCGCAGCTGGAGGAGTGGGGCCGGCGGCACGGCCTGAGGCCGGAGTGGATCCAGCCCGAGAAGCGGCGCCGGGTCGCCCACTACGACGTCTTCGGCTCCTTCGCCCAGGCGCTCATCGACAAACTCAGCTGACCCACACGTTCGACGCGACGCGTCAGGATGCGTTACAATGACGCATGGCGTCAAGACGGCGCCCAGCAAACCCCCTGGAGGAACAGAGCCATGAGCGACATCGAGGAGAAGGCGGCCGCCGCCGCGGACGCCACCACCGGGGCCGCCGCCGAGGCGGCCGAGACGATCTCCGATCCCGCGGCCCGCGTCCGGCGCCTGGTGCGCCGCGGGGCCCCCATCAACCGCGAGCTCGCGAAGCAGGCCGAGAAGGTCGCCCGCGACACCGCCCGCACCGCCCGCCGCGTGGTGGACGGGACGATCCCGGAGCGCGTGGCGAATGACGGCCTCAAGGCCGTCAAGAGCCGGGCCCGCCAGCGCGACCTGGTCGGCGTCGCGACCTACCGGGCGCTGGAGCTGCTCCACGACGGCGCGGGCAGCGCGGCCCGGGCGCTGACCAGGCTGGAGGAGGCGACCCAGCCGCCGGCCCGCCAGGCGGGCAACGGGGGCCGGCGCCCGGCCGCCGGCGCCGCCGCCACCAAGCCGCGGACGGCCCAGCGCAAGACCGACTGACACCTCCTCTCTCTCCCCGGGTGGGCGCCTCCGACGGGGGCGCCCACCTCTTCAGACCTCTGGCGCCGCGACGGGAGCGTTTCCGCTAGCCTCTGTCCGCGATGGCAGTGGTCGCGACGGGATCCGTCGCCTACGACTTCATCTTCACGTTCCGCGGTCGCTTCGGCGACCAGATCGTGCCCGGGAAGACCCACGTGATCAACCTGAGCTTCCTGGTCGACAGCATGGAGAAGCGGAAGGGGGGCTGCGCCGCCAACTACGCCTACACCCTGGCGCTGCTGGGGCGCCCGGCGGCGGTGCTGGCCACCGCCGGCTCCGACGCCGGCGAGTACCGCGCCTGGCTGGAGGGCGTGGGCGTCGACTGCCGCGGGCTGCGGCTGGTGGAGGACGCGCTGACCGCCACCGGCTTCACCACCACCGACCTCGACGGCAACCAGATCACCGGCTACTACGGCGGCGCCATGCTCCGCGCGGCCCTGCTGGGCCTGGCCGACACGGTGCCCCAGCCCGAGGCGGTGATCGTCGGGCCCAACGCGCCAGACGCGATGTTCCGGCTGGTCCGGGAGTGCCGCGAGGCCCGGGTCCCATGGGTGTTCGACCCCGCGCACCAGCTGCCCCACATGAGCGCCGAGGAGCTCGAGGAGGGCAGCCGCGGGGCCTGGATCGTCATCGGCAACGACTACGAGCTGGAGCTGATCCGGCAGCGGACCGGCCGCGACGAGTCGGGCCTCCTGGAGCTGGCCGAGGTGGTCGTGACCACGCTGGGCCGCGAGGGCTCGCGCATCGCCACGCGGGACGGCCACTTCGCGATCCCGGCCGCCCCGCCCCGCATCGAGGTCGACCCGGTCGGCGCCGGGGACGCCTACCGGGCCGGCCTGGTCCACGGCCTGCTGGCCGACCTCGGCATCGAGCGGGCGGCCCGGATCGCCTCCCTGGCGGCCACCTACGCGATCGAGCAGACCGGGACCATCGAGCACCACTACACCCGGGACGAGTTCGCAGAGCGCTACCGGGAGGTCTACGACCACCAGCCCTGGTAGCCCGCGGAATCACTCGTAGCGCTGGAGGTCGGGCCACGCCTGGTCCAGGGGCACGAAGGGGTGGCGCGCGACCAGGATGGACCTGCCCAACTCCTCGTTCTGCAAGCCATACGGCATCGTGATCGTCCGGGCCGGCTCGACGTCCGCGAAGTACCGCTCGATCACGTCCCGGGGCAGGCCGACCACCACGACCGTGGCGTCGTCCACGTGGGCGGGCTTCCACATCGCGTACGTCAGGTGCGGTGAGACCGGGGCCGGCAGCCCGCGGGCCGGTCCGTACACGTCCAGCGCGCCCGCCTCGCCGTAGTTGCCGGCCAGGATCGTGGCGTGGGCGCGCTCGTCGGGCGGCAGCGCGTCGTAGACCGCGGCCACCTGGTCGGCCAGCTCCGGCCAGCCCACCGTGTCCGCGAAGTCCTTGCGTATGGCGTCGAGGTGGTACCGGTGCAGCTGCGCCGGGGGCACCAGGGGGATGACCAGGGGCAGGGTGACCACGGCGTTCAGCGTCAGCGCCACGATCGCGGCCGGACGCAGCCACGCGGACCGGCGCCGCGTGAACGCCTCCAGCCAGACCGCGCCGGCCGCCAGCAGCAGCGGGTACAGCGGGCCGGCGTAGTAGCTCTTGCCGGAGACCAGGAAGACGAGGAAGGCAGCCGCCGCCGTCACGCCGAGCGCGCGGGCCTCGGGCTGCCGGAGCAGGCGGTACCAGCCGGCCAGCCACAGCGGCAGCGCCAGGGGCCCGACCAGGGCCAGCTGCTGGGCCAGGAAGACCGGCGGCGAGAAGTCGCTGGTCTGCGTCTGCGGGTGGCGGACGACGAACGCGAGCGACGGCCAGCCGTGGGCCACCTGCCAGGCGAGGTTCGGCGCCCACAGCAGCAGCGCGACGAGCGCGCCCAGCCAGGGCCACGGCGTCAGCAGGTGCCGGCGCAGAGGCGTGGCCAGCACGCCGGCCACCAGCGCCGCCCCGAGCGCCAGGACCGTGTACTTGGTCTCCAGCCCGACGCCCAGCGCCGCGCCCACGGCCAGCCACCAGCGGGGCTCGCCGGTGCGGACCAGGCGCGCCACCAGGAGCAGGGCGACCGTCCAGGCCAGCTGGTCGAACGTCACCGTCTGGAACAGCCAGTTGGCGCCCAGCAGCATGGGGCTTGCCAGCACCGCCCCGGCCGCCAGCAGCTGGGCGAAGCGGCCCCCGCCCAGCTCGCGGGCGATCAGGCCGGCCAGCACCACCATGGCCGCGCCGGCCAGCGCAGCCAGCACCCGCAGGCCGGCCGGCGACATGCCGAACAGCGCCACGCCGGCCCGGGCCAGCAGGGGCGTCAGCGGCGGGTAGTCGACGTAGCCGAGCGCGGGGTGCCGGCCGCTGGCCAGGTAGTACAGCTCGTCGCGGTGGAAGCCCAGGATCGGGTTGGTGGCCAGGTGCACGGCGAGCTTGGCCAGGCCCAGGGCGGCCAGCGCCGCGACCTCGACGCGGACCAGCCGGCCGGCGCTGCCGAGGCCGGCGCGGAGGCCGGCGGAGGAGTTGGCGATCTGCATGCGCCAGACGCTACCGGCGCGGGAGCCGGGCGTCGTCCACCGCGGGTCGGAATCCGTCTCGTCCTCCAGGGCGAGCTCAGATCCGACCGAAGTCCCCGTGGCGGCCGCGGCCCTCGGCGAAGCGCCTCGCGCCGCTGGCTGCGCCGGCGCGCAGCGGGACCATGCCGTGCCGGAACTCGTTGGCCATCGCCGCCTCGAAGTCCAGGTCGGCCTGCTCCAGCGCGGACAGCCGGTCGTGGCGCAGGCAGTCCTGGGGGAAGCGGGCGATCTGGCCCGCCAGCTCCTCGGCCGCCCGGCGGGCCTGGCCCACGGGCACCACGCGGTTGGCCAGCCCCATCTCCAGCGCCTCGGCGACCGGCACCGGGCGCCCGGTCAGGACCAGGTCGAGCGCCCGGCTCAGCCCGATCAGCCGGGGCAGGCGGACCGTGCCACCGTCCACCAGGGGTATGCCCCAGCGCCTGTTGAACACGCCCAGCACGGCGTCGGCGGCCACGACCCGGAGGTCGCACCAGAGCGCCAGCTCCAGGCCGCCGGCGACCGCGTGGCCCTCGACGGCCGCGATCACCGGCTTGCTCAGCGCCAGCCGCGTGGGGCCCATGGGCCCGTCGCCGTCCGGCTCGAAGCGGTTCCCGGCGCCCGCGGCGATCGCCTTCAGGTCCGCCCCGGCGCAGAAGGTCCCGCCCTCTCCGTAGAGGACGGCCGCCCGCGCCGACTCGTCGGCCTCGAACGCCCGGAACGCCGCCGCCAGCTCGTCCGCCGTGGCGCGGTCCACCGCGTTGCGGACCCCGGGCCGGCTCAGCAAGACCGTCGTGACCGGCCCGTCCCGCTCCACCCTGACATTCATGACGTACAGGATGCCAGCCGGCCAACCGGCCAGTATGATCTTGGGACTGCCCGAGCTGGGCGCTTTGCCGTACGCGGGAGATGTCATTCGCCCCGCGAGAGGTCGCTGACGTACGGCAAACCCCGACCGGTGGCCCGCCGGCGTTGGGCCGGGCCGTCAGCGAAGCCGCCTACGATTCACCCGTGGGCGCCGTCGTCCAGCTCGAGCAGGTCGGGAAGCGGTACGGCCGCGTCACCGCGCTGGACGGCGTCAGCTTCGCCATCGAGGCGGGGCAGGTCGTCGCGCTGCTCGGGCCCAACGGCGCCGGCAAGACCACCGCTGTCAGCATCATGCTCGGCCTCCGGCGGCCGACGGCCGGCCGCTGCCGCGTCTTCGGGCTCGACCCCGCCGATCCCGTGGCCCGCAGCCGCTGCGGCGCCATGCTGCAGGAATCCGGCGTGCCCGAGCTGCTGAAGGTCCGCGAGGTCGTCGAGCTGTTCGGCACGTACTACCCGCGCCGCCTGCCGCCCGGCGACGTGCTGGGCCTGGCCGGCCTGGAGGAGCAGGCCGCGACGCGCATCGACCGCCTGTCCGGCGGCCAGCGCCAGCGCCTGTTCTTCGCGCTGGCGATCACCGGCGACCCCGAGGTCCTGTTCCTCGACGAGCCCACCGTGGGCATGGACGTGGAGGGCCGGCGGGCCTTCCTCGCCGCGATCCGGGCGCGGGTCGAGCGCGGAACGACCATCGTCCTGACGACGCACTACCTGGAGGAGGCCGACCAGCTGGCCGACCGGGTCATCGTGATCGACCGTGGCTCGGTCATCGCCGACGCCTCCCCGGCCGAGATCAAGCGGCCCGTGGCCGGCAAGCGCGTCACCGTCCAGTTCGCCGGCGACGTGGACGCGGGCCTCTTCGAGGGCCTGCCGGTCGGCGCCCTCCGGATCGCCGGCCGGTCGGCCACGATGCTCAGCAGCCGGCCGGTCGAGGTGCTCCGCCACGTGCTGGCGGCACGCTCCGACGTCACCGACGTGGAGGTCTCCGGCGCGGACCTGGAGGAGGCCTTCCTGGACCTGACGGGCGAGGCCGAGGAGCGGGCCCGTGCCTGACCGCCGTCTGGCGCCGGTGGCGCCCATGCTGGTCGCCCAGACCCGGGCGCAGCTCCTCCAGCTGCTGCGCTCGCCCATCTACAGCATGTTCAGCCTGGCGCTGCCGATCATCTTCTGGCTGTTCTTCGGGCTGCCCAACGCCCACCGGGTGATCGGGGGCGTGAGCGCCGGCGCCTACCTGCTGGCCTCCTTCGGTGCCTACGCGGTCGCCAACGTGATGCTGTTCACGTTCGGCATCAACATCGCGATGGAGCGCGGCCGCAAGCAGGACCTGCTGATGCGGGCCACGCCCCTGCGGCCCGGCGTGCACCTGGCGGCCCGCGTCCTGTCCGCCGTTGCCTTCGCGCTCGCGGCCGTCGTCCTGCTCTCGCTGTTCGCGGTCGTCACGGGCGGCGTGCGCCTGACGCCGGAGCAGTGGGTCACGCTCGTCCTGCGGCTGCTGGCCGGCTCGCTGCCGCTGCTGCTGCTGGGGTTCGCCATCGGCTACCTGGTCAGCGCCAACTCGGCGGCAGCGGTGGTCAACCTGATCGCCCTGCCCATGTTCTTCGCCTCGGGCATCTTCGTGCCGGTCAGCCAGCTGCCCACCTTCATCCAGACGATCGCCCCGTACCTGCCGACCTACCGCTACGGCCAGCTGGCCTGGGGCGCGGTCGGGGCGCCGGCTGACCCGGCGAGCACCGACCTGCTCTGGCTCGCCGGGTACACCGTCCTCTTCCTCGCCATCACGCTGCGCGCCTACCGCGCGGAGGAGTCGCGGCAGTTGAGCTGAACTTCCGCGACCAGTCGCTCCGGTAGCTCTGGGCGGCCAGCACGAACAGCAGGGCCCCCCACGCGGCCAGCCACAGCAGCGCGGCCGCCACGCTCTCGTCGGCCCTCGTGAGCCCGCTGTCCACCAGCTCCGCGTAGTGGTAGGTCGGCAGGTAGGGCGCGATCCGGCCCAGGAAGGCGGGCAGGGCCGCCAGCGGAATCAGCAGGCCGGACGCGAACGAGAGCGGCAGGTAGATCAGGTTGCTGACGGCCGGCGCGGCGTTGGGTCCGAAGCTGTAGCCGATCGCCAGGCCCAGGCCCAGCAGCGGCAGCGCGCCCACGAGCAGGCGCAGCGTCAGCGACAGCCAGGAGCCGGGGCTCAGGCTGACGCCGCCGCCCAGCACGGCGACCGCGTACAGGACCAGCACGGACAGCAGGGCGAGCACCGTGGCCCCGACCGCGTTGGCCAGGACGTCCGCCCAGCCGGGCAGCGGCGTGGCGCGCTGGAGCAGGTCCAGCTTGCGGGCGCGGTAGTTGGCGCGGCCGATGCCGATGTTGAAGACGAGCACGCTGCTGACGGCGTAGGCGGCCATGTGGGCCATGATCACCGTGCCCAGGCTGGTGCCGTCGGGCAGCTTCTGGTGGGCGTTGGGCAGCCCGAACAGGAGGTAGAACATGACCGGCAGCGCCATCGAGAGGACGAAGAAGGCGGGCACCCGCCAGTAGAAGAGGAGCGTCGCCTTCGTCTGAGCGGCGACCATGCGCCAGACCGGCGCCACCTCGAGCCGGGTGGGCGTCCCGACGACAGTACTCATCCCGCCACCTCCTCCGCGACGAACGACCCTGCATGGGCGGGGTCGTGCGACGTCAGGGCCAGGAACGCCTCCTCCAGGTCGGCGCCCACAACCTCCAGGTTCCGGATCTCCACGCCCCGCCTGAAGAGGGCGCCGAGGACGGCCTCAGGCTCGTTGCTGAGAAGCCGCACGCGGTGGCCGCGGAGCTCCAGGTGGCTCTGGGGCAGGCCGCGCAGGTCGGCGTCCGACAGCGCGGGCTCTGCGTCGAAGGTCACCCGCCGGCCGGGCACCCGCGCCTTGATCTCCTCGGGCGGGGCGTCCGCGATGACCAGGCCGCGGTCGATCACGAGCACGCGCCGGGCCAGCTCGTCCGCCTCCTCCAGGTAGTGGGTCGTCAGGACGATCGTCCGGCCGCCGGCGGCGAACTCCCGAATGCTGTCCAGGAAGGCCCGGCGCGACTCGACGTCCATGCCGACCGTGGGCTCGTCCAGGAAGAGCACCTCGGGGTCGCCGCAGACCGCCAGCGCGTAGTAGAGCCGCTGGCGCTGGCCGCCGGACAGCCTGTCCGCCGGCGTGCGCGCCTGCTCCTGCAGGCCGGCCAGCGCGATGGCGCGGTCCGCGGCCATGGGGCGCGGATAGTAGGCCCGGAAGAGGTCCACCAGCTCCCTGACGTGCAGGGCGCCGTTCACGCCCGACTCCTGCAGCATCACGCCGCACTGGCTGCGCGCGCGCCGCTCGGTCGGGTCGAGCCCGAAGAGGCGGGCCCGGCCGGACGTCGGCCGGCGCATGCCCAGCATCAGGCTGATCGCCGTCGTCTTCCCGGCGCCGTTGGGTCCCAGGATCGCCACCAGCTCGCCGCGCCGGACGGTCACGTCGACCCCCCGCAGCGCCTCGACGGAGCCGAACCTCTTGTGAGCGTCGATGAGCTCGACCGCTGGTTCCATATCGCAGTCCAGCCTGGGGCAGGACCCGGTTGGGGCACCAGTCGCGGACCTCCGGTTTTCGGGCTGACATTCGTCACGGCAGCTTCGCGATGGCCGTCACTTTGCTCGTGGTGCCGGTCCGACGTACGCTCACCTCGATGACCGAGGAGGAGAGGAGCACCGCCGCCCGCGGGCGCCGGTGGTCGATGGTCTTCGGCGCCGGCTACATGGTCTTCCTCATCCAGCCGGTGGCTGAGGAGCTCACCTCCTCGCGGCCGCGCGCCCAGGTCGTGCCCGTCGTCCTGGCCGTGCTGCTGTTCATCGCGCTCAACCTCTGGTTCTGGCTCCGCCTCTCCTACTGCGGCACCTGGCGAGCCCCCGCCGTCGTGGTCGCGCTCTGCGTCATCGCCGTGCCGGTGACCGTGCACGAATCCAGCTGGGCGGGGCTGTTCATCTACTGCGCCATCACGGCCGCCGCCTCCAGCACCGACGC
Source organism: Candidatus Dormiibacterota bacterium (assembly GCA_046727275.1). Classification (GTDB taxonomy): domain Bacteria; phylum Chloroflexota; class Dormibacteria; order Dormibacterales; family Dormibacteraceae; genus CF-161. Next base: position 13,132 of record JBKPCH010000218.1, read on the forward strand.
GCGGCGCGCCGTCGCCATGGTGGTGGCCATCGGCCTGCTGACCACGGCCGTGGCGGTCGTGGTGCACGGCGTGTTCACGTGGTACCCGTACATCCTCCTGGTGATGGCGCTCGGCTCGCTGGGCGTCATCGGCGCGGCCCGGCTGATCGAGAGCAACCGCCAGCTCCGGCAGGCCCGCGAGGAGGTCGCCCGCCTGGCCGTGGCGGAGGAGCGGCTGCGCTTCGCGCGCGACCTCCACGACCTCCTCGGCCACAGCCTGTCCGTGATCGTGCTCAAGTCGGAGCTGGCCGGCCGGCTCGCCGCCGCCGCTCCGGAGCGGGCGGCCGCGGAGGTCGGCGACATCGAGCGGGTGGCCAGGGACGCGCTGCGCGAGGTGCGGGACGCCGTGGCTGGCTACCGGCTGCCCGGCCTCGGCCACGAGCTGGAGAGCGCCGCGCCGACGCTGGCCGCGGCCGGCGTCGCGGCGCGGGTCGAGTCGCTGGCGGGCACGCTGCCGGCGCCCGTCGACGGCACGCTGGCCTGGGCGGTCCGCGAGGGCGTCACGAACATCGTGCGCCACAGCCGGGCCCGCTCGGCCAGCATCCGCGTCGTGCGCGAGGACGACGAGGTCGAGCTGGAGCTGCTCGACGACGGCGTCGGCTGCGACGGCTGCGCGGACGGCAACGGGCTGCGCGGCCTGCGCGAGCGGGCGGTGGCCAGGGGCGGGTCCATCGAGCACGGCGCCCGCGCTGACGGCGGGTTCCGCCTGGCGGTCCGGCTGCCGCTGACCGCTGCGCAGCGCCCCGCGACACCCGCCCCGGCATGATCCGGGTGCTCCTCGCCGAGGACCAGGAGCTGGTCCGCGGGGCGATGGCCGCGCTCCTCTCGCTGGAGCCCGACATCGAGGTGGTGGCCCAGGTCGGCCGCGGCGACGAGGTGCTCGCCACCGCCCGCGCCAGCCAGCCTCACGTGGCGCTGCTGGACATCGAGATGCCGGGCGCGGACGGCATCACCGCCGCCGCCGAGCTGCGCCGGCACGTGCCGGGGTGCCGGGTCCTGATGCTGACGACCTTCGGCCGGCCGGGCTACCTGCGCCGGGCCATGGGCGCCGGCGCCAGCGGCTTCATGCTCAAGGATGCGCCCGCGGCGGACCTGGCGGTCGCCATCCGGCGCACGATGGCCGGGGAGCGCGTGGTCGACCCGCAGCTGGCCGCCCAGGCGCTGACCGAGGGCGACAGCCCGCTGTCGACGCGGGAGGCGGAGGTCCTGGCCGCGTCGGTTGACGGCGCCAGCGTGGCGACCCTGGCGAAGCGGCTGTTCCTGTCCGAGGGCACGGTGCGCAACCACCTGTCGGCGGCGATCCAGAAGCTGAACGCCGGCAACCGGGCGGAGGCGGCCCGGATCGCTGCGGACAAGGGCTGGCTGTAGTTTCCGCCCCCGCCCCGGGGTTCAACGGGTGGCGAAACACGTACTTTCCCGGTCGCCGGCCCGCAGTGCCGTCCATACGATCGATCTCGAGGCACGAGAGAGAGATGACGACCGAGCGCACCGGTCCGTACGTCGTGGATGGCCACCGCGCGCCCGCGGTGGCGCTGCCCGCCCTGGACAGGGCGGGCGATGGCCCCGGGGCGGGCGTCCAGCAGGCGTTCGCGCTGGGCTGGCACGTGGCCGAGCTCTGCTACCCGGACGACTGGGAGCGGCCGGCCTCGAGGGAGCGGCTGGTCGCGCTCGACCGCGCCACCCGCCGGCGGCTGCTGCTCGCGCAGGTGTCCGCCGACCTGCACGGCCTGGACGTCGAGCGCGACGGCCCCGTGGCGCCGAGGCGCGGCACCGGCCAGCCCGAGGACCGGCCGGGCGACCCGCTGGGGGACCTGACCCCGATCCAGCTGCCGCCAGGGACGCCCGAGCAGGCGGAGGAGCTGTACGTCGCCGTCCTGCTGCGGCTGACGGTCAAGGACTTCACGCTCGGCAAGGCCTACTCCCTGGGCGCCGGACTCTGTGGGGTCGTGTTCGAGGGCTGCCAGGGCCTGCTGCCGGGCGACGGCCGCAGCCTGACGCTCGCGGAGGCCAGGAAGAGCCTCCGCAAGGTGCTGATGCCGGAGCGGGCGCGCGAGCTCTGGTCAGCCGTGAAGGATCTGAAGAGCGAGTTCCCGCCGTACGCCGCCGACCCCGTGTCGACGACGCTGGCCGACTGGTGCAAGTGGGCCGGCGAGACGGGCAGGAGGGCGAACGCCGGCAAGAAGGGAGACGGCGACGTGGTCGCGGCCCGGCTCTGGCGCCAGGGACAGGTCTGGCGCGCGCTGCTGTCGGGTGAGCGGCGACCGGCCGACTGCATGGTGCTGGCGAACTACGTGGACGCCGCCAGCCTGCTGCTTCGCAGCTACGCGCGCCTGACGCTGCGCTGGGGGACCGTGCTGGTCGCCCTCCTGACGACCGGCCTCGTCGTGGGTGTAGCCCTCGCGGTGGAGCGGCTGGTCGACAGCCCCGCTGCCACGCTCGTGGGAGCGCTGAGCACGCTGGGCCTGACCGGGGCGAGCGCGGTGGCCGCGCTCCGGCGGGCGCTGAACACGGCCGAGCGGGCGCTGTGGGACACGGAGATGACCGCCGCGATCGCCGTCGCGATCAACTACGTCCCGCAGCCTCCGCCCCGGTCCGCCGTCGCCCGCCTGCGCGGCGGCGACCCCCGGCCCGCCGGGCCCGCGCTGGAGACCTGACCCGAAGTTGCCCCGAAAGTCCGTGAAGTCCCGGAGGGCAGCCTCGCACGACGCCCTCCATGCTCCGGGAATGGGAGAGGCGGAGCCAGCCGAGGGCGGCGGTGCGGCGCCGACGGCCACGTTCATCCTCCGCGTGCGCCTGGACGGGCAGGACTCGCCCAGCGGCTCCATCGGCCTCCCCGACGACCCCGACCCGCTCTCGTTCAGCGGCTGGATGGACCTGATGAGCGCGCTGAACCGCCTGCGCACCGACCTGGACCCGCGGGGCCCGCTGCCGCCGCCCTGACGGCATACTGCACGTCCGTGACGGTCGGCTCCGACGTCGTGGAGGCGTTCCAGCGCGTGTACCAGGAGCTCCGCCGCGAGGTCGAGGGGCTGGACGGCGCGGAGCTCGCCTGGCGGCCCGCCCCCGACACGACCCCGATCGCGAACCTGGTCCTGCACGTCATCGGCGCGACGCGGGCCCACCTGTCCGCCCTGGCCGGCGGCGCCCACGAGCGGGACCGTGAGTCGGAGTTCGGGGTCGCCCCGACGACCGCCGCCGAGCTGGTGGCGCGCCTCGAGGACGCGGAGCGGGAGCTGGAGCGCTGCCGCGGCGGGCTGTTCGTGGAGGACCTGCTGGCCGAGCGCCGGCGGCCGCCCGCCGGCCGGCCCGCGAGCGGGCTGACCGTCGTGCTCCAGGGCTACGGCCACGCCGAGGAGCACCTGGCCCAGGTCAGGCTGACGAAGCAGCTGTACCGCGTCGCTCACGGCTCACCGGACTCGCCAGCCGGCTAGTCTCCCAGCGCCTCCTCGAGCTGGAGCACGTGCTGCTCCAGGTGGCTGGTCAGCGGCAGGCGGATCACCTCCTCCGCGGTCATCCAGCGGCCGTCGCCGACCGCGCAGCGCCGGCGCAGGTCGGCAGCCGGGGCCGAGCGCAGCCAGTCCAGCGTGCGCCGGTGGTCGTTCCGCGCCATCGCCGCCAGCTCGGCCGGCGGCCGCTCCGCCATCTGCTGGCCGACCACGTCGCGCAGGTGCACCTGGCCCAGCAGGTCGACCTCGCTCAGGGCGCCGCTGCCGATCCGGTAGCCGAGCACGCCGTAGAACTTGGACAGCACCGCGATGTGCGCCAGCACCTCCGTGGCGGTCCACCGGCCTGGAGGGGCGACATCGTCGCCGGACACCCGGCCGGCCAGCTCCCCGAGCCGCTCCGACGCCGTCTCCAGGCGCCGGACCAGCGCCCGGCGATCGACGTCGACCAGGTCGTCGAGGAATCCCGCCACCTCAGCAGCGCCGTAGCTGGTGCTCTCGATCTCCATGGCAGAACATTAGCCGTGATGTGCTACACCGACGACGCCCGGCCACCGCTGCCACCCATCGGCGGCGCCGCGGCAGACCAGGGCGACCTGCACCTGACGGCCGGGGACGGCACCCGCCTCCTGGCCTACTTCGCCCGCGCCGAGCGGCCGACCGGGGCCGGGATGGTCGTCATGCCCGACGTCCGCGGCCTGCACCACTTCTACGAGGAGCTGGCCCAGCGGTTCGCCGAGGCCGGGATCGACGCGGTGGCCATCGACTACTTCGGGCGCACGGCCGGAGACGAGCCCCGCGACGAGAGCTTCCCGTTCCGCTCGCACCTGGAGAAGATCACGGCGGAGACGGTGGCCGCTGACGTGCGGGCCGCCGTGGAGTTCCTGCGCTCGGGGCAGATGGGCGACGTCCGCGCCGTCTTCACGGTCGGCTTCTGCTTCGGCGGCGCCCAGTCGTGGCGCCAGTCCGCCGCGGGGCTGGGCCTGGCCGGCTGCATCGGCTTCTACGGCGTCCCGGCCCGCGTCAGGGACGTCGTGCCCCGGATGGCGGACCCGCTGCTCCTGCTGGTCGCCGGCGCCGACTTCACGCCGACGGAGGAGTTCGAGCGCTTCGACGCCGAGCTGACCGAGGCCGGCGTGCCGCACCGGATGGTGGTCTACCCGGGCGCGCCCCACTCGTTCTTCGACCGCACGTTCGCCGAGCACCGCGAGGCGACCGAGGACGCCTGGCGCCAGGTCCTGGACTTCGTCAGGCACCACCTGGCCGCCACCGGGCGACCAGGCTGAGCGGCGTGAGGCCGGTGAGGCGCCGGCACTCGCGCGTCATGTGGGCCTGGTCGGCGTAGCCGGCGGCGGCCGCCAGCTCGGCCAGGGACGAGGGGTGCCGCACCGCCGGACTGCACCGACTGCGATCGCCCCCGGCACCACCCGTCGATCGCTCGGCGAAATCCGCTGCGGCCAGCGCCAGCAGCCGCTGGAGGCGCAGCACCCGGCGCAGCGTGGCCGGGCCATAGCCGAACCGCTCCTCGACCCGCCGGCGCAGGTGGCGCTCGCCCAGCCCGACGTGCTCGGCCAGCTGGTCCAGCGCCGCCGCCCCGGGGTGGGCGGCCCACTGGACCACGGCGTCGGTCCAGCGCTCGACCGGGGCCGATCCCCGGCGGCGCTCGCCCAGCTCCGCCTGCAGGGCGGCCAGCATGGCGGGCGCGGAGCCGGCGGCATCCGACTCCTCCAGCC